>NZ_LEKF01000021.1:0-110758 GCF_001029595.1 Pseudomonas sp. ARP3
AAAAGTGTGGGAGGGGGCTTGCCCCCGATGGAGGTGTGTCAGTCACAGCTGTTTAAGCTGACACTCCCTCATCGGGGGCAAGCCCCCTCCCACACTTGATCGCATTGCAATTAGAGGATCAGAAGAAGCCCAACGGGTTGATGTCGTAGCTCACCAGCAGGTTTTTGGTCTGCTGGTAGTGGTCCAGCATCATCTTATGGTTCTCACGCCCCACACCTTGTCGCCGCCGTAGCCGCGAATGTACAGGGAACAAAACTGTGGGAGGGGGCTTGCCCCCGATGGTGGTGTGTCAGTCACAGCTGTTTAAGCTGACACTCCCTCATCGGGGGCAAGCCCCCTCCCACACTTGATCGCATTGCAATTAGAGGATCAGAAGAACCCCAACGGGTTGATGTCGTAGCTCACCAGCAGGTTCTTGGTCTGCTGGTAGTCGTCCAGCATCATCTTATGGTTCTCACGGCCCACACCTTGCAGCCGCCGTTGCCGCGAATGTACAGGGAACAAAACTGTGGGAGGGGGCTTGCCCCCGATGGTGGTGTGTCAGTCACAGCTGTTTAAGCTGACACTCCCTCATCGGGGGCAAGCCCCCTCCCACACTTGATCGCATTGCAATTAGAGGATCAGAAGAAGCCCAACGGGTTGATGTCGTAGCTCACCAGCAGGTTTTTGGTCTGCTGGTAGTGGTCCAGCATCATCTTGTGGTTCTCACGCCCCACACCCGACTTTTTGTAGCCGCCGAACGCCGCATGCGCCGGGTAGAGGTGGTAGCAGTTGGTCCACACACGCCCGGCCTTGATCGCCCGGCCCATGCGGTAGGCGCGGTTGATGTCGCGGGTCCACAGGCCGGCGCCGAGGCCGAATTCGCTGTCATTAGCGATGGCCAGGGCTTCGGCTTCGTCCTTGAAGGTGGTAATACCCACCACCGGGCCGAAGATTTCCTCCTGGAACACGCGCATCTTGTTGTGGCCCTTGAGCAGGGTCGGCTGGATGTAATAGCCGCTGGACAGGTCGCCGTTCAGGTGTTCGGCCGCGCCGCCGGTGAGCAGCTCGGCGCCCTCCTCCTGGGCGATCTTGAGGTAGGACAGGATCTTGTCGTATTGCTGCTCGGACGCCTGGGCGCCGACCATGGTTTCGGTGTCCAGCGGGTTGCCGCGCTTGATCTTGACGATCTTCTTCATCACCTCGGCCATGAACGGTTCGTAGATCGACTCCTGCACCAGCGCCCGCGACGGGCAGGTGCACACTTCGCCCTGGTTGAAAAACGCCAGCACCAGGCCCTCGGCGGCTTTCTCGATAAACTGCGGCTCGGCACGCATGATGTCTTCGAAGAAGATGTTCGGCGACTTGCCGCCCAGCTCCACAGTGGACGGGATGATGTTCTCGGCGGCCGCATGCATGATGTGCGCGCCAATCGGCGTGGAGCCAGTAAAGGCGATCTTGGCGATGCGTTTGCTGGTGGCCAGGGCCTCCCCGGCTTCGCGTCCGAAGCCCTGCACAATATTGAGCACGCCCGGCGGCAGCAGGTCATTGATCAGTTCGGCGAACACCATGATCGACAGCGGCGTCTGCTCGGCCGGCTTGAGCACGATGCAGTTCCCGGCGGCCAGGGCCGGAGCGAGTTTCCACGCGGCCATCAGCAGCGGAAAGTTCCACGGAATGATCTGCCCGACCACACCCAACGGTTCGTGGAAGTGGTAAGCGGCGGTGTGTTCGTTGATCTCGGCGGCGCCGCCTTCCTGGGCGCGGATGCAGCCGGCGAAATAACGGAAATGGTCGGCGGCCAGGGGCACGTCGGCGTTGAGGGTTTCACGAACGGCCTTGCCGTTGTCCCAGGTTTCGGCCACGGCCAGCACTTCGAGGTTTTGTTCGATGCGGTCGGCGATTTTCAGCAGCACCAGGGCGCGGTCCTGGGCCGAGGTCTTTCCCCAGGCATCGGCGGCGGCGTGGGCGGCATCCAGGGCTTTATCGATGTCGGCGGCGCTGGAGCGTGGGAATTCAGCAATCGCTTGGCCGGTGACCGGCGAGGTGTTGGTGAAGTACTCGCCGCTGATCGGTGCGACGAACTCGCCGCCGATGTAATTACCATAGCGCTGCTTGAAGCTGACGATGGCGCCAGGGGTGCCAGGTTGTGCGTAGATCATAGTAAAGCCTCTGTCTGGGTCCGGGCCTGTCGGTCAACAGGCGATCACCCGATAGTAAGGTGCCCCCACCGCCGGGCGAATGCGCCGTTGGCAGGAGGGCACTGCTCATTTGGTCGTAGAACTAGTGCTTGGCCACCAGGTCCTTGGGCAACTTGAAGGTCCAGAGCATGCCGCCCTGGTTGAAGTCCTTGATGCGCTTGGCCACTTCACCGCCCCACAGCGGCACCGCGCCGCCCCACCCGGAGACCACCGAGACATACTGCTCGCCGTCCATGTCCCAGGTAATCGGCGAGCCGAGCACGCCGGAGCCGGTCTGGAATTCCCAGACTTTCTCGCCGGTCTTGGCGTTGAAGGCCTGCAGGAAACCTTCCGGCGTACCGGTGAACACCAGGTTGCCCTTGGTGGTCAGCACACCGCCCCACAGCGGCGCGAAGTTTTTGTGGCGCCAAACTTCCTTGCCGCTGACCGGGTCGATGGCGCGCAGCACGCCGATGTAGTCTTCGTTCAACGGTTTGATGGTGAACCCGGCGCCGAGGAACGCCGCGCCTTTCTTATAGGCGATGCCTTCGTTCCACATGTCCATGCCCCACTCGTTGGATGGCACATAGAACAGCCCGGTGTCGCGGTTGTAGGCCATGGGCATCCAGTTTTTCGCGCCGAGGAAGGCCGGCGCAACGAACACCGACGTGCCCTTGGCTTCACTGCCCGGCGCGCCGGGGCGGCTGGCTTCGTTGTAGATCGGCCGGCCGTTCTTATCCAGGCCGGTGGCCCAGGTGATCTTGTCGACAAACGGGAAGCCGCGGATGAACTTGCCGTTGGTGCGGTCCAGCACATAGAAGAAACCGTTGCGGTCGGCCGTGGCCGCGGCTTTGATTTCCTTGCCGCCCTCGGTGTAGTTGAACGACACCAGTTCGTTCACGCCGTCATAGTCCCAACCGTCGTGAGGCGTGCTCTGGAAGTGCCATTTGATGGTGCCGTCGTCCGGGTTAAGTGCCAGGCGCGAGGACGAGTAAAGGTTGTCGCCGGGGCGCAGGTGCGAGTTCCACGGTGCCGGGTTACCGGTGCCGAACAGCAGCAGGTTGGTTTCCGGGTCGTAGTAGCCGCCCAGCCACGGCGCCGCGCCGCCGGTTTTCCACAGGTCCCCCGGCCAGGTTTTACCCGCTTCGCCGCCGGAGATGCCGTTTTCCACGGCTTTGCCGTCCTTGTACACATAGCCCATATGGCCTTCGACCGTCGGGCGGGTCCACAGCAGGTCGCCGTTTTTCGGGTCGTAGGCTTCGATCTTGCCCACCACGCCGAATTCGCCGCCGGCCACGCCGGTGATCAGCTTGCCGTTGATCACCAGCGGCGCGGCGCTGATCGAGTAGCCTTCCTTGTGGTCGGCCACGCGCTTGCTCCACACCACCTTGCCGGTGTCTTTATTCAGAGCCACCAGTTTGGCGTCCAGGGTGCCGAAGAACACCAGGTCGCCGTACAGCGCCACCCCACGGTTGATCACATCGCAGCAGGGGCGGATGTCATCCGGCAGACGCGCATCGTACTGCCAGAGTTTCTTGCCGGTGCGCGCATCCACCGCGAACACCCGCGAATAGGAACCGGTGAGGTACATCACCCCGTCCTTGACCATCGGCTGCGCCTGCTGCCCGCGCTGTTTCTCGCCGCCGAAGGAGAAAGCCCAGACCGGGCGCAGGTCCTTGACGTTGTCCACATTCAGAGTGTCCAGCGGGCTGTAGCGCTGGCCTTGCACACCCAGACCGTTGGTGACGATCTGCCCGGGGTTTTTCGGGTCCTGGAGAATGTCCTGATCGCTCACGGCGGCCATGGCCTGGCCGGATAACAGGATGGCACCGAGCAACACACTCAAGGCGAAGGGTTGGCGACGTGCGGGTTGGGTCATGACGGCTACCTCTGCGGTTTTTTGTTATACCCGGGAAATTTTCCCGGTCTGGTGCCGATTCTTGGGCGCAGGGGCGTTCGTCACAATTGACCGCAGTATCGAGATTGCTAGTTCCTTAGTAGCGGGTATCCAGCCGTTGCATCTGCGCGCGCTCGTAGCGCGGGTACAGGTGGCTGACGCTGCGGGTCAGTTCGTAGCGGCTCAGGTTGATCGCGGCAAAGCGCTCGGGGATGGGGCTGCGGATCAGCTCGGCCATGTCGCTGCCGTTGGCGGCGCCGTCGCGTAGCAGTTGATCGAGCCAGCCCAGGTAATCGCGCATTTGGGCGAACGGCTGCGCATCGGCGGCCACCGGGCCGTGGCCGGGCACGATCAGGGTCCAGGGCAAGGCTTGCAGGGTGTCGAGGTCGGCCTGCCACGCCGCCAGCCCCGGGCTATGGGGCGTGGTCAGGGCGCGCTGGTAGAACACCAAGTCGCCGGTGAACAGCACCCCGGTGCGCTGGTCGAGAATGGCCAGATCGGCGCCGGTATGCCCGGTCAGCGCCAGCAAGCGCAGGTCATGCTGGCCCACGCTCAATACACCGGCTTGCAGCGCCTGGGTCGGCAATACCACTTCGGTGCCGCGCATCCAGTCGCCGACCATGCGGTAGAGGTTTTCCGCCAGGCTGTCGCCCTGCTCGTGCAGTAAGCGCGTGGTGTCGGCCAGGGCGCCGATGGGCACGTCCTTGAACGCTTGGTTGCCCAGGGCATGATCAGGGTGATGGTGCGTGATCAGTACCTGGATCACCGGCTTGGGGGTGACTTGGGCGATGGCTTGGCGCAGCGCTTCGCCGTAGCGCCGCGACGGCCCGGTGTCGATCACCACCACGCCGGCCTCGGTGACGATAAAAGCGGTGTTGACGATATTGCCACCATTGGCCTTGGCAAAGTTGTCGGTGCTGCCTTCGAGCAGCCAGGTGTCGGCGGCGATCAGCCGGGGCTTGAGCGCGTAGTCCAGGTCCGCCAGGGCGGGCAGGCTCAGGCCCAGGCATAACAAGAGAATCCAGCGCATGCCGCGCTCCTTCTGGTCAGGGGATGGCCGCGTCGAACTCATTGCCGCTGTTGTCGCGCAGCACCAGGCGAGTAGGCCCCGGTGCTTCGATGTCGAAGGCCAGATTGGGGTTCTCGCTGACCGCCGGGAACAATTCCAGCTCGGCCAGCACCTGATCGTCCTGGCCACGCAATTGCCCATGGTTGATAAAAAACTCAGGGATACCGCTGACCAGGCCGTTGTCCATCGGGTGCGCCACTTGCACGCGCACGCGGCTGAATTCGCCACGGGGGTAGCGCCCGCCGAGCACTTCGCCCAGATGCTCTTCCCAGCCCGGCTGGCTGCGCACCACACTGGGCGCGGTGCAGCCGCCGCCGGCCGCGTCGATCAGCGCCGACCCCACATGCCATATGCCGTCATCGGTAAGGACCGCGGCGCGCAACGGCGTGGCTTGCTCGATGCGGATGCGCAGCGCCAGCCACGGCAGCACCCCTTCCTTGGGCTGGAAGTCGACGATTTTCGGCAGCGGGTTCAGCTCGGCCCAGGCCAGGATCCTCACCACATGCCCCTTGAACGCCCGCGCGTCGATTTCCAGCGGCACCTGGCGCGCATCCTCGGCGAACGGCGGCGCCAGCAGCTTGACCCGCGCGTCGAACACGAACGGCGCGTCGGCCAGCAGTTGCTTGTGGTAGAAGGCCCACATCACCGAGGGCACCGGGTCGACCTCCACGGCATGGGCGGCCAGTGGCAGCCAGCAGGCCAGGATGCAGCTCAGTCGCCAGTTCATCGCCTGCTCCTATTGGTACATGTCGGGCACTTCGTAGCGCAGGCCGTAGTGGCGGTAGATCGCCTGCAAACGGCCGTCGCGGATCAGACCTTCAAGGGCTTCTTCCACCGCATAGGCCAACTGGCGATTGCTTTCGTGCACCGCCATGCCGATCTCCCAGCGTTGCCGCCCCATGTTCGGGTAGGCGTTTTCCGCCAAGGCCAGTTGCGGGTCATGGGCCTGCTGCACCTGCCAGTCGATTTCCCCGCGCATGGCCATGACCGCATCGACCTTGCCGGCGCGCATCGCCGCAAACGCCTGGGTCACACCGGGGTAATGATGGGTGCTGGCCGCGAGTTGGCCGTTGAACACCGAGGTCAGGTAAAACGATGGCACGCTGTCGACTTCGACACCGATGGGGTGTTGCTGGAACACCGCCACGCTGGCGACCTTATCCAAGCGCCGGCGGTCGTAGGCCACCTGCCATTGTTCATTCTGGTAGGGGCCGAACATCACCACCTGGCCGTTTTCCAGCTCGCCTTGATCGTTGCGCCGTTGTGCGTAGTCGTGGTCGTAGGGCGCGCGCAGCATCAGGTCGGCCAGCTGATGGTGATGCAAGGGGCTGCCGCGCCAGATGTAGTCGCGCAGGTCGTCGTCGAGCTTTTCGCCGGCCGGCGCCCAGATCAACTTGAGCCGCACACCGAGCGCCTCGGCCAGGGCCTGGGCCAGTTCCACATCGACGCCTCGGGGGGTGGCGCCGTCCTCGAAACTGTAGGGAGCAAAGTCCTTGTACACCGCCACTTTGATTTCGCCGGCGGCGATCATCTGGTCATAGCTGCGCACCTGCGCCTGCGCCGTGTGGCAGCACAGCAAGGCCAGGCCCAGCACCACGGCAAACAGGCGCATGGCATCACTCCTCGACGTGCACGCTGTCCAGGTAGGTGCGCACCGCCCACAAGGCTTCCTGGCTCAGGTAGTCGGCCATCTTCGGCATGTATACCCGGCCGTCGCGCACCGCGCCATGGCGTACGCGCTCGACAAACCATTCATCACCGGCCTCTCCCACATCCAGCATGCGCAGGTCAGGGGCGATGCCGCCGGATTTGGCTTCCAGGCCGTGGCAGGCGGCGCAGTTCTGGTTGAAGGCGGACGAGCCGATTTCCACGGCTTTGTCATGTTCGGGCGAATTGCGATAGGGGTTCACCGCCGCCCATCCGTCCTCGTTGACCGGCACGCCGGCGTCTTTGATGGAGGTCAGGCCTTTGGTTTCCACCGCTTGCGGGACCACGTTGCCATGGGCCCAGGCGGCCCCGGCACCAAGCACACCGACCAGCAGACCGGCGACGAGCAAGGCATTGTGTGTTGTTGTCATTGTTTTTGCCCTCAGGATTGCACGCAACACCTCATTGCAGAGGCTCTGGCAACCATCTTAGAAACCCCGGGGCGCGGGCCGTATGCTGCTTTGGTGGTCGCGCCCTCCTCCCTTGGTAGTAGGGCTTGTGGGGCACGCCTAAAACAGTGGCGGCGCGGGAAATCTTCCCGGCCACGGCGGGCGTTTTTCCGTATCCGGCCAGCGCCGCGCGCCGCACCCTGTGCAGGTCAAAACCGACACTGGGAACTGCAACCATGACAATAAGATCGCTACCCGTCCGTTCACCTTTGAGCCTTGCCGTGCAGGCCCTGCTGCTGGCCGGCAGCCTGAGCCTGGGCACCGCCGCCCTTGCCGCCGAACCGCCACGCCAGACCCGCGCGGTCACCTGGGAAGACATCGCCAATGACCACCTGAGCACCCAGGACGTGCTGCAATACGGCATGGGCACCAACGCCCAGCGCTGGAGCCCGCTGGCCAAGGTCAACGACAAGAACGTGTTCAAACTCACCCCGGCCTGGTCCTATTCGTTCGGCGACGAAAAACAACGCGGCCAGGAATCCCAGGCCATCGTCAGCGACGGCGTGGTCTACGTCACCGGCTCCTATTCCCGTGTGTTCGCCCTCGACGCCAAGACCGGCAAACGCCTGTGGACCTACAACCACCGCCTGCCCGACAACATTCGCCCGTGCTGCGATGTGGTCAACCGCGGCGCGGCGATCTTCGGCGACAAAATCTACTTCGGCACCCTCGACGCACGGCTGATCGCCCTCGACAAAACCACCGGCAAAGTGGTGTGGAACAAGAAATTCGGCGACCACGCCGCCGGCTACACCCTCACCGGCGCACCGGTGCTGATCAAGGACAAGGTCAGCGGCAAGGTGCTGCTGATCCACGGCAGTTCCGGCGATGAATTCGGCGTGGTCGGCCAGTTGTATGCGCGTGACCCGGACACCGGCGAAGAGGTGTGGATGCGCCCCTTCGTCGAAGGCCATATGGGCCGTCTCAACGGCAAGGACAGCACGCCGACCGGCGACGTGAAGGCGCCGTCATGGCCGGATGATCCAAGTACGCCCACCGGCAAAGTCGAGGCCTGGAGCCACGGCGGCGGCGCGCCTTGGCAGAGCGCGAGCTTCGATGCCGAAACCAACACGATCATCGTCGGCGCCGGCAACCCTGGCCCGTGGAATACCTGGGCGCGCACCGCCAAGGACGGCAACCCCCACGACTTCGACAGCCTCTATACGTCCGGGCAGGTCGGCGTCGACCCCAGTACCGGCGAGGTGAAATGGTTCTACCAGCACACCCCCAACGATGCCTGGGATTTTTCCGGCAACAACGAGCTGGTGCTGTTCGACTACAAAACCCAGGACGGCAAAACCGTCAAGGCCACCGGGCACGCCGACCGCAACGGGTTTTTCTACGTGGTCGACCGCAGCAACGGCAAGTTGCAGAACGCCTTCCCCTTCGTCGACAACATCACTTGGGCCAGCCATATCGACCTGAAGACCGGGCGCCCGGTGGAGAACCCAGGCCAGCGCCCAGCCAAGCCATTGCCGGGGGAAACCAAGGGCAAAGCGGTGGAAGTCTCGCCACCGTTCCTGGGCGGCAAAAACTGGAACCCCATGGCTTACAGCCAGGACACCGGCCTGTTCTACATCCCCGGCAACCAGTGGAAAGAGGATTACTGGACCGAAGAGGTCAACTATAAAAAAGGCTCGGCGTACCTGGGCATGGGGTTCCGCATCAAGCGTATGTATGACGACCACGTCGGCACCCTGCGCGCGATGAACCCCACCACCGGCAAAGTGGTGTGGGAGCACAAGGAAGCTCTGCCGCTGTGGGCCGGCGTGCTGGCGACCAAAGGCAACCTGGTCTTCACCGGCACCGGCGACGGTTTCTTCAAAGCCTTCGACGCCAAAACCGGAGAGGAGCTGTGGAAGTTCCAGACCGGCAGCGGCATCGTCTCGCCGCCGATCACCTGGGAACAGGAAGGCGAGCAGTACATCGGCGTTACCGTCGGCTACGGCGGCGCGGTGCCGTTGTGGGGCGGCGACATGGCCGAGTTGACCAAACCGGTGGCTCAGGGTGGGTCGTTCTGGGTGTTCAAGATCCCGAGTTGGGATAACAAGACCGCGCAAAAATAACCCCCGGCGAGAATTCCGGGCCACCTTTTGCAGCAAGCGGCTCCCCGGTGGTGAGCAGGCTTGCCCTGCGCTCGGCTGCGCAGCAGTCGTAGACCTGAGCGCAGGGAGGTGCTGGAGGAATGCCAGGGCCGCTGCGCAGCCCAGCGCGGGCGGTGCGACGATTCGACAAGCCCGCTAACCAGAACAAGCTCGCTCACCACAGGATCCCCAGAGGTCGCACGATGAACTACCTGCCCTTGTTACTCCTGCTCTGCCTGCCCCTGGCGCACGCCGACGATGGCGACGACACTCCGCTCGTTATCAATGGCTGCACCATCGCCGAACACAGCCAATGCCCCGGCGCCAACCTCAAGGGTGCCAACCTGCGCAACCAGAACCTGAGCAAAATGAACCTGGCCGGCGCCGACCTGCGCGAGGCGGATTTACGCCATGCCAACCTCGACCTGGCCAACCTGGAAAAAGCCCAATTGCAGGGCGCCAACCTGACCCGGGCCAGCCTGCAACAAAGCAACCTGCGCCTGGCCGACTTTACCGGCGCCACGTTGATGGCCGTGCAAGGCTGGGGGCTGTTCGCCCAGGGCGCGCAGTTCGAAAACGCCAACCTCAGCGCGGCCTACCTGCAATTTGCGCGGCTTTCAGGGGCGAAGATGCACAAGGTCAACCTGCGCGCGGCCGACTTGGAAATGACCTGGCTGAGTAAGGCCGACCTGCAAAGTGCCGACCTCAGCGATGCGAATTTGCAGGAAGCCAAGTTCGGTGAGAGCAACCTGGAACAGGCCACCCTCACCGGCAGTCGCCAGCACTACGCGAACTTCCAGGACGCCAATATGGAAGGTTGTACGGATTGCCCCACCACTTGGGGTCGCTAGAACACTACTGAACCTGAGAAAAGTGAGCAGGCTTGGCCTGCTCATCAGGGCGTATCAGTCGTTGGCTCTGCACGCGCCCGCTTATCCAGCCACTCGCACTACTCCCATATCGATCCCCAGATGCACCAGCTCGGCATGGGAACTGACCTGCAATTTGCTCTTGAGCAAGGTCAGGTGGTTGGACACGGTCTTGCTGCTGATACTCAGTTGTTCGGCGATCTGGCGCATCGGCGTGCCCTTGGCCAGCATCAGGAAAATCTCCAGTTCACGCGGCGTCATACCCTGCCAACGTTGATCGCCGGGGGTGTAGGCCAGTTCGGTGGCCAGGGCCTGTTCGATATAAGCGTGACCGTCGAGGATGCGCCGCACCGCTTCGATCAACACCTCGGGGGCCGAGCTTTTGGTCAGGTAGCCCGAAGCGCCCGCGTCCAGGGCCTGGCGCACCAGGGGCAGTTCATCGTGCATGCTGAAAAACAACACACGCAGCTGCGGCAGGCGCTGGCGCAGGCGGCGCAGGGTTTCCAGGCCGCTGATGCCGGGCAGCCCGACATCCATGATCACCAGGTTCGGCACGGCCTCCTGCACGCGTACCAGTGCGTCTTCGCCACTGGCGGCTTCACGCACGTCAATGGCCGGCAACACGGCACGTAACAGGCTGGCGTAGCCCTGGCGCACCACGGCATGGTCGTCCACCAAGAGAATATTCATGACACCTCCAACGGCATGTTCAGCGCCAGCGCCCAACCGGCGCCGGGATGGCTAAGGACGCTCAGTTCGCCGCCCAGGCAGCGCGCGCGTTCGCCCATCGAGTACAAGCCCACACCCGGACGCTGCGGCGGCTGGGCACCGCGCCCGTTATCCCGTACCCACAGGCGCAAACGCGCACCGCGACACTGCAGGCGCACCCGCACCTGGCTGGCCTCGGCGTGCCGCAGCACATTGGTCAGGGCCTCTTGCAGCAGGCGATACAGATGGGTCTTGCTGGTGCTCGATAACGCCGGTAAGTCAGGGCTGACTCGCAGCTGGCATTCGATGCCATGGCGGGTTTGCCACTGGCTTACCAGCATCGCAAATGCCTCGCCCAGCGGCAGGTGTTGCAGGGCCACCGGATACAGGTCATGGACCAGCGCGCGAAAGCCTTGCTGAAGGTGTTCACAGTGATCCTCCAACTTCGCCACCGTGCGCGCCACCAAGGCCGGTTGGTCGCTGACCAGCCGTAGCAGGCAGGCCTGGGCACGAATACCGGCCAGGTATTGGCCGAGGTCGTCGTGCAGGGTCTGGGCCAACTGAGTGCGCTCCTGTTCCTGTACCGCCAGCAAGGTGTGGGTGAGTTGGGTGTTGTCGCGTCGGGCCTGCTCCAGGGCGTCGGTCATGCGGTTGAAGTGCAGCGCCAGTTGCCGCGCCTCCGGCGAACCCTGGGTGCGCAGGCGCACGTTGAGCTGGCCGGCGCACACCTGTTGCAGGGCGCGCAGCAAGGCGTCCAGCACACCCATGCCCCGGCGCACCGCCCAGCGGATCGTCAACAGGCTCACCAGCAGCGCCAGCCCGCACAGGCTCAGCAACTGCTGCACGGAGTCCCAGACTTCATCGATCTCATCCCGTGGGTCGACGGCAATGGACACGCGCCGGCCATCGGCTAAGTCCAGCACCCGCGCGGTGTGCTGTGCGGGAGTCAAGACCCAGCGCGCGAGCCAGGCATCCAGCCCGGTTTGTTCGGGCGCAGGTGGGGTTTGGCCGGCGGCCAGCCAGTAGACGCGCACATGGCGCAGGCTGGCAGTCAGCTGTGGTTGCAGGCTGGCGGGGTCGCGCTCAGCGGTATCGCCCAGGTAGGCCACCACCGCCGCGGCCGATTGCAATTCGCGCTCCACGTCCGCCAAGGCTTGGTGCAGCAGCAGCGCCATACACGCGCCGGTCACCAAGGTGAAGAAGCCGCACACCCACAAGTTGATGCGCCACAGGGCCGACAGCCCAGGCCGGGCGGTGAAGACGCGCATGCTCGTGTCACTCCTGTGAATGAGGCTAGGGTGACCCATGCTAAGACCGCCGCGCGCCGGCGCGGCTACTACCTTGGTACTGCCTCAGCGCTACTTTCTGCATATTTGCAGCGGGCACGGGGCTTCCTATGCTGGCGCTACCTGTCATGGAGTGCCTTATGCGCCAGTTCGCCCCTTACGCCGTGATCTGCCTGCTGGCAATTGCCTGGGCTAGCCACGGCCAGGCCGCCGAAGCGCCCTTGCAGGTGCAGATCGGCTACCTGGGCTATCGGCCCGACCCGGGGCCACTGCTCTCCAATGTAATCCCCGAGCCCGCCGATGCCGGTCAACGCGGTGCCGAGCTGGCGATCATCGACAGCAACAGCACCGGCGCATTTCTCAACCAGCGCTACAGCCTGACCAGCGCCAGCGTGGAAAGCCCCGAAGCGCTGCTCGCCGCGGCCCAAGCCCAACACGCCCAGGGCCTGCGCCTGTTCGTGGTGAATGCCCCCGCCGCCAGCCTGCGCCAGCTCAGTGCCGCCCTGCCCGACAGCCTGCTGTTCAACGCCGGCAGCGCCGATGACCGCTTGCGCAGCACCGAGTGCCTGGCCAATGTGCTGCATACCCTGCCCAGCCGCGCCATGCTCGCCGATGCCCTGGCGCAGTTTCTGGTGCTGCGCAAATGGCAGAAGGCGTTGCTGATTGTTGGCCCCAACGAAGACGACCAAGCCTACGCCGCTGCCCTGCGCCGCGCCGCCAAACGCTTCGGCGTGCAGCTGGTCGCGGAAAAAGCCTGGCGCTTCGATAACGACCAACGCCGCAGCGCCCAAGCCGATATGCCGCTGTTCACCCAGACCGCCGAATACGACGTGGTGCTGGTGGCCGACGAGCGCGGTGACTTCGGCGAATACGTGCCCTATCAAACCTGGTATCCGCGCCCGGTCGCCGGCACCCAGGGCCTCACGCCCACCGGCTGGCACAAAACCGTGGAAACCTACGGCGCCGCCCAATTGCAAAAGCGCTTCGAAGCCCTGGCCGGACGCTGGATGAACGACCGCGATTTCGCTGCCTGGATGGCCGTGCGCAGCGTTGCCAGCGCGGTGAATAAACTGCACCAGGTCGACCCACAGCCAATCCGTCAACTGGAGCTGAGCGAGCAGTTGCCCCTGGATGGTTTCAAGGGCCGCAAGCTCAGTTACCGCGCCTGGAACGGCCAGTTGCGCCAACCGATTCCCATCGTGCAGCCGCGCGCCCTGGTCAGCACTTCGCCCCAGGACGGCTTCCTGCACCCCACTAATGAAATGGACAGCCTGGGTTACGACCAACCCGAGGTGACCTGCCGCTTTCCCTGATCGCCCACAATAATAAGGAACTCGCCATGCGCCGCACCCTGCTCTCATGCGCCCTGCTGCTTGCCGCCGGGCATGCCATGGCCAACACCGCCTGGGTCTCCAACGAGAAAGACAACAGCCTGAGCCTGATCGACCTGAACACTCTGCAGGTCACCGACACCCTCAAGGTCGGCCAGCGCCCACGGGGCTTGCTGCTGTCCCATGACAATAAGCTGCTGTACATCTGCGCCAGCGACTCGGACCGCGTGCAGGTAATGGACGTGGCCACGCGCAAGATCATCAAGGAACTGCCCTCCGGCAAAGACCCCGAGCAGTTCGCCCTGCACCCCAATAACCGTTGGTTGTACGTATCCAATGAAGACGATGCGCTGGTCACGGTGATCGACACCGAGACCGCCAAGGTGCTCGGCCAGATCAGCGTCGGCGTGGAACCCGAAGGCATGGCGGTGAGCCCGGACGGCAAGTGGGCGGTCAACACCAGTGAAACCACGAACATGCTGCACTGGATCGACACCAGCACCCAGACCCTGGCCGACAGCACCCTGGTGGATCAACGCCCGCGCTTTGTCGAATTCAGCCACGACGGCGCGCAGCTGTGGGCCTCGGCGGAAATCGGCGGCACCGTGACCATTCTCGATGTAGCCAGCCGCAAGGTGCTCAAGACCCTGACGTTCGCCATCAAGGGTGTGCACCCGGACAAGGTGCAGCCGGTCGGCATCAAACTCAGCGCCGACGGCAAGTACGGATTTGTCGCCCTCGGCCCGGCCAACCATGTGGCGGTGATCGACGCCAAGACCTTCGAGGTGCTCGATTATCTGTTGGTGGGCCGCCGCGTATGGCAGCTGGCGTTCACCCCGGATCAAAAACAACTGCTGGCCACCAACGGCGTCAGCGGCGATGTGTCGGTGATCGATGTGGACAGCCTGAAGGTGATCAAGTCGATCAAAGTGGGGCGCTATCCGTGGGGCGTGGTGGTCACGCCATGAACGCCCTGACCGTGCAGGACCTGAGCTTCGCCTACGGCCCATGTCAGGCCCTGTGCGAGGTAGGTTTCAGCCTGGCGCCAGGGCGTTTTGCCGCGCTGCTGGGGCCTAACGGTGCCGGCAAATCCACCTTGATCGCGTTGCTCACGCGGCTGTATCACCTGCAACGCGGCGAGATCCACGTCGGCGGCCACTCCCTGCGCGACGCACCGCGAGCGGCCCTCAAACAGCTGGGGGTGGTGTTCCAGCAAAGCACCCTGGACCTGGACCTGAGCGTGGAACAGAACCTGCGCTATCACGCCGCGTTGCATGGCTTGTCACGCCGGCATACCGACCTGCGCGTCGAGGCTGAGTTGGCACGCCAGGGCCTCAGCGAGCGACGCCGTGAAAAGGTCCGCGCACTCAACGGCGGGCACCGGCGCCGCGTGGAAATCGCCCGCGCCCTGCTGCATGAGCCGCGCCTGCTGTTGCTGGACGAAGCCAGCGTCGGCCTCGACCCGGCCAGCCGCCTGGGGTTGAACCAGCATGTGCGCCAGCTGTGCCGGGAGCACGATCTGAGCGTGTTGTGGACCACGCACCTGCTCGATGAAGTGCACGCCGACGACGCGCTGATGATCCTGCATCAGGGCCGGTTGGTGGCCAGCGGGCAAGTCGACGCGCTGGTGCAGGAGCATGACGGCGATCTGGGTCGTCTGTTCGCCGGCCTGACCCGCCCCACCGCAACGGGAGCGCCAGCATGAATGCGTATTGGCAGTGCCTGCGCGGCATCGTGCTGCGCGAATGGCTGCGGTTTGTGTTGCAGCGCACGCGGTTTCTCAGCGCCCTGGTGCGGCCGCTGTTGTGGCTGGTGGTGTTCGCCGCCGGGTTTCGCGCCGCGTTGGGCATTTCGGTGATCGAACCCTACGACACCTACATCCCTTACGAGGTGTACATCATTCCAGGGCTGGCCTGCATGATCCTGCTGTTCAACGGCATGCAAGGCTCGCTGGCGATGGTCTACGACCGGGAGATGGGCAGCATGCGCGTGTTGCTGACCAGCCCGCTGCCACGCACGTTTTTGCTGTGCAGCAAGTTGCTGGCCACGGCGTTGATTTCCCTGTTGCAGGTGTATGGGTTCCTGGCGATTGCCTGGGTCTACGGCGTGCAGCCGCCGGCCATGGGGCTGTTGCTGGCCTTGCCCGCATTGTTGCTGGTGGCGCTGATGCTCAGTGCGCTAGGGCTGTTGCTGTCCAATGGAATTCGTCAGTTGGAGAACTTCGCCGGGGTGATGAATTTCGTGATTTTCCCGCTGTTTTTCCTGTCGTCGGCGCTGTATCCGCTGTGGAAGATGCGCGATGCCAGCCAGTGGTTGTACTGGCTGTGCGCGGTCAACCCGTTCACCCACGCGGTGGAGCTGGTGCGCTTCGCCCTGTATGAACGTCTGGCCGGCCTGGCCCTGGCGATCTGTCTGGGCTTGACCGTGCTGTTCACCCTGCTGGCAGTGCTGACCTTCAACCCGCAACACGCGGCGTTGCGCAAACCGGGCTGAGGCCGGCAAAACTACTACTTTGGTACTGGTTTTGCTGTCTATCGTCGCATTCCCAAGGGCGTGGGACTCACGTGTAATGGGCGCATAACGATAAGGATTACCCCGCCATGCTGCCCGCCCGATTACCCCTGCTGGCCCTGCTGTGCCTGCTCACCGCCCAGGTCCAGGCCGACACGCCACTGTTTTCCGCCGACGGTTATCGCATCAGCCTGTACCGCAGCCCTACGCCCGAGCATGTGTCGGGAGCGACCATCGTCGACACTCCCGCCCTGCAAGCCTTGCTTGGCCAGGTGCCTGCACCGGTGCTGATCGACGTTTACCGTCGCCAATGGCTGCAAGGCCGCTTTATCGAAGACCAACCCCACGCCAACCTGCCCGGCAGCCGTTGGCTGGCCAATACCGGCGACGGCGACCTCACGCCGGAATGGCAAGGTTATTTCGTGCGGCACCTGTACAAGTACACCGGCGGCGACCTGTCGCGCCCGCTGGTGTTCTATTGCCGCTCCGATTGCTGGCTGAGTTGGAACGCGGTAAAACGTGCCGCCAACCTGGGCTATACCTCTGTGTATTGGTACCGCGACGGTTTGGATGCGTGGGAAGCGGCAAACCTGCCAGTGACGGCTGCGACACCCGAGCCTTTTCAATAACCACTACAAGAAGGTGAACGGCCATGTACAAAATCCTGATTGCCGACGATCACCCGCTGTTTCGCGAGGCGATCCATAACGTCATCAGCGACGGCTTCCCCGGCAGCGAAGTGATGGAAACCGCCGACCTGGACAGTGCCCTGGCCCTGACCCAGGAACACGACGACCTCGACCTGATCCTGCTCGACCTGAACATGCCGGGCATGCACGGGCTCAACGGCCTGATCAACCTGCGCAATGAGTCGCCAACCATCCCGGTGGTGATCGTTTCTGCCGAGCAGGACAAGCAGATCGTGCTGCAAGCCATCACCTATGGCGCGGTGGGGTTTATCACCAAGTCCTCGCCGCGCCTGCAAATGACCGAGGCGATCCAGCAGATTCTCAACGGCAATGTGTACCTGCCGCCGGACATCATCCGCACCCAAAAACCCGGCGCCCAGCGCCGCCTCAACGAAAACCCGGGCTTCGCCCCCGAACTGCTGCAAGCCCTGACCCGCAAACAATTGCTGGTGCTCGAACGCATGACTAAAGGCGAGTCGAACAAACAGATCGCCTACACATTGGAAATCGCCGAGACCACGGTGAAAGCCCATGTATCGGCCATCTTGCGCAAGCTCAATGTACACAACCGCGTACAGGCCATCCTCAGCGCCGGCGACATCGACTTCGGCTCCTACCTGCGCCGCTGAGCCTCCAGACAAACGCGGGGCAAAAGGTGGGAGGGAGCCTGCCCCCGATAGCGGTGTTTCAGTCAATGCATGGGCTGGCTGACCGGCCGCCATCGGGGGCAAGCCCCCTCCCACATCTTGATCTGTGTAGATCAGCACCGATTATGCTCAATCCTGGCTCATGCCTGCGCCGCTGAGCCTCCAGGCAACCGAGAGGCAAAAGGTGGGAGGGGGGCTTGCCCCCGATAGCGGTGGTTCAGTCAATGCATGAGCTGGCTGACAATCCGCCATCGGGGGCAAACCCCCTCCCACATCTTGATCTGTGTGGATCAGCGCCGATTATGCTCAATCCTGGCTCATGCCTGCGCCGCTGGCCTTCCAGACAAACGCGGGGCAAAAGGTGGGAGGGGGCTTGCCCCCGATAGCAGCGGTTCAGTCAATGCATGGGCTGGCTGACCGGCCGCCATCGGGGGCAAGCCCCCTCCCACATCTTGATCTGTGTGGATCAGCACCGATTATGCTCAATCCTCGCTCGTGCCTACGCCGCTGGCCTTCCAGACAAACGAAAGGCAAAAGGTGGGGGGCTTGCCCCCGATAGCAGCGGTTCAGTCAATGCATGGGCTGGCTGACCGGCCGCCATCGGGGGCAAGCCCCCTCCCACATCTTGATCTGTGTGGATCAGCGCCGATTATGCTCAATCCTGGCTCATGCCTGCGCCGCTGGCCTTCCAGACAAACGCGGGGCAAAAGGTGGGAGGGGGCTTGCCCCCGATAGCAGCGGTTCAGTCAATGCATGGGCTGGCTGACCGGCCGCCATCGGGGGCAAGCCCCCTCCCACATCTTGATCTGTGTGGATCAGCACCGATTATGCTCAATCCAGGCTCATGCCTGCGCCGCTGAGTCTCCAGGCAACCGAGGGGCAAAAGGTGGGAGGGGGCTTGCCCCCGATAGCGGTGGTTCAGTCAATGCATGAGCTGGCTGACAGGCCGCCATCAGGGGCTTGCCCCCTCCTCCCCTTGCCCAGTAGATGGCTCATGGCAGTTTTCAGCTTCATCGGCCGTACCGGTTTGTGCATCAAGGTGTGCCCCTGTTCGCGGATCTGTTGCTTGAGTTCGTTGCTGTAGTTGGCGGTGATCATCAGCGCCGGTATCGGGCGACCGCGGCGGGCGTTGATGCGGGCCACGGCGTCGACACCGTTCTGGTCATTGTCCAGGTGGTAGTCGGCGATCAGCAGGTCGGCCTCGGCGTGGTAGTTGTCCACCTGGCCGGCCAGGTCCTGTTCCGATAAGGCCGTGACCACCTGGCAGCCCCAGCCTTCGAGCAGGGTGCGCATGCCGGCGCAGATCGCCGCGTCGTTATCCAGCACCCATACCCGGGCGCCCTGTAAACGCTCCAGCATCGGTTCGCTCATGCTCGGTGCGGGCAAGGTCTTGGGCGCGGTGGCGCTCAAGGGCACCTCCACGGCAAACATCGAGCCCTTGCCGGGTACGGATTTGACGCTGATGCGATGGCCCAGGATGCCGGCGATCTTTTCCACAATGGCCAGGCCCAACCCCAGCCCGCGATCCTGATCGCGACGCTGCACATCGCCACGTTTGAACTCCTGGAAAATCTCCTCCAGGCGCTCCTCGGCGATGCCCATGCCACTGTCCCACACCTGGATCGACAAGCGCTGATGCTGGCGACGACAGCCCAACACCACGCGGCCGCTATAGGTGTAGCGAATCGCATTGCTCAACAGGTTGCGCAGAATCCGCGCCAGCAGCTGGATATCGCTGTGCACCAACGCCGAACACCCGATGAAATGCAATTCCAGCCCTTCGCTGCGGGCCAGCTCGGTGTATTCGGCCGCCAGGTTGTCCAGCAGCTCGCTAAGGGCGAACGGCGCGATATCGGCCTTGATCACGCCGGCGTCCAGCTTGGAAATATCCACCAGGGTGCCCAGTAGGTTTTCCACGTCTTCAAGGGAATTGCTCACATTGCGCACCAGGGTTTCATTGGCCTGGGGCTCGCGACGTTCCAGCAAGGCGCCGGTGAACAGCCGCGCGGCGTTCAGCGGTTGCAGCAGGTCGTGGCTGACGGCGGCAAGGAACTTGGTCTTCGACAGGTTGGCCTGTTCGGCTTCGCGCTTGGCCTCGCGCAGACGGGTTTCCATGCGGCGGCGCTCGTCGATTTCCTTGAGCAACTGGTCGTTGAGCGCGGTGAGTTCCGAGGTGCGCTGGGCGACACGCTGCTCCAGGTTCTGATAGGCCTGATGCAGGGCCTCGGCGGTGCGACGACGCTCGGTGATGTCGCGGATCAGCACGAAAATCCCCACTACTTCGCCCGTGGCCAGGCGGTTGGGCACGTAGGAGCGCAGCATGTAGCGCTCCTGGTTGTTGATATTGGTTTCGGCGAACTCAAAGGTCACGCTCTCCCCCGCCAGAGCGCGCGCGACATACGCATCGAGACGCTGGCAGTGCTGCTCGCTATGGACCTCGCGCAGGCTCTGGCCGAGCATCATTCCCGGAGGCCAGCAGTACCATTGTTCGTAGACTTTATTGGTGAACTCATACACCAGGTCGGCATTCAGGTAGCCGATCAGCGCGGGGACGTGGTCGGTGATCAGGCGAATCCAGCGTTCGCTTTCCTGGGCCTTTTGCGCGGCGGCCTGCTCACGGCGCAGGGTTTCGGCGCGCAGGCGGGCATTGATCAACAAGTGGTTGCTGGCGCGCAGTTCGGCCATTGCCTGGTTCAAGGCGTCGGTACGCTCACGTACTTGCTCGGCCAACACCACCGAGTGCTGGAACGTGGTGTACGGGTCATTGCCCTGGGACACGCCGGACTCGATGCGTTCGATCAGCGCCGCATTGATCCGCGCCAGCTTGTGGTTGTCCCCCCGCAGGCGCGCCAGTTCGGCCAGCAGTTCAGTGCGGCCCAGGCGCGCGTCCTCGGGCAATGGCGACCCCGGTAAAGGTCTGGTTGATGTGCATGCCATTGAACTGTTCTCCGTAGGTGTTGAAGCCCAGCACGCGTTGGTCCTGCAGGAAACCGCCGATCTGTTCCAGGGTGTCGGCGTCTTCCAGCTCCAGGCGCCGCAGGAAACAGTCGCAGCCGATGGTCAGCAATAGGTCGCCGAGGCGCGTGTGCAGGCCGTCGAACAGGTTTTGCAGGTTTGGCAGGATCGGTCCGGGTTCCATCACGGTGAGCACGATGCCGTTTTCCACCGCGCAGTAGAAACTCAGGCTGAGGTCGTCATGCACTTGCTGGATCGCGCGCACGTAATACTGGTCGTGGATGCGCACTGCCAGCGGGTGGGCAGCGAAGATGCGGTGATCGAGGTCGGCCACCGCAACGCCGATATGCCGCGCGTATTCTTCAGCGGCAGGTTCGGCATTGAGTTCGAATACCCGGCGGGACGGGCTGTCGGCCGCGGTCACCACCAGTTTTTCCGCCCGCGGCAGGATGTGGTGGGTGGTAAACACTTCAAAATCCAGCCAGGTGTTGACCAACACCACCACCGCCGCGCCGCTGTGAAACGCACCGTTGAAATATACATGGGTGTGGGTCAGGAAGTTGTCGTCACCAGCCGAGCCGCCGAAGTGCGGGATATCCCCCAGGGCCGCGCTGAGGGCAGCGAGCACCATTTCTTCGCGGCTGGACAGACCATCGAGCAAGGTCAGGGCAAAGGTGTTGCCTTTGATCGGCGCCAGGGTGTTGCTGCGGCAACCGCCCACCAGGCGTTCGACCATATGTTGGGCATCGATCAGGCTGAAGTGCTCGACCTGGTCGATCAGTTCAGTGGCAATGGAAAAGTGCGCATGGTTAAAGCCCATCGCGGTCACGCAATTGCGCCCGTAGCCCTGGGGCGTGATCTCGCCGGCGCTGGTGCAACCGACCACGCGCACGCTGCCGAAGCAGTGCTGCAAGGCATTGCCCAGGGCCTGCAAATCGTAGGAGGCCGAGCAGAAAAACAGCACAAAACCCAGATACGGATGCAGCAGCTGTCGCGCCAACTCTTCGGCGGCCTGCCCGGCGTCGGTTGCCTGGGACATGGCGCTCACTACGCCTTCGTGGTTGTGCATCGTCGACTCTCCCCTCAGAGGCTTGAGTGTACGAAGGCAGAGGCTGCGGCCCTATGCTACTTGGGTACTGGGTGGGGGATGCGATGGGATGAAAGTGCGCAAACGCACAGAGGATTCAAATGTGGAAGGGGGCTTGCCCCCTCCCACATCGCAATTGCATTTCAAGTTCAGCGTAAGGCGTTCAAAAGCATTCCCGCTGCAACCGCGACACACAGGCTGGCGAACCCCACCTGCAAGGTGCGTGCGGCAATCACCGAGCATAGGCGCCGGCCGATCAGCATGCCGACGATGCTCGCGGCGATAAACACCCAGCCCACGGCGTCTATACGGACGCCGGCATGGAACGCGCCGACCACGCCGATCAGCGAGATCAGACTGATCACCATCAATGACGTGGCGACGATGCCGCGCATCTGCACGTCGGTGAGTTGCTTGAACGCTGGCACGATCAGAAAGCCGCCGCCGACGCCGAGCAAGCCTGACACCGCACCGGTGATGGCGCCCAGCGCGGCCAGGGTGGCGGTGCATTTGGCGGTCCAGGCCAGGCGCCCGGTCTGCTGGTTGAGCATGCAGTTTTTCTGGCCCCAGGAGGCGGCGCCATGGTCGCTCGGCCCGGCCTGTTTTTTCTCCCGTTGCAGCATGCGCCAGGCCACCAGCACCATCAACGCGCTGAACAGGCCCTTGAGCAACGCTTCGGGCATCTGGTGAGCGACGAACACCCCCAGCGGCGAAAACAGCGCGCCGAGCAAGGCGATCAGCAAGGCGGCGCGATAGCGCACCAGGCCATGGCGCAAACCGTCTATCGCCCCCACTGCCGCCGCCGCGCCCACCGCGAGCAACGACACCGGCGCGGCCTGGGTCATGCTCAAGCCCAGGCCCAGCACCAACGCGGGCACGCCGAGGATGCCGCCGCCCGCGCCGGTCAGGCCCATGACCAGGCCCATCAACACCCCCAACACACTGGCCAGTAACATTCAGTCCACCTTGCTCAGACGGGTCAGCCACTCGCGGCCCTTGAGCATGCCGTTCCAGTAGAACCACGGCAGCAAGGTCGCCTTGAGCCACCACATGGAGCGGCGCGCTTGGGTCGGGTCGAGGGCGAAGGTCGGCAGCAATTTGCCGCCGTAGCCGAACTCAGCCAGCACCACTTTGCCCTTCTCCACTGTCAGCGGGCAGGAGCCATAACCGTCGTACTTGAGCGGCAACGGCGCCTGCTTGCGCAGGGCCAGCAGGTTTTCGGCGACCACCACGATCTGCTTGCGCACGGCCGCGGCGGTCTTGGCGTTGCTGGTGCCGCACACATCGCCCAGGCCAAAAATAGGCGCATAGCGCTGATGCTGCAGGCTGTGCGGGTGCACATCGCACCAGCCGGCAGCGTCGGCCAGCGGGCTGTGGCGGATAAATTCCGGGGCCAGTTGCGGCGGCACTACGTGCAGCAGGTCGAAGGTTTTTTCCACAAGCGTGACGTTGCCCTCGGCATCCTTGACCTCGAACCAGGCTTTGCGCGCCGGGCCGTCGACCTTCACCAGGTTGGCATTGAAGGCCAGGCGCGCGTTGTATTTCTCCACGTATTTCATCAACGGCGGCACAAAGGTCGCCACGCCGAACAGCGCCGCGCCGGCCAGGTTGAATTCCACCTCGATGTTTTGCAGATGGCCCTGCTTGAGCCAGTGGTCGCACGACAGATACATAGCCTTCTGGGGCGCGCCGGCGCATTTGATCGGCATGGCCGGCTGGGTGAACAGTGCCTTGCCGGCCTTGAGTTGCTTGACTTGCTGCCAGGTATAAGCGGCGTGCTCGTAGCTGTAGTTGGAAGTCACGCCGTGTTGGCCGAGGGTGTCCTGCAAGCCTTCGATTTTCTCCCAGGCCAGGCGCAGGCCGGGGCAGACAATGAGGTTGTTCCAGGTCACGCGCTGGCCGTTGTCGAGCACCAGGCTCTGGCTGTCCGGCAGCACCTCGGTGACGGCGGCCTGCACCCAGGTCACGCCATTGGGCAGCACATCGGCCAGAGGGCGGCGGGTCTTTTTCAGGTCGTAGGCACCGCCGCCCACCAGAGTCCAGGCCGGTTGGTAGCAGTGATAGTCGCTGGGTTCGATCAGGGTGATGTTCAGGTCGGGGTCGCGCTTGAGCAGGCTGGCCAGCAAGCCAATGCCTGCCGAACCGCCGCCGATGACAACGATGTCGCCACTGATGGTCTGGCCCCAGTGTTGGTCGGTCATGGTCTATCGCCTTTTTTTGTCAATGCACACAAGGGTCGCTGCCGGATGGCGTCACGCCCAGCTTTTTATGACCGCGCCGCAGTAAAGGCCGGACAGGGTCTTCATCACTTGGATCACTTCGTGGCTGGCCAGTCCGTAGAAAATGTATTTGCCTTCGCGACGGGTGGCCACCAGCCCTTCGTCGCGCAGGATGCCAAGCTGTTGCGACAGCGTAGGCTGGCGCACGCCGGTCATGGTTTCCAGCTCGCCCACATTGCGTTCGCCCTGGGTCAACTGGCACAGGATCAACAGGCGGTCTTCGTTGGCCAACGCCTTGAGCAAGGCACAGGCCTTGGACGCGGAAGCACGCAGTTGGGCGACTTCGCCCTCACTCAAGGTAGATTCCATTTGCTTCGGGTCCTGTGTGTCACTTAATCTGAAAACATTATGTGTAAACATAAAGTGATTGTAATCACTTTTTTCCAGCATCAGGGGCTACCGCCATGCCAGCGTTGATTCAATCCTTTCTGGACGAGGCGTCGTCGACCTACACCTACGTGGTCTACGAAGCGGACGGCGGCCCCTGTGCCATCGTCGATTCGGTGCTCAACTACGATCCGGCCTCTGGTCGCACCGACACCGCCCAGGCTGACAAGGTGATCGCATTCGTGCACGAGCACGGGTTGCAGGTGCAGTGGTTGCTGGAAACCCATGCCCACGCTGATCACCTGTCCGCCGCGCCGTACCTGCGCCGTACGCTGGGCGGCAAGATCGCCATCGGCCAGTGCATCAGCCAGGTGCAAAACGTGTTTAAAAACCTGTTTAACCTGGAGCCGGAATTCCACGCCGACGGTTCACAGTTCGATCATCTGTTCGCGCCGGACGAAATCTTCCACATCGGCCGTTTGAAAGCCCAGGCGTTGCATGTGCCCGGGCATACCCCGGCAGACATGGCCTACCTGATCGACGGCAAGCTGATCCTGGTGGGCGACACGCTGTTCATGCCGGATGTGGGCACCGCCCGCTGCGACTTCCCCGGCGGCGATGCGCATCAGTTGTACGCGTCGATGCGCAAGTTATTGGCCTTCCCCCTGGAAACCCAGTTGTACGTGTGCCACGACTACCCGCCCCAGGGGCGCGAGGCGAAATGCCTGACCACGGTGGCCGAACAGCGCGCAAGCAATATTCATGTGCATGACGGTGTGGATGAAGCCGCGTTCGTGGCGATGCGCACCCAACGCGACGCCGGGTTAGGAATGCCGACGCTGCTGCTGCCGGCGATTCAGGTGAACGTACGCGCGGGGAATATGCCGCCGGCGGAAGACAACGGCGTGGTGTATTTGAAGATCCCGCTCAACCAGCTCTGAAGCGCCTAATCGAAATAAGAGCCCTTGCCACGGGTAATGCCGCACCATAACTCGTCGACTTGCTTGAACCCCCACTCTTCAGCCAAGGCACGGCCGACGATCTTGTCCGGTTGCTTGGCGAGGTTGACCACCGTCTGAGTCACCGGCAGCCCGGAACGCGCGGAGAAGAACACCTTGACCACGGGGGTCAGCAATGACAGTGGGTTTTGTTCGAGGACCACCGCGATGCGGCCACTTTCCAGGCGCACCAAAGCGCCGACGGGGTAAATACCCACGCAACGCACGAACGCCTGGAACACCCGTTCATCAAAATGGCCTTTCCATTCCGCCATTTTCTGAATCGCTTCGGCAGGCCCCCAAGCGTGCTTGTAAGGGCGCTCCGAAGTCACGGCATCGTATACGTCACACACCGCGCCCATTTGTGCCAACAAACTGATCTGGTCCTGCACCAGGCCATGGGGATAGCCACTGCCGTCGCATTTTTCATGGTGGTGCAGGCAGACATCCAACACCAGGGCGCTGATCCGCGGCGACTGCCGTAACAAATCGGTGCCCAGCACCGGGTGTTTGCGTACCACGCCAAACTCACCGTCGGTCAAGGCCCCCGGCTTGTTCAGGATAGGTTCGGGAACGGCCATCTTGCCCACGTCATGAAACAACCCCGCCAGGCCCGCCTCCTGCACCAACGGCGGCGCCAGGTCCAACTGGCGCGCCAGGGCGATCATCAAACCGGAGACCGCCACCGAGTGCATGTAGGTATATTCGTTTGCCGTCTTCAGCCGTGCCAGGCTGATCAAGGCATGGGGATGGCGCAGGATGGATTGGGAGATCTCGTCCACCAGCGCGGCCGCCTGGGTCGGCTCCACTGCCCGCCCCATGCGCAGGTCACCGAACATTTCGATCACTGCGCGTTTGGCCACCGCGCACAGTTTGACCGCTCGGGCCACTTCAGCCTTGATGTCGGCCGGCTCAGCCACCACCAGTCGCGACGGCGCCGCGAGTGGTTGCACCGTTTGCTCCGGGCTGGGCGCGATGCTGAGGCTGATATCGCAGCCCTTTTGAGTATCGATCCACACGGCGCGCACCGGAGCATCGCGCAAACGCTGCACGTCCTCAGCGTGGCTCAGCAGAAAGCTGGTTTTCCAAAAGCCATGATCAATCCAGGCGCCGTCGAGTTTATGGACATACATTCCCTGAACGACTTGCGATGCAGAAATGCACTTCAACATCTCCCCCCCTCACGACCGCGATCCTGCGGTCAAGCCACGGAGAATTTCCCAACGATCTGCTTGAGGTCTATCGCCAATCTGGACAGCTCATGACTGGCCGTAGACGTCTGGCTCGCCGCCGAAGAACTCTGGATAGACAAATCGCGAATGCTGATCAGGTTCTGGTCAACGGAACGCGCTACATGAGCCTGCTCTTCGGAAGCGGCCGCAATCAACAGATTTCTTTCATTGATATCGCCAATCGCCTCGGTAATCTGCGTCAGCGCCACGCCGGCTTCGTGGGCAATCTTCAAGGAGTCCACAGCTTCGCTGCGGTTCAAGCCCATGGACGCCACCGCCTCGCTGGAGCAGACCTGGATTTTCGCAATCATTTGCTCGATTTCCTGGGTCGAGGTCTGCGTGCGATGAGCCAGCGCGCGGACTTCATCGGCGACCACGGCAAAGCCGCGCCCTTGCTCACCGGCCCGCGCGGCCTCAATGGCGGCGTTCAATGCCAGCAAATTGGTCTGCTCCGCGATCGAGCGGATCACCTCGACCACCTTGGCAATGTCCTGGGCCTGCTTGGCCAAGCCCTCGACCTCCAGCCCGGTCTGCTGGACCGTAGCGCTAAGTTTTTCGATCGAGGCAATAGTTTGTGTGACCCGTTCCTGGCCCACCGACGCCGATCGCTGGGAGTCCTGAGTCGACTGTGAGGCCGAAATGGCATTTCTGGCCACTTCCTCGACTGCCGCAGTCATCTGATTGACCGCCGTGGCGGCCTGGTCGGTTTCCAGGCTTTGGCGTTCGATACCGGCGCTGGACTCGCGCGTGATGGAACTCATCTCTTCCGCCGCCGACGCCAGTTGCCCGGATGCTTCGGAAATATGCTGCAGCGTGGCTTTAAGGTTCATCTGCATGGCGGCGGTGGACCGTTGCAACTCGGTCAGCTCGTCATTGCCATTGACAGCAATGGCCACGCGTAAATCGCCGTCGGCAATCTTGCCGGTCGATACCAACAACTCCCGCACGGGAACAACGATGCTGCGGGTAAACAGGCGAGCGACCACGATGGCAAGCAGCACTGAGCCGCCCATCAATACCCACGTGAACATCCGCGCCGCGTCATGCTCGCTGGACGCCACGTTTACAGCGGCGGTCGAGCCACGCCCATTCAATGCGATCAACTCGCTGATGGAACGTTGAACTTCAAGCGCGATAGGCCCGTTGACTTCCCGCAAGTATGTCGACATCTGTTCGGCCGACATTGTCGAAGCCTCTCCCACAAACTCATCCATTCTCTGGCTGTAATTCTTGATGCTGGCCAATACCTGGTTGTACGTGACTTGTTCCTCGGGGCTCGATACCAACGGCGCATAACGAGCAGCAACATCAAGGACCTCGGTGCGCACGGCTTTGAGCTTTTCGAGAGATGCCGGGTCCTGGCGGGGTATTTCCATGGCGTAACGGCGTAAATCCAGGCGTAGTTTGTAGAACGCCGAATCGATCTCGCCTGCCAGGCGAATACTGGGCAACCAATTGGTTTCTATTTCAACAGTCGATGAATAAACCTTATCGACTTTAACTAGCGTCATTGCTCCCTGAATTAACAACAGAACACACACCACCCCAAAACAAAGTGTGGTACGAACGTTCAACTTCCAGGCTCTCATGTACATCGCGGTATACCCCTTGTACCGGGCCGCGAACATCCCGGCCTCATGGGGCTAATGTGTTTAATCGGATGTGAAAAATACGTGACTGCTCACGCAATTTTTCATTAATGGAAAATAAAAAAGACGCCGATTATTACCGAGCGAACTATCGGTGCCTCTCAGGTTTAGTGACCGCACCGATCAAACCATCAACCCACCTGGCGGCAATGGCAACGCAGTCTTGTAGCGCACCTGCTTGAGCGCAAAGCTGGAGCGGATATTCGCCACGCCCGGCACTTTGGTCAGAAAGTCCATCATGAAGCGTTCCAGCGCCTGGATCGTCGGCACCAGCACGCGAATCAGGTAGTCGGGGTCGCCGGCCATCAGGTAGCACTCCATCACCTCGGGGCGATCGGCAATGGCGCTCTCGAACTGTTGCAGGGCCAGTTCGTTCTGCTTTTCCAGACTGACGTGAATGAACACATTGACGTGCAAGCCCAGCAGATCGGCGTCCAACAGGGTGACCTGCTCGCGGATCAGGCCCAGTTCTTCCATGGCCTTGACCCGGTTGAAACACGGGGTGGGCGACAGGTTGACCGAGCGCGCCAGGTCGGCGTTGGTGATGCGCGCATTCTCTTGAAGGGCGTTGAGAATGCCGATATCGGTACGGTCCAGTTTGCGCATGAGACAAAATCACCTGTTTATTATGTTTATGCAGTTTTTTTATCCGCAAATGGTCCCGAGCGCAACGAAACACAGATAAATATTCTTCTACGCCCCGCCTATGATTGTTGTAGGACAAGATTTCTCCTACCCGGAGACGGATTGTCAGCTAGCGCGCCCACTACAAGAAATTCACAAGATAGAGCGTAGAAAGCCATGACCCAGCAGTACGAACCACTGCGCCTGCACGTTCCCGAACCCTCGGGCCGCCCAGGCTGCAAGACCGATTTCACCTACCTGCGCCTGACCGACGCCGGCCTGGTGCGCAAACCCGCCATCGATGTAGAACCCGCCGACACCGCCGACCTGGCCAAGGGCCTGATCCGCGTGCTCGATGACCAGGGCCAGGCCCTGGGGCCGTGGGCCGAAGGGGTTCCCGTGGAGGTTCTGCGCAAGGGCATGCGCGCCATGCTCAAGACGCGGATCTTCGACAACCGCATGGTGGTCGCCCAGCGTCAGAAAAAAATGTCGTTCTACATGCAGAGCCTTGGCGAAGAAGCCATCGGCAGCGCCCAGGCCCTGGCCTTGAACATCGACGACATGTGTTTCCCCACCTACCGCCAGCAAAGCATCCTGATGGCCCGCGAAGTGCCGCTGGTGGACCTGATCTGCCAGTTGCTGTCCAACGAGCGCGACCCCCTAAAAGGCCGTCAGTTGCCGATCATGTACTCGGTCAAAGACGCTGGGTTCTTTACTATTTCCGGCAACCTCGCCACCCAATTCGTACAGGGTGTGGGCTGGGGCATGGCCTCGGCGATCAAGGGCGATACCAAGATCGCCTCGGCCTGGATCGGCGACGGCGCCACCGCCGAATCGGACTTCCACACCGCCCTCACCTTCGCCCACGTCTACCGCGCGCCGGTGATTCTCAACGTGGTCAACAACCAGTGGGCCATCTCCACCTTCCAGGCCATCGCCGGCGGTGAAGCCACTACTTTCGCCGGACGCGGCGTCGGTTGCGGCATTGCCTCCCTGCGTGTGGACGGCAACGACTTCATCGCGGTGTACGCCGCTTCCGCCTGGGCCGCCGAACGTGCGCGCCGCAACCTCGGCCCGACCTTGATCGAATGGGTCACCTACCGCGCCGGCCCCCACTCCACTTCGGACGATCCGTCCAAGTACCGCCCCGCCGACGACTGGAGCCACTTCCCGCTGGGCGACCCGATTGCCCGTCTCAAACAGCACCTGATCAAGATTGGCCAGTGGTCCGAAGAGGAACACGCGGCGGTCAGTGCCGAACTGGAAGCGGAAGTCATCGCCGCACAAAAACAAGCCGAGCAGTACGGCACTCTAGCCGGTGGCCAGATTCCAAGCGCCGCGACCATGTTCGAAGACGTCTACAAAGAGATGCCGGAGCACTTGAAGCGCCAGCGTCAGGAGTTGGGGATCTGACATGAACGATCACAACAACAGCATCGAACTGGAAACCGCCATGACCACCACCACCATGACCATGATCCAGGCCCTGCGCTCGGCCATGGATGTGATGCTCGAACGGGACGACAACGTCGTGGTGTTCGGCCAGGACGTCGGCTACTTCGGCGGCGTGTTCCGTTGCACCGAAGGCTTGCAGAGCAAGTACGGCACCTCGCGGGTGTTCGACGCGCCGATCTCCGAAAGTGGCATCGTTGGCGTGGCGGTAGGCATGGGCGCCTATGGTTTGCGCCCGGTGGCGGAAATCCAGTTCGCCGACTACGTGTACCCCGCCACCGACCAGATCATCTCCGAAGCCGCGCGCCTGCGTTATCGCTCGGCCGGCCAGTTCACCGCGCCGCTGACCATGCGCATGCCCTGCGGTGGCGGCATATATGGCGGCCAGACCCACAGCCAAAGTATCGAAGCGGTGTTCACCCAGGTCTGCGGCCTGCGCACGGTGATGCCGTCCAACCCGTATGACGCCAAGGGCCTGCTGATCGCCTCCATCGAAAACGATGACCCGGTGATTTTTCTCGAACCCAAGCGCCTGTACAACGGCCCGTTCGACGGCCATCACGACCGTCCTGTCACCCCCTGGTCCAAGCACCCGCAAGCCCAAGTGCCGGACGGTTACTACACCGTGCCCCTGGACGTGGCCGCCATTGTGCGCCCGGGCTCGGCCGTCACCGTGCTGACCTACGGCACCACCGTGTATGTGTCGCAAGTCGCCGCCGAAGAAACCGGCATCGATGCCGAAGTCATCGACCTGCGCAGCCTGTGGCCGCTGGACCTGGAAACCATCGTCAAATCGGTGAAAAAGACCGGCCGTTGCGTGGTGGTGCACGAAGCCACGCGCACCTGTGGCTTTGGCGCCGAGCTGGTAGCGCTGGTGCAGGAGCATTGCTTCCACCACCTGGAAGCGCCGATCGAACGCGTCACGGGGTGGGACACCCCCTACCCGCACGCGCAAGAGTGGGCGTATTTCCCAGGGCCGTCCCGTGTGGGCGCGGCGCTTCAACGGGTCATGGAGGTCTGAATGGGCACGCACGTTATCAAGATGCCGGACATTGGCGAAGGCATCGCGGAAGTGGAACTGTCGGTCTGGCATGTGAAGGTCGGCGATATGGTCGTCGAAGACCAGGTGCTGGCGGACGTGATGACCGACAAGGCGATGGTGGACATTCCCTCGCCGGTCCACGGCAAGGTCATTGCTCTCGGCGGCGAGCCGGGCGAAGTCATGGCCGTGGGCAGTGTGTTGATCAGCATCGAAGTGGAAGGCGCGGGCAATGCCAAGGATGTGCCGGCGGTTGCCGAACCGGTGAAGGCCGCACCTGCGGTGGAAGCCAAACCCGCGCCGGTTGAAAGCAAACCCGCGCCAACCAAGGCTGCGACGCAAGCCCCGGTGGCCCGCGAAGCTGACGAACGCCCCCTGGCCTCCCCCGCTGTGCGCAAGCATGCGCTGGATGCCGGTATCCAACTGCGGCTGGTTCAGGGCTCTGGCCCAGCGGGCCGTATTTTGCACGAAGATCTGGACGCTTACTTGCTCCAGCGTCCGACGCAAAATCAAACCACTGCCACCCCTTACGCCGAACGCCACGACGAAGAACAGATCCCAGTGATCGGCATGCGCCGCAAGATCGCCCAGCGCATGCAGGACGCCACCCGGCGCGCCGCGCATTTCAGCTATGTGGAAGAAATCGATGTCACTGCGCTAGACGAACTGCGCGTGCACCTCAACGAAAAACACGGTGCCACTCGGGGAAAACTGACCCTGCTGCCGTTTATCGTGCGCGCCATGGTCGTGGCGCTGCGGGACTTCCCGCAGATCAACGCACGCTACGACGACGAAGCCCAGGTCATCACCCGCCTCGGCGCGGTGCATGTGGGCGTCGCCACCCAGAGCGACGTGGGTTTGATGGTGCCGGTGGTGCGGCATGCCGAAGCGCGCAACCTGTGGGGCACCGCCGAAGAAATCACGCGCCTGGCCACGGCCGCACGCAATGGCAAGGCCAGCCGTGAGGAATTGTCCGGTTCCAGTATCACCCTGACCAGCCTCGGCGCCTTGGGCGGTATTGTCAGCACACCGGTGCTGAATCTGCCGGAAGTGGCGATTGTCGGCGTCAACCGCATCGTCGAACGGCCGATGGTGATCAAGGGCCAGATCGTGATTCGCAAGATGATGAACCTCTCCAGTTCCTTCGATCACCGCGTGGTCGATGGCATGGACGCGGCGCAATTTATCCAGGCCATTCGCGGCCTGCTCGAACAACCCGCCAGCCTGTTCCTGGAGTAAGGGCATGACACAAATTACCCATACCACCCTGCTGATTATCGGCGGCGGCCCCGGCGGTTATGTGGCGGCGATCCGCGCCGGGCAATTGGGCATTCCGACCATCCTGGTGGAAGGCCAGGCTCTGGGCGGCACCTGCCTGAATATCGGTTGCATCCCGTCCAAGGCCTTGATCCATGTGGCCGAACAATTCCAGCAAACCGTGCACCACAGCCAGGGTTCCCAGTTGGGCATCGAAGTGGATGTACCCAACCTGGATATCCGCAAAAGCGTGGAGTGGAAGGACGGCATCGTCGACCGCCTGACCACCGGCGTCGCCGCGTTGCTCAAGAAACACAAGGTGCAAGTGATCCACGGCTGGGCCAAGGTGGTGGACGGCAAGACCGTCGATGTCGGCGAGCAACGCATCCAGTGCGAACACCTGCTGCTGGCCACGGGTTCGAAAAGCGTCAACCTGCCGATGCTGCCGATTGGCGGGCCGATCATTTCATCTACCGAAGCGTTGGCTCCCACCCAAGTGCCCAAGCGCCTGATTGTGGTGGGCGGCGGCTACATCGGCCTGGAACTGGGCACGGCCTACCGCAAGCTTGGCGCAGAAGTCAGCGTGGTCGAGGCGCAGGATCGCATCCTGCCCGCCTACGATGCCGAATTGACCCAACCGGTGGCCGACTCCCTCAAACAACTGGGGGTGAAGCTGTACCTCAAGCACAGTGTCACCGGGTTTGCCGACGGCCACCTGCAAGTGCGTGACCCCAATGGCGACACCTTGTCATTGGCCACCGACCAGGTGCTGGTCGCGGTGGGTCGCAAACCCAACACCCAGGGCTGGAACCTGGAAGCGCTGAACCTGGACATGAACGGTACGGCAATCCAGGTCGACAGCCGCTGCCAGACCAGCATGCGCAACGTGTGGGCCATCGGCGACCTGAGCGGCGAACCGATGCTGGCGCACCGGGCCATGGCCCAGGGCGAGATGGTCGCCGAACTGATCAGCGGCCTGCATCGCGAGTTCAACCCGGCGGCGATCCCGGCGGTGTGCTTTACCGACCCGGAAGTGGTGGTGGTCGGCAAGACCCCCGACGATGCCAAGGCGGCGGGGCTGGACTGCATCGTGTCGAGTTTCCCGTTCGCGGCCAATGGCCGGGCGATGACGCTGGAGTCGAAAACCGGCTTCGTGCGGGTGGTGGCGCGGCGTGACAACCACCTGATTGTCGGCTGGCAAGCAGTGGGCGTTGGCGTCTCGGAGCTGTCCACGGCCTTCGGCCTGAGCCTGGAAATGGGCGCGCGCCTGGAAGACGTGGCCGGCACCATCCATGCGCACCCGACCCTCGGCGAGGCTGTGCAGGAAGCGGCATTGCGGGCGCTGGGCCACGCGCTGCATCTGTAAGCCAGTCAGCTCCCACCTTTGGAATGCAATCAACGGTGGGAGCCAGGCTTGCCCGCGATAGCGGCGGATCAGCCAATACAGATGTCGGATGGTCCGCCCACCTGCTCCCACACGAGCCAAGAATGCAGTATTGTTGCGCCCATCCAGAAAAAAATCCGACTTGACCAGAGATAGAGGGTGTCATGGGTAACGAAAGCATCAATTGGGACAAGCTGGGTTTTGACTACATCAAGACCGACAAGCGGTTTCTCCAGACCTGGAAGAACGGCGAATGGCAAGCTGGCACCCTGACCGACGACAACGTGCTGCACATCAGCGAGGGCTCCACCGCCCTGCACTACGGTCAGCAGTGCTTCGAGGGCCTCAAGGCCTACCGCTGCAAGGACGGCTCGATCAACCTGTTCCGCCCGGACCAGAACGCCGCCCGCATGCAACGCAGCTGCGCGCGCCTGCTGATGCCGCATGTACCGACCGACGTATTCATCGACGCCTGCAAACAAGTGGTCAAGGCCAACGAGCGCTTCATCCCGCCCTACGGCAGCGGCGGCGCGCTGTACTTGCGCCCATTCGTGATCGGCACCGGTGACAACATCGGCGTGCGCACCGCGCCGGAGTTCATCTTCTCGGTGTTCTGCATCCCGGTCGGTGCCTACTTCAAGGGCGGCCTGGTGCCCCACAACTTCCAGATCTCCACCTTCGACCGCGCCGCGCCACAGGGCACCGGTGCAGCCAAGGTCGGTGGCAACTACGCCGCCAGCCTGATGCCAGGCTCGGAAGCGAAGAAATCCGGTTTCGCCGACGCGATCTACCTGGACCCGATGACCCACTCGAAAATCGAAGAAGTCGGTTCGGCCAACTTCTTCGGGATCACCCATGACAACAAGTTCATCACACCGAAGTCGCCTTCGGTGCTGCCAGGCATCACCCGCCTGTCGCTGATCGAACTGGCCCAGACCCGCCTGGGCCTGGAAGTAGTCGAGGGCGAAGTGTTCATCGACAAGCTGGACCAATTCAAAGAAGCCGGCGCCTGCGGCACGGCGGCGGTGATTTCGCCGATCGGCGGTATCCAGTACAACGGCAAGCTGCACGTGTTCCACAGCGAAACCGAAGTCGGCCCGATCACCCAGAAGCTCTACAAAGAGCTGACCGGCGTGCAGACCGGTGACGTCGAAGCGCCAGCCGGCTGGATCGTAAAGGTCTAACCGCCTGTGGGAGGGGCTTGCCCCCGATAGCAGTGGCTCAGTCAATGAATCTGTCGACTGATACACCGCATCGGGGGCAAGCCCCCTCCCACATTCGAGCCGGTTCTTTCAGTTAACTGAGGAGGGCGTTTGGATTCTCATATAGGGCTTGACCCCGCTAACAGTGGCTCAGTCAATAAATCCGTCGACTGATACACCGCATCGGGGGCAAGCCCCCTCCCACATTTACTTTCCGGTGTTCTCAGGCATCGCACGAGAACAACGCCTTCTCCATCACCAACGTGCGCTCATTGCCGTGATCGACCTCACGTACCGTGCGAAACCCCAGCCTGGCGTAAAACGGCTCGGCCGTCAGCGAGGACGGCACACTCAGCGTTGTCACCCCCGCTTCCCCCGCGCGCAGTTCGATTTCACTCATCAGTAACCGGCCAATGCCCTGCCCTTGCCGCGTCGGGTTGACGAACACCGAGCGCACCACTTTGGCATTCAGTGCAGCGGTGCCGACGATCACCCGCCCCTGAACCGCCACCAGCACCACACGCCGCTTGAGCAGCTCGCGCACCGCGTCGGGCGTAAAGTTGCTGGCCACCCGCTCAATCACATCCGCCGGATAGTCCTGTGCGTTGCTGCCGTACAAAGCCGCCAGGATGACCTGGCTGATTCCCTCGGCATCGTCGGGTTGAGCGAGACGTACGACGGTAGACATATTTCCTCCTGGCCAACGGCGTCATAACCGACACCCTACTATCCACAACTCTCCCAGCCGATTCGGCTGCCCCACGCCCCTTTTCAGCTTTCCCCGCTGAGCGGCCCTGCTGTTTCAGCCGGGATTCATCCGGCACAACCCACACAATAGCTGCACAGTTCATCCCATGGATTTCGTGCCCCCATGCAAACCACCAACACCGTCCTGATGATTCGCCCGGCGCGCTTTGCCTTCAACCCGGACACCGCGGTCAACAACCGTTTCCAACGCCCACCCGCCGACCCCCTCAGCGCACAGCAGAAAGCGCTGGAGGAGTTCGATGAGTATGTCGACACTCTGCGCCGCCATGGCGTGGAAGTGCTAGTGGTACAGGACACGCCAGCGCCCCATACCCCCGATTCGATCTTCCCCAATAACTGGTGGAGCAGCCACGCCGACGGCAGCCTGGTGCTGTACCCGATGGAAGGCCAGAACCGACGACTGGAGCGCGATAAAGGGGTGCTGCAGGTCCTGGAACAACGCTTTGCGATCACCAGCACCATCGACCTGAGCCACCTGGAACGAGAGAACATCTTCCTCGAAGGCACCGGCAGCATGGTGCTCGACCGCCAGCACCGCATCAGCTATGCCTGCCACTCCGGGCGCACCCACCAAGATGCGCTGCGCCAGTTCGCCGAACGACTCGACTACCGGCTCTGCGTATTCCACGCCGTCGACCGCCATCACGCGCCGATCTATCACAGCAACGTGATGATGAGCGTCGGCCGTGACCTCTCGGTGGTGTGCTTACAAGCCCTGCCCGACGCCGCCGAGCGCCTGACCTTGGAGCGTTCACTGCGCGACACCGGCAAGGACATCGTCGCGTTGGACTTCGATCAATTGGAAGCCTTCGCCGGCAACATGCTCGAAGTGCACGACCGCGACGGCCAGCCGCTGCTGGTGATGTCCGCCAGCGCTTGGGGCGCCCTGCACCCGCAGCAACGCCGCCATGTGGAGCGCCACACGCGGCCGGTGGTGGTGAATATCGACAACATCGAACGCATCGGCGGCGGCAGTGCCCGCTGCATGCTGGCCGAAGTGCATCTGCCCGCCCGCCCCTCATTTCAATAAGGAGTCTTGCCATGACCCGCTATATCGACGTCAACGACCTCAGCTACCTGGTTTCGCAAAAAGGCTTGCAAACCTGCATCACCGAAATGGCCGAGTACATTCGCGCCGACTACCTGCGTTGGCAGGATTTCGAAAAATGCGCGCGCCTGGCCAACCATTCGCCGGAGGGCGTGATCGAACTGATGCCGGTCTCGGACGCGTCGCTGTATGCCTTCAAATACGTAAACGGCCACCCGAAAAACACCCTGGCCGGCATGCTTACCGTGATGGCCTTCGGTGCCCTGGGCGATGTGGACACTGGCAAGCCGGTGCTGCTGGCGGAAATGACCCTGACCACCGCGATCCGCACCGCAGCCACCTCCGCCCTGGTGGCGCGCTACCTGGCGCGGCAAAACAGCCGCAGCATGGCCTTGATCGGCAACGGCTCCCAGAGCGAATTCCAAGCTCTGGCCTTCCACGCCATGCTGGGCATCAATGAGATCCGCCTGTTCGACATCGACGCCAAAGCCACCGCCAAATTGGCCGCCAACCTCAAAGCCTTCCCGGCGATCAAGGTGATTCTGGCCGACAGCGTGGCGGCGGCGGTCAAAGGCGCGGACATCGTCACCACTGTGACCGCCGACAAGGCTTACGCGACGATCCTCACCGACGCGATGATCGAGCCGGGCATGCACCTCAACGCTGTCGGCGGCGACTGCCCAGGCAAGACCGAGCTGGACCGACGTATCGTCGAGCGTGCCCGGGTGATCGTGGAATACGAGCCGCAAAGCCGTATCGAAGGTGAAATCCAGCACATGCCCGCCGATTCGCCGGTGACCGAACTGTGGCAAGTGATCAACGGCCAACAACCTGGCCGCGAGAACGAGCGCCAGATCACCCTGTTCGATTCGGTGGGCTTTGCCATCGAAGATTACTCGGCCCTGCGCTACGTACTGGACGTGGCCCAAGCCCTGGACATCGGCAGCGAGCTGGAACTGGTGCCGGACCTGGCCGACCCGAAGAATCTGTTCGCGCGCCTGGCCCAACAGCCGGCCGCACAGCAGAAAAAGCGCGCCTGAAACCGCTCTGGCCTGCCCCTTTGCGCGAGGGGCAGGCGCACTTTTACACAGATAAAAGCCGATTCTGCGCGCGTCACAGCCGAATCCGCTGCATTGCAGGTTTTAACAGCGCAATTCGCGGTTTAGGCGTGGGGTAAACGACACAAAAAACGCACCACCATGACGCATTCTCTGTGTCGCCCGAATCGCCAGAAGTGACAGGTTCGCTGCATAAACAGAACAGAAATACGCTTCACTTTTTAACTGCCCTGACATCAATTACAAAATATAGGGACTGCACCATGACTCCATTGCGATCACTCTTCGCTGCGTTGCTGTTGCCACTGTGCGCCACCGCCGCTCACGCCCAGGAGTGGAAAGAAATCCGCTTCGGCGTGTTCCCCGAGTACCCACCCTTCGAATCCGTAGCCGCCGACGGCAGCCTGCAGGGATTCGATATCGAACTGGGCAATGCGATCTGCGCCAAGCTCGACGTCAAATGCACCTGGGTGCACAACGAGTTCGATGGCATGATCCCGGCGCTGCGCGCGCGTAAGTTCGACGCCATCATGTCGTCCATGGCCGTAACACCGGCCCGCGAAAAAGTTATCGATTTCAGCGACCGTCTGTTCCTCAGCCCAACCTCGGTGATCACCCGCAAGAACGCCGATTTCGGCGATACCCCGCAATCGTTGAAAGGCAAACAGGTCGGCGTGCTGCAAGGCTCGTTGCAGGAGGCCTATGCCCGTGCGCATCTGGCCAAGCTCGGCGCTCAGGTCAAGGCGTACCAGTCCCAGGACCAGAACTACGCCGACCTGCAAAACGGCCGCCTCGACGCCACCCTCACCGACAAACTCGAAGCCCAGCTGAACTTCCTGTCCAAGCCCGAAGGCGCCGACTTCAAAACCGGCCCGGCCTTCAAGGACCCTACCCTGCCCCTGGACATCGCCATGGGCCTGCGCAAGAACGATGCTGAGCTACGCGCTCTGATCAACAAGGGCATTGCCGCCATCCAGGCCGATGGCACCTATACGCAGATCCAAAAGAAGTACTTCGGCGATCAAGACATCTACCACGAATAAGCCCCTTCCCCGAAGGAGGACACTTGCGTGAGAGGGGGTTGCCCCCTCCCACACAAGCCCCCTGCCAACGGGGTATGTCTGCGCCCAATAGAGATCTTCCCATGAACGAATTCCTCAACCTGCAGGGCTACGGCCCGATGCTGGCCCAGGGGGCCTGGATGACGCTCAAGCTGGCGTTCCTGGCGCTGGCCCTGAGCCTGGCACTGGGGCTGATCGCCGCCGGCGCCAAGCTGTCCAGCGCCAAATGGCTGCGCGTACCAGCTACGCTCTACACCACGCTGATCCGCAGCGTGCCGGACCTGGTGCTGATCCTGCTGATCTTCTACAGCCTGCAACTGTGGCTCAACGACCTGACCGAAACCTTTGGCTGGGCGTACTTCGAAATCGACCCGTTTACCGCCGGGGTGGTCACCCTGGGGTTTATCTACGGCGCGTACTTCACCGAGAACTTCCGCGGCGCGATCCTCAGCGTGCCGGCCGGCCAACTGGAAGCGGCGACCGCCTACGGCTTGAGCCGCTGGCAGCGTTTCCACCTGGTGCTGTTTCCGCAATTGATGCGCTTTGCCCTGCCGGGCCTGGGCAATAACTGGCTGGTGCTGCTCAAGTCCACCGCGCTGGTATCGATCATCGGCCTGTCGGACCTGGTCAAGGCCGCCCAGAACGCCGGCAAGACCACCAACGAGCCGCTGTACTTCCTGATGCTTGCGGGCCTGGTGTACCTGGTGATCACCACCCTGTCCAACCGCATCTTCAAGCGCCTCGAACGGCGCTACAACCTCGGCATCAAGGGGATGGCGCGATGATCGAACTGTTCCAGCAATACGGCCTGGCCTATCTGTTCAGCGATGGCTCGGGATTGTCCGGTGTCGCCATGACCCTGTGGCTGTTCATTATCTCCATAGTCCTCGGTTTTTTTCTGTCGATCCCATTGGCCCTGGCTCGCGTGTCGGAACACGTCTGGCTGCGTTGGCCGGTAGAGGTCTACACCTACCTGTTTCGCGGCACACCGCTGTATATCCAACTGCTGATTTGCTACACCGGGCTGTACAGCCTGGAGGTGGTACAGGACAACGCCCTGCTCAACCAGTTTTTCCGCAATGCGCTGAACTGCACCCTGCTGGCCTTCGTGTTGAATACCTGCGCCTACACCGTGGAAATTTTCGCAGGGGCGATCCGCAATATTCCCCACGGCGAAATCGAAGCGGCCCGCGCCTATGGCCTACACGGCTGGCGGCTGAACCTGTTTGTGGTGATCCCGGCAGCCCTGCGCCGCGCACTGCCGGCGTACAGCAATGAAATGATCTTGATGCTGCACGCCACGTCCCTGGCATTCACCGCCACGATTGCCGACATCCTCAAAGTGGCCCGCGACGCCAACGCCGAAACGTTCCTGACGTTCCAAGCCTTCGGCATCGCGGCCCTGCTCTACATGCTGCTGTCCTTTGCACTGGTGGGCCTGTTCCGACTGGCCGAACGTCGCTGGATGCGTTTTCTTGTACCTACCCGAGGCTAACCTATGAATCAGTCCGCGCAGGCCCTGGCTGCATACCCGATCGACGTACCCGCTGCCAACGCCGCAACAACCGCCATCAAGCTTCAGGTCGAAGGCATCCACAAGCGCTACGGCGACCACGAAGTGCTCAAGGGCGTGTCCCTCAATGCACGCAACGGCGATGTGATCAGCCTGATCGGCGCCAGCGGTTCCGGCAAAAGCACGATGCTGCGCTGCATCAACTTCCTCGAACAGCCCGACGCCGGGGTCATCACCCTGGACGGTATCAGCATCGAAATGCGTCAGGGCCGCGCCGGCACCCGTGCGCCCCATCAGGCGCAGTTGCAGAACCTGCGCACGCGGCTGGCCATGGTGTTCCAGCACTTCAACCTGTGGAGCCACATGACCGTGCTGGAGAACATCACCCTGGCGCCGCGCCGGTCCCTGGGCGTCAGCGCCGCCGAGGCGGAAAAACGTGCGCGGCTGTACTTGGACAAAGTCGGCCTGCCGGGCCGGGTGGCAGAGCAATACCCGGCGTTCCTGTCCGGCGGCCAGCAACAACGCGTGGCCATTGCGCGGGCGCTGGCGATGGAGCCGGAAATTATTCTGTTCGACGAACCGACGTCAGCGCTTGACCCTGAGCTTGTAGGAGAAGTCCTCAAAGTCATACAGACGTTGGCCGAGGAAGGTCGTACCATGCTGATGGTCACCCACGAAATGGGCTTTGCCCGCCAGGTATCCAGCCAGGTGCTATTCCTGCACCAGGGCCGGGTCGAAGAGCAAGGCAGCGCCCAGATCCTCGACCATCCCAGCAGCGAGCGCTTGCAGCAATTTCTTTCCAACCGTTTGAAGTGAACCACCATGGAAACCAAGGCCAACGGACCCCATACCTCCCCTACCCTGGACCGCATCGACGAAGCGATCATCGACGTGCTGCGACACCAGGGCCGGATCACCTACGAAAAACTCTCGTCGCTGGTGCACCTGACCCCCAGACCCTGCCTGGAGCGAGTGCGCAAGCTGGAGCGACGTGGGGTGATCCGCGGGTATGGGGCGATCATCGATGTGCAGATGGTTTCGCCAGGGTTGTCGTTGCTGGTGCTGGTGGCCTTGTCCAACCAAAGCGGGCGCTCGGCGCAAAGGGCCTTCGAAGCCTGCATGAAGGCGTGCCCGCAGGTGTTCGAATGCCAACTGATCAGCGGGCCGTTCGACTACAGCTTGCGCATGCGCTGCCGGGATATGGAGCACTACCGGGTGGTGTCGGAACTGTGGCTGAACAATGACGAATTGCATATCGACAAGCTGGTGGCGCATCCAGAACTGGCCGTGGTGAAAAACACCGCCATCGAACTGAGCTGAAATCCCCGCCACAAGACACCGGCGATCCAATGTGGGAGCGGGCAAGCCCCTCCCCTATTTTTTAACTGTGCCCGCTCAAGATTTTCTTGCCAGGCCGAGCGCCTATCATCCTCGCCTGACCATCCTTCTGCTTCCCCGTTCGCGCCTCGCTGATCAGGCCCGGGATCAGCTTGCCTTCGGGCAGGTTTTTCCAGAACCGACTGGGCAAGTGGCCTTCCATCACCTTGGGGTTCAACCGCGCCGGGTTGAAGATGTGGCTGTAGTAGGTCAGCCACATGGCGCTGTGGGGGTCTTCGACGTTCTGTGCCAGTTGCTGCCAGGCTTCGGGGCAATGGCGTTGATGAATCAATTGCTGGCCGTCGTAATACACGCCGTCCAACGGTGTGGCGATCATCCAGCGATGGCGGCCCATGCGCCCGATAAAGTGCTGGCTGGCCGACTTCAGAATATCGTGGGCCGGTTCATGCCAGGCCACGTACTCCGGCAACTCCGGCCCGGCCTCTGGCGGCAGCGCGACAAAGCGCACGAACGCATGCAGGTGATGGGCTTCGCGGCTGACCTGCTTGATCCGCCGCTGCAACTCGCTGCCCAGTTTGTCGCCCGCCAGCATCGCGGTGCGGTCGCCGTGGCTGACGCGCCACAGCACTTCATACAACAGGCTCCAGCGTTGGTCGCCGTGGTAGCAGGCGGCCGACTCCAGCAGTTCGAGCAGTGCCTTGGGAATACGCGCCTGAAACGGCCCCAGCCCGGCAGGGATCGGCTCATCGGTGGCAAACAGGTCCGCCGCCTGGGCCTCGCCCCAACTTACCTGGCTGGGGTCGACCTGATGGCTGAGCAGCCAGCGCGCCTGTTCGCGCCAGGTGCCGAACAGGTTGTCGCATTCCAGGCTGATCATCCCCACAGCCCCATTTGCTGCGGTTGCGGCCGGTCGCGCAGTTGCTCGCGCAGCAACACACTGGTGCTGTCCGCCTGTTGCGGGTGGTAGTCGCTGGTGATGAAAAACGGCTTGGCCTTGGCCAGCACACAGCGCATGCGCGCCAGGTCTTCGAAGCGGATTTTGCGTTCGCGGCGCAGGTCCACCAGACGCTGGGTGGTGCGCAGGCCGATGCCGGGAATGCGCGCGATCAACGTCGGTTCGGCTCGATTGAGGTCCAGGGGGAACACCTCGCGATGCTCAAGGGCCCAGGCCAGTTTGGGATCGATATCCAGCGCCAGGTGACCGGGGCCTTCGAACAACTCGCCGGCACTGAAGCCGTAGCTGCGCAGCAGGAAGTCGGCCTGGTACAGGCGGTGTTCGCGCATCAACGGTGGCGCGGCCAGGGGTACGCTTTTTGGGCTGTTGGGAATGGGGCTGAACGCCGAGTAGTAGACGCGGCGCAGCTTGAAGTTGCCGTACAACGCTTCGGCGCCATGCAGGATGGTGCTGTCGTCGGTGTCGTCGGCGCCGACGATCATTTGGGTGCTCTGCCCGGCCGGGGCGAAACGCGGCGCGCGAGGCTCGTTGAGGACCGTCTGCTCGCCGGTGTAGATGGTCTGCATGGCGTGCTTGATCGAGCCGATCTGCTTTTCCGGTGCCAGGGTTTGCAGGCTGGCATCGGTGGGCAGTTCGATGTTCACGCTCAGGCGATCGGCATAACGCCCGGCCTCGGCAATCAACGCCGGGTCGGCTTCGGGGATGGTCTTGAGGTGGATATACCCGCGAAAGTCATGCTCTTCGCGCAGCAGCTTCGCCACCCGGACAAGCTGCTCCATGGTGTAGTCGGCCGAACGGATAATGCCGGAGCTGAGGAAAAGCCCGCTGACGCAATTGCGCCGGTAGAAATCCAGGGTCAGGGTGACCACTTCTTCCGGGCTGAACCGCGCACGGGGCACGTCGCTGGAGCGGCGGTTGACGCAGTACTGGCAGTCGTAAAGGCAGAAGTTGGTGAGCAGCACCTTGAGCAGTGACACACAGCGCCCGTCAGGCGTATAGCTGTGGCAGATGCCCATGCCATCGGTGGAGCCCAGCCCCGCCTTGCCCTCGGAACTGCGCTTGGGCGCGCCGCTGCTGGCGCAGGACGCGTCGTACTTGGCGGCGTCGGCGAGGATGCTGAGTTTTTCGATCAACTGCATGGCGGGCTACCGATACTGGTTTTTTGTACAGTATCAGTGGTAACCCTTTGTCACAAGTACCGCCCGTAGGGGCGAGCTTGGGCGAAAGCACACTGCCTCGCCCTTCCGCCCCGCCTACCGGCGCGAACTCAGCTTGCGGTGGCCAGCAGCAATTCCTCGATTGACCGCCCTTGGCTGCGCCCACGGTCCAGGGCATACAGCGACGCTGCAATCTCATCCGCGCGGATCGGCAGCACCGACAGCAAGGTATCGCTCAACCCATGACTGGCCTGGCTGAAGCCCTGGATATAAATGCCCGCGTTGCAGCGCTCGTCGGTGACGATGCGGTAGTCGCGGCTCACTTCGAAATCGCCCATGTAGGTTTCCAGAGGAGCGAGCAGTTCGCGGTGCATCTGGCGCTCATAACCGGTGGCGAGGATAACTGCGTCGTAGTGATGCACGGCCGTTTCACCCGTGGCGTTGTTGCGCAGAGCCAGTTCGATGCCCAACGGGCCGGGAGTGACCTTCTCGACCACGGTCATCGTGCGGAACGCCTGGCGCGCGATGCCGGAGACTTTCTGGCGATAGAAAATGCCGTAGATGCGCTCGATCAGGTCCAGATCCACCACCGAATAGTTGGTGTTCTGATACTCCGCCACCAACCGCTCACGCTCGGCGCCGACTTGCTGGAACACCAGGTCAGTGAACGCCGGCGAGAACACTTCGTTGACGAACGGGCTGTCATCGGCCGGCTTGAGCGCCGAACCGCGCAGGATCATGTCCACCTGCACCGAGGGGAAGCTGTCGTTGAGGTCGATAAAGGCTTCGGCCGCGCTCTGGCCGCCGCCGATGATCGCGATGCGCATCGGCTTGCCCTCAACACACGGCTGGTTGGCCATGCGCTCCAGGTACTGGGAGTGGTGGAACACGCGGTGGTCGTTCTTGAACGCCTTGAAGGTATCGGGAATGCGCGGCGTGCCGCCAGCGCTGACCACCACCGAACGGGTAGTGCGCACATGCTGCTCGCCCAGCGCATCGCGGGAGATCACCCGCAAAGCCTCGACCTGCTGCTGATGCAGGATCGGTTCGATGGCCAGCACTTCCTCGCCGTAGCGGGCCTGGCTCTGGAAGTGCCCGGCGACCCAGCGCAGGTAGTCGTTGAACTCCATGCGGCACGGATAGAAGGTGCCGAGGTTGATAAAGTCCACCAGACGGCCGTGGGCCTTGAGGTAGTTGACGAAGGAGTACGGGCTGGTGGGGTTGCGCAGGGTCACCAGGTCCTTGAGGAAGGAAATCTGCAATTCGCTCTGGGTCACCAGGGTATTGCCGTGCCAGCGATAGTCGGCCTGTTTGTCCAGAAACAGCACGTCCAGTTTGCCCTGCGCCTTCTCGCGCTCTTGCAGGGCGATGGCCAGTGCCAGGTTCGACGGGCCGAAACCGATGCCGATCAGGTCGTGAACCGCGGGCGAAGCAATTGCCTGTGTCATTCCAGTGTCCTCTGGATAAGCCCCGTGGCGGTGGGGCGGGAATACCTTCAAGACCTGCACAACAGGTCGTGTGTTGATAGGAAACGAGGACAGTGAAAAAAAATTTAAGCCGTCGACCCTCAGTGCGCATCCCACTCGCGCATCCGCACGCGGCAGTGTTTCATGGCATTGACGATGTTTTTTTCCACCAGAGCGCGGGAGATGCTCAGGCGTTCGGCGATTTGCAGATGGCTCAGGCCGTCCAGCTTGCGCAACAGGAAACTCTCGCGGCAGACCGCCGGCAGTTCGGCCAGAGCGCGCTCAAGCAGTTCCAGGCGCTGGGCCTGATCGTGGCTGGCGTGGGGCGTGCCGGCGGCGAAGCGCTCTTCGCTGTCCAACACCTCCAGCGGCTCGACCTGGCGCAAGGCATTGCGCCGATGGCCGTCGATCACAAGGTTCAACGCCGTGCGGTACAAAAAGGCGCGGGGTTGCTCGATGGGGGTATCGCTGGAACGTTCCAGTACCCGCACATAAGCGTCATGCACCACATCTTCGGCCACCTGACGGTTGCCCAGCTTGGCGTTCAGGAAACACACCAGCTCGCGATAGTAGTTTTCCAACACGACTCCCGACCATCTTGAAAAAACGCTGCAGGCGCGAGCGTTATCGGGCCTGCAGAAGGGTGCCATTCGATAATGGCAGTTTGGGTGGGTGCAATTTATAGTAATTCTCATCTACTTTTAAAGAAGACTTGTAACGCCAGCCGTTTTTTTATGCAAAAGAGCTGCAACGGCCTATGTAAGTGCTTAAATTCCAGCGCCCTTATCTCGTTTAACTGTCAGCTCTGCGCAACCGCGCCCTGAACTCTCCTGGCTGGAATCCATCCATGAAACGCCCCCGCCCCGCCCGACGCGCCTTGCTTGTTGTGGCGTGCCTGTTACCGCTGATCGCCGTCGCCGCGTGGCAGGTACTGCCCTCGGGCCGCGACGACCTGACCACCGTCACCGTGACCCGCGGCAATATCGAAAACAGCGTGACCGCCCTCGGTACCCTGCAACCGCGCCGCTATGTGGACGTGGGCGCCCAGGCGTCCGGGCAAATCCGCAAGATCCACGTCGAGGCGGGCGATCAGGTCAAGGAAGGCCAATTGCTGGTGGAAATCGACCCATCCACCCAACAGGCCAAGCTCGACGCCAGCCGCTACGCCATCGAAAACCTTAAGGCGCAATTGCAGGAACAGAAAGCCCAGCACGAGTTGGCGCGCCAGAAGTACCAACGCCAGCAGCGACTGGCCAGCGGCAACGCCACCCGTGAAGAAGACGTACAAACCGCCAAGGCCGAGCTGAGCGCGACCCAGGCCCGGGTCGATATGTTCCAGGCCCAGATCCGCCAAGCCCAGGCCAGCCTGCGCAGCGATGAAGCGGAGCTTGGCTACACACGTATTTATGCGCCAATGAGCGGCACCGTGGTGGCGGTGGACGCCCGCGTCGGCCAGACCCTCAACGCTCAACAGCAGACGCCGCTGATCCTGCGCATCGCCAAGTTGTCGCCGATGACCGTATGGGCCGAGGTGTCGGAGGCCGATATCGGCCACGTCAAACCCGGCATGAGCGCCTATTTCACCACCCTGAGCGGCGGCAACCGGCGCTGGACCAGCACTGTGCGCCAGATCCTGCCGATTCCGCCCAAGCCGTTGAACGAAACCCAGGGCAGCGGCAGCCCCACCAGTTCCAATAAAAGCGGCACCGGCCGCGTGGTGCTGTACACCGTGCTGCTGGACGTGGATAACACCGACAACGCACTGATGGCTGAGATGACCACTCAGTTGTTCTTCGTCGCCGGCCAGGCCAAGGACACCCTCACCGCCCCGGTCGCCGCCCTGCTCGGCAACGGCAACACCGACAAACAGATCGCCCGCGTGGTGATGCCCAACGGCAGCATCGAACAGCGCGAGGTGCGCCTGGGCCTCAGCGACCGCTTGCGGGTGCAGGTGCTCGACGGTTTGAACGAAGGCGACCACCTGTTGATCGGCCCGGGCGACGGCCATGGGGGTTGAGGTGAGTACGCCGCTGATCGAACTCAGGCACATCCGCAAAACCTACGGCGGCGGCGACAGTCCTCAGGTTGACGTATTGCGCGGTATCGACCTGGCGATTCACGCCGGCGAATTCGTGGCGATTGTAGGCGCATCCGGCTCGGGCAAATCCACCTTGATGAATATCCTCGGTTGCCTCGACCGCCCCAGCAGTGGCGAGTACCTGTTCGCCGGGGAGAACGTCGCGCACCTGGACAGCGACGCCCTGGCCTGGCTGCGCCGTGAAGCGTTCGGTTTTGTGTTCCAGGGTTATCACCTGATCCCGTCCGGTTCGGCCCAGGAAAACGTGGAAATGCCGGCGATCTACGCCGGAATCAGCGCCGCCGAACGGCATGCACGGGCCAGCGCCCTGCTCACCCGCCTGGGCCTGGCCGAACGTACCGGTAACCGCCCGCATCAGCTCTCCGGCGGCCAGCAGCAGCGGGTGTCCATCGCTCGCGCGTTGATGAACGGCGGGCACATCATCCTCGCCGACGAACCCACCGGCGCCCTCGACAGCCACAGTGGCGCCGAGGTAATGAGCCTGCTCGACGAGCTGGCCAGCCAGGGCCATGTGGTGATCCTGATCACCCACGACCGCGAAGTCGCGGCGCGCGCCAACCGCATCATCGAGATTCGCGATGGCCTGATCATCAGCGATTCGGCATCCGCCCACGACACCGCGCCCGCCGCTACCCCCGGCGCCCTGCAAGCGGTTGACCTGCGTCAGCGTCTGGCGGACGGCGCCGAACACAATGGCGCCTGGAAAGCCGAACTGGTGGACGCTGTCCAGGCGGCCTGGCGTGTGATGTGGATCAACCGCTTCCGCACCGCGCTGACGTTGCTCGGCATCATCATCGGCGTGGCGTCGGTGGTGGTGATGCTGGCCGTGGGCGAAGGCAGCAAGCGCCAGGTCATGGCGCAGATGGGTGCGTTCGGTTCAAACATCCTCTACCTCAGCGGCGCCTCACCCAACCCACGCACGCCGCTGGGCATCGTCAGTTTGGCCGACGTCGCAGCGCTGGCGGCGCTGCCTCAGGTGCAGCGCATCATGCCGGTCAACGGCAGCGAAGCCGGGGTGCGTTACGGCAACGTCGACTACATGGCGTACGTGGGCGGCAACGACACCAATTTCCCCGACATTTTCAACTGGCCGGTGGTCGAGGGCAGTTACTTCACGGCGGCCGACGAGCGCGCCGGGGCCACGGTGGCGGTGATCGGTCATCGGGTGCGCGAGAAGTTGTTCAAGGGCCTGGTCGACCCGATCGGCCAATACATCCTGATCGAGAACGTGCCGTTCCAGGTCATCGGCGTGCTGGCGGAAAAAGGCGCCAGCTCCGGCAATAAAGACAGCGACGACCGCATCGCCATTCCCTACACCGCCGCCAGCGTGCGCCTGTTCGGCAGCTACAACCCCGAGTATGTGGTGATCGCCGCCGCCGATGCACGCAAGGTGCATGAGGCCGAACAGGCCATCGACCAGTTGATGCAGCGCCTGCACCACGGCAAGCGCGACTACGAGCTGACCAACAACGCCGCGATGATCCAGGCCGAGGCGCGCACCCAGAACACCCTGTCGCTGATGCTCGGTTCGATTGCGGCGATTTCCCTGCTGGTGGGCGGTATCGGTGTGATGAACATCATGCTGATGACGGTGCGCGAGCGTACCCGCGAAATCGGTATCCGCATGGCCACCGGCGCACGCCAGCGCGACATCCTGCGCCAGTTCCTCACCGAGGCGGTGATGCTCTCGGTGGTCGGCGGCCTGTGCGGCATCGCTCTGGCCTTGCTGGTGGGCGGCGTGCTGACGCTGGCCAAGGTGGCAGTGCAGTTTTCCCTGGTGGCGGTGCTTGGCGCGTTTGGCTGTGCGTTGGTCACCGGCGTCGTATTCGGCTTTATGCCGGCCCGTAAAGCTGCCCGGCTCGATCCGGTTAAGGCATTGACCAGTGAATAAACCCTGTATCCCATCGCACCTGTGCGTGCTCAGCCTGTGCCTGCTGCTCAATGCCTGCGCCGGCCAACCGCCCAGCGTCGACAGCGGCATCGCGCCGCCGGCCGCCTGGCAGTACGCCGAACGCGAGGCCGCCCAGAACGTGAACACCCAGTGGTGGACACAGTTCGGCAGTGCGCCGCTCAATCGTTTGATCGGACAGGCGCGGCGCGACAGTTTCGATGTGGCCGCAGCGGTGGCGCGGGTGCGCCAGGCTCAGGCCAGCGCGGTGATTGCCGGCGCGCCGTTGCTGCCGGAGGTGAAGGCCAACCTCACCACCAGCCATCAGAAGCTGCTGCGCGGCCCCGGCGGCCCGGACCTTGACGCCAGCGATAGTGACGACACGGTCAACAACTTCGGCGCCAACCTGACCGCCAGCTACGAAGTGGATTTCTGGGGCGCTCGCGCTGCCGCCCGCGACAGCGCCCTGCACAGCCTACGGGCCAGCGAATTCGACCAGGCCACCGTGGAACTGACCCTGCTCAGCAACGTCGCCGACCGCTATGCGCAAACCCTCGCCGCCGAGCAACGCCGGCAGATCGCCGAGTTGAACCTGGCCAATGCGCGGGATGTGCTCGCCCTGGTGCAAACCCGCTATGACGCCGGCTCGGCCACCGCGTTGGAGTTGGCCCAACAAAAAAGCCTGGTGGCCGGCCAGCAGCGCCAGTTGCCATTGATCGCGCAACAGGCCGAAGAGTCGCGCATCACCCTCGCCGCCCTTCTCGGCCAACCCGTGCAGGCCCTGGACCTGGGCGCCGAGCACTTCCAGAATCTGACCTGGCCCGTCATTGGCGCCGGCCTGCCCAGCCAATTGCTCAGCCGCCGCCCGGACATCGCCAAGGCCGAAGCCCAACTGGCGGCGGCGCAGGCGGACGTGACGGTGGCCCGCGCCGCCCTGCTGCCCGCCGTGACCCTCGGCGCCACCTTGGGCTCCGACGCCTACAAGGCCGTCGATGTGCTACGCAGCCCTTATTACACGCTAACCGCCGGGCTGGTGGCACCGATCTTCAACAACGGCCGTTTAAGCGCTGAACGGGACAAGGCCCGCGCGCGCCAGGATGAACTGTTGCAAACCTACCGCGGCGCGATCATCAACGGCTTTGCCGACGTGGAAAAAGCCCTCAGCAGCATCACCCGCCTCGACCAGCAGCGCCAATGGCAGGACGAAGAACTGCGCCAGGCGCAGACCGCATTCCAGATCGCCCAACAGCGCTACCAGGCTGGGGCCGCCGACTGGCTGACGGTGCTTGAAACCCAGCGCACCTTGTTCGCCGCTCAGGACCTGAACGTGCAACTGCGACTGTCACGCCTGCAAGCCAGCATCGCGCTCTACAAAGCGTTGGGTGGCGGCTGGACCTCTGAAATCCGATAAACAAAACTCCGCTTTCTTACACGAGCCGTCTTTTCACCCTACATTCTCAACCCCGAGGTCCTTGGTAAAAAAGCCGCTGTCATACAGCTGCCCTGGACCTCTCGATGACCGTCGTAAAACACTTGGCCTGCGGCTGCCTCTGGCTGCTGGCAGGCCTTGCCTTTGCCGAGCCGTTGATCAAACCGACCGCCATCGATTGGTTGCTGGACTGCCCCCTGCCCGCTAACGAACGCCTCGACCCCAACGTACTGGAACGCACCCAGTGCGGCACCGTATCGGTACCGCGTAACTACGCAGCGCCCCGCCAGGGCATCCTGCGCCTGACCGTCACCCGTGTTGGCGCCCGCGAGCCGTTGAGCCGTCAGGGCGTGATCTTCACCCAAGCCGGCGAACCGGCGCGCAAGAACAGCAGCGGCACCTTCGCCATTCAACTGGCCAGCCGCTGGAATACCCACACCACCCCGGCCTATCGCACGCTGCTCGATCGCTATGACGTGATCGAACTCAGCGCGCGCACTATCCGCCAGCCCAACGACATGGAATACGCCGCCCGCGACATGGAATACGTACGTGCCCAACTCGGCGATGCCCAACTGCATTACCTGGGCAACGCTGAAGCCACGCGGCTGGGCAATCGCTACAGCGCGCTGTTCCCCGAACGCGTGGCGCGCATGGTGCTGGTCAACGCCGACCCCGACGACAGCGGCCCCCTGCAAGTCGAACAGCTGCGTCTCAAGGAGCCGGCAAAGGCGGATGCCGGCGCTTGCATCACCCGCTGGATCGGCGACTTTCTGGCCTACGGCAGGCAGCCGCCGCCCTTCACGCGCTGCCTGGATCTGGGCGATTGGCCATAGCACACTGTTTGCGACCCTTTGCCGCCGAAAGCGACCTCTCGCGTTGACGCTCCGGTCGGATCGTTATTAAGTGCTATTTATCCGCATTAATACGATAAATCGCACCCATGCTACGCATGAGCGGTGCTTCAGCGAACGGTAGCCGATCGAAGGGCTACCGCCGCACCTTCAGGATTTATTTCACGAAATCGCCCCAACTCAACATCTGCTCGCTGTCAATTTTGAGCATAAAGTCGGCACGCCGATCGCCATCCAGATCAATCTGCAGTACTTCCTGACGGGCATTTTCGTCGTACGTCAGCATGACTTGCCGCCCTTCACCGCTGAACTTGGAAACTAATTCGACCGGTTTTTGCGCAATGTCGCGCCGTGGCCTTGTGGAATTTAAGCCGTTCCGCAATTCCTCGATCGGAGAATAGTTACTTTCATCGATATAAGTACTCTCGGGCCCGGTCGCACGGAGATTGGAAATATCGATCTTGTCCCTACCCGACACAAAGTCCGTGATTCGATCAGGCGCCTGCGGTGTCGATTGCTCAGGGGTTAAAAAGACGTAAGTGTTCTTGCCACCACCACCGGACAATTCGTTCTGTGCCGCGTTGCCAATCAATATGTCGTCGCCGGCTCCGCCTTTAGCGTTTTCTATTGTGGTGCCTTTGGCGATGAACACATTTTTTCGCATCCCTCCAATATCCGAGGGTGTGCCTTCATTGAGATTGATGACCTGGTTTTGGCTAAAGCCGGAAAAATCCAGGGTGTCCGTGCCACCACCGTCCCACACCGTGAATACCGGTGCGTCAGCGTTCGAGTGCAGGTGATAGGCCTCGCGGTCGGCATTGGAATTAAACCCATAGGTGGTATCGCCCGTACGGGTTTGATGATTGACACCGTACAGTTTTTGCATCGCCGCGATGTCATCGACCATCGGCGTTGAAGGCGAATGGTGCATGCCGTTTTTGTGAAATGACTGCCCGGAGTGGTGTTCGCTCCAATAGCTCATAATGCTGTGTCCGCCGGTGTCCTCCGCGTATGTGGCCGTGTTGTAACTCACGCCAGCGGGATGGCTTCTGAACGGATGCCCTAGCCCAAGGGCGTGCCCGACCTCGTGGGCAAGGGTTTTGTGGCCTTCGTTGTTGAGGCTCGGTGCGGTATGAGCGTCTTCCGTGCCGTTGAGCCAAACCTCGGCGACCGGCACGTTTATTTGAGCGCGGGGACGTGATGCCATGAATTGGCGGGCTCCTTCGGAAGGTGGAAGGCTCGCGAACGCGTTGCGACCTTGGGGGTCCAGGGCGAAGTTGCCGAAACTGATGTTGCCATCCTCCTGCGTCCCCGGGCTGGCCTGGGTGAAACTCAGATTGGCGACATCCGACCAGTGCTCCATGGCCCTGAGTGCCGATTCCTTTTGCGCTTGATTGAATTCGCTGAACTGCGTGAGCCCCAGCTGGCGGAATGACTGCCCCGCCGTTGTCAGAAAACGATAGGCGATGTCCGTTTTTCCATCACCGTTAAGATCAGGCCAACGCAAATTGTCACGGGTTATCTCATCGGCCGCCTGCTGGATGCTGTAGGAAGGCTTGCCATTGATCTCGCGCCCGCCGCCGCGTTGATCGGCGTGCAGTACGCGATCCAACTGAGTGACGGTCGCGCTGGCATAGGGTGAAATGGTAATTGTGGGTGAGTTCGTCATAGCGTGTCTCCGAGGCTCTCAATCAGTGAGATGACAAAATAACGGGGGAGGTATTCCCACCGTCGCCGTCGACTCTAGGTCTGCCAACTGCGGGTTGGCAGGCGCTTTTCCTGAGTGACACCCCATACATTTCCGTCCGGCGTGTATCCCGATTCCCCCATCCTATGGCATCCCCTCTACAATGCCTCCCATTCATTCGCGGGGGCTTCATGGACATCGAACTGGCACGCACCTTCCTCGAAATCACTCGCTGCGGCAGCCTGGCCGCGGCGGCAGAGAAACTGCACGTTACCCAGACCGCCATCACCGCCCGCGTGAAAAACCTGGAGAACCAGCTGGGCTGCACGCTGTTCGTGCGCAACCGGGCCGGGGCACGACTGACCGCCGATGGCGAGGCGTTTGTGGTGTACGCCAATCAATTGCTGCAAACCTGGGAAGCCGCGCGCCGCGACCTGCCGTTACCCGATGGCTATCGCAATGTGCTGCATATCGGCGGCGAGGTGAGCCTGTGCAACCCGCTGATGCTCGGCTGGGCCCAAGCCCTGCGCGAACACATCCCCGGTCATGCCCTGCGTACGGAGATCCGCGAGGGCGACTATCTGTTGCGTCAACTGGAACTGGGCGTGCTCGACGCCGCGCTGGTGTTCCAGCCGCACTACTGGCCGGGGCTGCAAGTGGAGCAGGTGTTGGAGGAAAAACTGATCCTGGTGCAATTGGCGAGCAAGCCCGAACCCTACGTCTATATCGATTGGGGCCCGGGGTTTCGCCAGCAGCATGACGCCGCCCTGCCCGACCGGGCCCGCGCCGCCGTGAGTTTCAACCTCGGCCCGCTGGCACTGCAATACATCCTGGAGAACGGCGGCGCCGGGTACTTCCGCACGCGAGTGGTGCAAAGCTACCTGGACAGCGGCGTGATGCGGCGCGTAGCCAAAGCGCCCGAATTCAGCTTTCCGACGTACCTGGTGTACGCACGGGCGCGGGATTCGGCGGTGTTGCAGCAGGCGCTGGAACTGCTGCGCGGGGTGGTCAAGGCCGAAGGGGATTGGTCACAGCGCTGGGATCCATTGAGTTAAGCCATCAGCCATTGCCGCAAAAAAAGGGGGCAGCCTGTGCAGGCTGCCCCCTTTTTCACTGACGCGTCACGATCAATGCACGATGGTCTGGGTGCAGATATGCCCCAGGCTGACGTACTGCACATTGTCACCACCGACGCCTACCCCCGGAAACTCAGCCAGCTCGATGCGCCAGCCGCCCTGGTTGTAGGTGGTGTCCCACTTGTACGGCACACCGGTGCTGCTGTCGTTGATGACCGTATGGTAATCGCCGAAGCAGCTGCCGATATTCGCCGTGGCCGAGGTCGCACCTGCGCTGTTGGTGGTGGCCGGGTAGTCGACCCAGCGGTAGTCGAAGTCGATGAAGTGGTTGTCCACGCGCAGCACCGGCGTGACACCCAGCAACGGCGCACCAGTGGAGTCGGACCATTGCGTGCTCCAGTTCAGAACCCGCGCGGTTTGCGTGGCCAGTGGCATTTCCGAAACCGGCACGCGAACGATGTTGTCGCCCTTCACATCGTGGTTATTGAGGCGCGGCGTGGAGCCCAGGCTCAGTTGGTACTGCTTGGTCGCATCCTGCGCCACGTTCGGGTTGGCCCGTACGCGCACTTTGACCGTGGTGCCCGGCGCCACGCTGGGGTAGGTCGACGTCGAACCGGCCGGTACCGTGACCCAATTGACCCCGTCGAAACGGTCGAAGATCCACTGGTTGCGACTGCCGGTTTCATCACCGGCCAGGTACATACTCACGCTCTGGCCGCGCACGGCCTTGAAGTCGAAGTAATCGACATCGTTGGCGTTGTCGAGGTTACCGCTGACTTTGTTCATCGAGTCCGGCAGCACGAAGGCGGTTTGCGGCGTGTCGTTGGGTTCGTAGGCATCGATATTGGTGTCTACGGCAACGCCAAAGCTGAACTGCCCGTTGCTGGCGGCGTTGGCCACCATGTACCAGTAATAATCCCCCGCCGGCAGCACGCCATTGAGGTATTCATCGGCGTTGCCGGCGGCATCCGAAGAGCCGACCAGGCTCAGGTTGCCCTGGCCGTCGTCGAGGAACAGGTTCAGCGACATGTCGGTGCCGGCGCTCTGGTTGACCAGTTGCACTTGGATGCGCGCATTCTGCGGCAGGTTGAAGTGGTAGGCGAACTCGTTGCCGGTCTGCACCCCGTCCACGCTGTAGAGCGTGTTGATATCCAGCGTGGGGAACAACGGCTCGAACGCAGCAATGGCAGCGGCGCTCAATTGGGCCTGCGCCGGTTTTTTCAGTTCACCGACCACGGTGTCGAACGGTGCGGTTTTCACCGCCTGGGTCAGCGCCTTGGACTGGCCGGTCTTGGCGGCCTTGAGTTTTTGCTTGAGCGAGGCCGAAACCTTCGCCCCATCCAACTTGCCGCCGGGCTTGAGCGCCTTGTCGACCGCCTGCCGGACGGCCTGGGCACTGAGTTTCTGAGGGGTTTGCTCCGCCAGCGCAAAGGCCGAAACAAAGCAGGAGGCGGCCATGGCCGCGCCGAGCATAAAGGCTTTTTTCGATTTCATTTTTTATCCATCCATAGTTAAAAACTGAAGGTCAGGTGACATCCGGTCACCTGGGATGGACTGTAGGACTTTACTGTATAGATGTACAGTATTTTTTTGAAAAAAATGTGGGAGACTTCAGATTTCAATGCCGCCCCATCTACGCCAGACAGCCCCGATGAGCAACGCGAGAGCCCAAATGTGGCACAGGCGATAGGGCCATAGAGCCCAGCGTTTGAGAGCTAACGGAACGCAGCCCAACTCAGCCTCGGTCACAAGTCCTTCTTTCACATGGCACTTTGGCATTGAGAGGATATCGATCATCAAACCCATGCGATGAAATCTGGCGAGTCTCTGGTTACGCCCCCATTTACGTTTGTGTTCAAGAACCATTTTGTTCTTACTGAAATAACTCTCCAGCTCTTCCAGCTTTCTATGTTCGGCAAATAACATCAGTCCTAAGATGACGAAAGTAAAAACTATCAATAGAGTGATGTAGACGAGAAAAAAATCCACAGTCAAATCCACTCTGGCCACCCATGAAACCAGATATACCAAACGCAGGATGCGACAAACCAAACGCAAGCAACACGATAAGGCCACAACGCCCATCGTTTAAGCGCTAAAGGAACAGATGCCAGTTCCGCCTCAGTCACAAGACCGGCTTTCAGAAAAGCGTTGGGCGTTGACAGAATATCGATCATCAACCCCATGCGATGAAAACGGTCAATTCGCTGTTTTCTTTTCCAAAAACGTTTATGTCTACAAACTTTCTCGTTTTCACTGAAATAACTTTCCAGTTCGTCGAGTTTTGTATATTCGGCATAAAGCATCAGTCCCAAAATAACAAGCATCCCACCAAACCACACGATGGTGTAAGCAAGAAAAAGATCCATGGCTATGCGCCCTCTGGCTGGAATATCAAATCACCATTAACTTCCAGGATCTGCCCACCCAGAAACGCCCCGCCATCGCCGAACAAATTACCGCCCTCATATCCACCCGCAGCACCTCCGATAACACTACAGATCAGTTCACCACGCCCTTTAGCCGCAATATCTAAAAAGATGTTGCATGCACACCGACTTAATTTAGCGCCATTTCGACGCCGCACCATCTACGCCAAACGGACCAAGCGACGGTGCCGATAACCCAAATGAGGCCAAGGTAATAGGGCCACAACACCCAACGCTTGAGCGCTAACGGCACAGACACCAGTTCGGCTTCGGTCACGACACCTGCTTTCACATAGCGTGCTGAGTCAGACAGTAAATCAAACATCAACAACATGCGGTATTGCCTGTCGATCCAATGATTTTTTCTCCAGAATCGCTTATTGGCGCGGACCCTTTCGTTATGAGTGAAATAACTTTCCACTTCGTCGAGTTTTGTATATTCGGCAAACAGCGCCAGTCCCAAAACAACAAACGCCCCAACAAAATGCACAATGGTGAAGGCAAGAAAAAACGACACGCTTAAGCCCCCTCTGGCTCGAAGATCAAATCACCGTTAACCTCCAGGATCTTTCCACTCAGTAATGCAAGCCTACCGCCTGCCCACCCGCAGCGCCGCCAATATCTGCGCACGCCAGCACCCCTTGTCCCCTCATCGAAGCGCCCAAATGTGGATGTACAGTATTTTTTGAAAGTTATGTAAGACATTTCAGATTTCGATATCGTACCAACTGCGCCAGACAGCTCCAACGAGCAATGCAAGAGCCCAAATGTGGCACAAGCGATAGGGCCATAGAGCCCAGCGTTTGAGAGATAATGGAACGCAGGCCAACTCGGCCTCGGTCACAAGTCCTTCTTTCACATAGCACTTTGGCATTGAGAGGATATCGATCATCAAACCCATGCGATGAAATCTGGCGAGTCTCTGGTTACGCCCCATTTACGTTTGTGCTCAAGAACCATTTTGTTCTTACTGAAATAACTCTCCAGCTCTTCCAGCTTTCTATGTTCGGCAAATAACATCAGTCCTAACATGACGAAAGTAAAAACTATCAACAGAGTGATGTAGACAAGAAAAAATCCACAGTCAAATCCACTCTGACCACCCATGAAACCAGATATACCAAACGCAGGATGCGACAAACCAAACGCAAGCAACACGATAAGGCCACAACGCCCATCGTTTAAGCGCTAAAGGAACAGATGCCAGTTCCGCCTCAGTCACAAGACCGGCTTTCAGAAAAGCCTTGGGCGTTGACAGGATGTCGATCATCAACCCCATGCGATGAAAACGGTCCATTCGCTGATTTCTTTTCCAAAAACGTTTATGTCTACAAACCTTCTCGTTTTCACTGAAATAACTTTCCAGCTCGTCGAGTTTTGTATATTCGGCATAAAGTATCAGTCCCAGAACGATAAACGTCCCAACAAACACAACAATGGTGTAGACAAGAAAAAAATCCACAGTCAAGTCCACTCCGACCACCAATTGAACCAGACGTACCAAATGCCGGCAGTGACAATCCAAATATAAGAAACACAATATGGCCATAATGCCCATCGTTTAAGCGCTAAAGGGACAGATGCCAACTCAGCCTCAGTCACGAGGCTGGCTTTCAGGAAAGCCTTAGGCGTTGACAGAATATCGATCATCAACCCCATGCGATGAAAACGGTCAATTCGCTGATTTCTTTTCCAAAAACGTTTATATCTAAGGACCTTCTCGTTTTCGCTGAAGTAACTTTCCAGCTCGTCGAGTTTTGTATATTCGACAAAAAGCATCAGTCCCAAGAGGACTAATACTCCAATAAAATTCACTAAAGTGAAGGCGACAAAAAACGACATGGTTAAACCCCCTCTGGCTCGAATATCAGGCTCCCGTTGACCTCCAGTATCTTTCCCCCCAGAAACGCTCCGCTATCGCCAAGTATATTGCCGCCCTCATAACCACCCGCAGCACCTCCGATAACACTACAGATGAGTTCACCACGTCCTTTAGCCGCAATACCTAAAAAGATGTTGCATGCACGCCGACTTAATTTAGCGCCGAAACTTGCAGCTCCAGCCGCCCCCGACACCGCCCCCACCAACCTCCCCGTCTCCACATACTTCGCCTTCCTGCACTGCGCCTCTCGCCCCGTCACACACGCCTCCTTGATCTCCAACCCCGCCACGCCCACATCCAGCGCCACGCCCAGATAGGTCCCCTTGCCCAACCACTTCGACATTTGCGCGGTCTCCCGAATCCGCTGTGCATACCCGGCGATCTCACCTTTATGCAGATAGCTTTTGGTCGATATTCCCAGCACCTTTTTCAACGATTCATGCCCCTGCAGCCCTGTGCCAAAACGTGCCGCGCCTTGCAGTTGCAGGTCCAGGCGGCGGAACAGGGTCTGGCGCTGTTGGATAAAGGCATCGCGGTCCAATGCACCGTCTTTCAAGCGCTGATGCAACTGCTCGATTTCTTCCAAGGTCTGCGCCACGTCATTAAGATGCCGCGCCCAGGCCGCTGTGGCGCTGCCGATGCCTATGGAGCTGTATGCCATAAAGCTTTGTAACAAGTCATAGTTGCCGATCAAGGCCTTGCCGGTGGATGAGTTCATGTCCAGGTTGCGTCGCACTACTTCGGCATGCCGCATCAACCAGGCTTCCTCGCCGGAACAACTCACGCTGTGGGGATCGGGAATAATCACCAACTGCCCCGGCGTGACCAGGCCGGGGCGCAGGTGTCGGTTCAACACATCAAAATGTTCGGAACGTTGTCGGGTCGGGGCGCTGCCCATCAGGCGGGATTTCAAGCTGTGGTAGTCCGTGGTGCGGTCGTTGATATAGCTCTGCGCCATGCCCTACATCCGGGATGCAAAGAAGATGGCGTGGAAATATAAGCAAGCGCCTACGCCCCGGACACAAGCGCAGGTGGGGTAAAGCGCATTTGGGAAGTTGCCTACTGGGTGAGGAAATAGCGCCTACGGAAACGCCCCTAATAGCCAGTCATCTCCAAGTAACCCACCCCACCGTCAAAGCGCACCGGGCCTTCCCAGTACGGAATACTCAGGTTCATCCAGGCGTTCGGGTTAAGCGCCTCGGTGGTGATGTCCAGCTGTTTGCTGGGGATCTTCAGCGACCAGCGCGTCGGTATCTGGCGCCCATCGATGGCGGTAGTGTCCAACGGCGTCAGTTGGATATCGCCATTGTGCAGGGTCTGGGTATGGCCTTCGCGGTCGATCCAGGTGCCGGTCAGGTAGGGCGCACCGTCGGTTTGCCGCACCCGGAACAGCATCAGTTGTGCGCCGCGATCCAGGTGCAGGGAGAACCAGTCCCAGCCGCTCTGGCTGGCGCTCAGCGGTTGGCTGCTCCATTCGCGGTCGAGCCAGGCGGGGCCGCTGACCTGATAGGTCTTGCCATCAATGCTTACGCTGCCCTCGGCGCTAAAAAATGGCTGGCTGTAGTAATACGACGCCTGGCCCTGATCGGATTTGCGGCTGTAGCCGTTGTCGCCCTGTAACACCAGCGGGCGCTGGGAGGTCAGGCGCAGGTCGTAGGCAAATTGCGCACCATGGGCCTTGAGTTGCATGTCGGTCAATGCGCGGGTGGCACCGGGGCGGCTGGCGAAATTCCAGTCATCGATCCAGGCATTGAACGGCGCCGCTTGCGCCCCGGCCTGGCCCACGCCGCCACGGGCAAAGCGTTCGGCGGCGTAGTGGCGGGTGGCAGATGTGACGGCTGCATGTCCGAGCCACAGGGTGGAGTCGTGCCAGCCCGGTTGGGTGGGCCCGGCCTTCAAGGCGTTGCGAAACAATGTCCACTGCACACCGAACTGATTGCCCTGGGCATCCTTGAGATTGGCGGTGACGTACCACCATTCGATGCGATACCCCGCGTGGGGGCCATGGTCTTCGGGAAAGCTGAAGACTTTGCCGGGCACCACTTGGGCAAAGTCCGCCGCATCGCTGCCAAGGCCGGCGAAGCTTTCCGCGGGCGCAGGGGCTTTATCGCAGGCCGCCAGCAGCCACAGCACAGCCCAACACAACGACCTAACCTTCATGGGCAAATGTCCTCAACAAGTCCGCCGGACGGCTGCGATACAACTGCCACAGCGGCCAGGCCGAAGCCAGCAACGTGGCCAGCAGTGCCAAGCCCAGCAATTGCGCCAATTGCCATGGGAACACCTGTAACGGCAGGCGCCAGCCGAACGCCTGCACATTGATCACCGCGTCCAGGCACCACGCCAACAGCAGCCCCAGCGGCAGCGCCAGGCACAAGGTGAGCACCGCCAGCAGCCAGGTCTGGCCGAGGTTGAGCAGCATCAATTGTCGCCGCGTCACGCCCAGCGCCCACAGCGGTGCGAGTTGACCGAGGCGGCTCTGGCTCTGGGTCAGCAGGCTGATGAACAACGCCACGCCCGCCACGCCGAGGGTCAGGCTATTGAGCGCGGCGGTGGCGGCGAAGGTGCGTTCGAACACCTGGCTCGACCAGCCCTTGAGTTGCTGCTGATCGATGATGCGGCTGTCCTCCAGGGCAAACACCCGTTGCAGGTCACGGATCAGCGCTGGCACATCGGACGGCGCGACCCGCAGGTTGAAACGCGACGGCGACAGGCCCTGCCAGTGGCTGAGCAAGTGGGTGGCATTGATCAGCAGATGGCCCTTGGGGTTGCCGTAGTCGGCGTAGATGCCCACCACCTTCGGTGTCCACAGCCCTTGCGGCGTCGACAGGTTCAGCGTGTCGCCCAGATTGACGGCCAGGCGGCGCGCCAGTTGCTCGCTGAGCATCACGCTGTCGCCGTCACGCAATTGATCCCAAGGCGCGCGCGCCGCTTCCAGCAACGGCCAGTGCTGCCGATAAGTGGGATCGTCGACCACCCCTGACAGGTCCGCCGGCCAGCCTTGCACCTGCACCGCCACCTGCCAGGTGGGCAGTACCGCATGCACCCGTGGTTGCTGCGCCAGCCAGGTGCCCAGTTGCTCGGCCTGGGCCGGGCTTTGGGGGTTGAGGTACAGCTCGGCGGTCAGGCGTTGTTCCAGCCAATGATTGAATGTATGGCGAAAGCCCGAGGTCATGGAACCGGCACCGATATTGGCGGCCAGCGCCAACAGCAACGCCATCAGCGCCAAGCTCAGGGCCGGCAGTTGCTGACGGCAATCGGCGAGAAACCATTGGCCGAGCACCGAGCGACTGCGGCCCAGCACTGCTTTGAGCAAGCCGTTAAGCAACACCGGCAACCCCAGGGCGGCACCCAGCAGCAACGCGGCCATCAACACAAAGCCGGCGGCCAGGCTATCGCCGCGCCACAGCGCCAACAGGGCCACCAGCAGCGCGGCGGCGGCCACGTAGCCTTGACGCCGCAACCAGCGCCCGTGGGCCTCGTGCCAGGCTTGGGCATTGGCCAACGCCAGCAACGGCAGGCGCGCCGCACGCCATAGGCTACTGGCGCCGGCGAGCAAGGCGCCGAGCAGGCTAACGCCCAAACCGGCCAGCCACCAGCCGGGGTTCAGGCTCAATTGCCCCGGCACTTCGGCGCCATACAGACCGCGCAGGCTGGCGGCCACATCCGGCAGCAACAGGCTGGCCAGCAGGTAACCGCTGGCCACGCCGAGCACGCCGCCGAGCAACGCCAATGCACCCAACTCCACCCCTAAGCCGACGATCAGGCAACGCGCGCTGACGCCGCAGGCACGCAAGGTGCGCAGTAACCCACGCCGCTGCTCCAGGGCCAGGCCGATGGCGGCATGCACGATAAACAGCCCGACTACGAAGGACAAAAAGCCCAGTGCGTCGAGGTTCAGGTGAAAACTGTCGGTCAGCCGCGCGAGGTTGTTGTCCTCGCCCTGCTTGAGTTGGAGCCCGGCGGGCGGCGTGGGGCGGTCGGCGGCGAAGGCGTTGTCCAGCAACAGGCGTGACAAGCGCTCGGGCATCCCCAGCAACGGCTGGGCGAAAGCGATATCCGTGAGCAACAGCCCAGGCGCCATGTCCGCTTGGGCCTGCAACGGCGGCAGGCGCTGCCCGTTCAGCGTCAAGGGTTGCTCACCCGCTTGCAGCCCGAGGCCTTGCAAGGTTTGCGGGGCGACCCAGGTGCGGCCCGGCGGCGCGAAGAACGCCAGCATCTGCGCCTGGCTCAAGCGCTGCCCCGCCACCGCGCCACTGCCCGGCAGCGACAGCGGGTCGATGCCCATCAATTGCAGGCGCAGGTCTGCATGCCCTTGAAGTTGCACCCTGCCCTGCACCACCGGCGACACCGGCCACCCGGCACGGCGCAACTGGGCAAAAAGTGCCTGGGGAAAACTGGCGCCGTCCGGCATCGCGAGGCTGGCCTGGGGTTCGCCGCCGATCAATTGGCTGGCGCGGGCGTAGCTGTCGCGCGCCTGGCTGTTGAGGGCTTGCACCCCGGTCAATAACGCGGTGGCCAGCCACAGGCCGGTGAGCACGCTGAAAAACTGCACGGGATGGCGACGCCAATGACTGAGCAAGGCGCGCAACGTCCAATAGAACACCGCCATCTCAGACTGCTCCCGCCGCTACGACCTGGCCGCGATGCAGCACTACCCGGCGATCCAGTCGTGCAGCGAGGCGTGGGCTGTGGGTGACCATCAACAGGCTGGTGGGGCTGTCGCGCAACAGGTCGAGCATCAGTTGCAGCACCTCGTCGCTGGTGGCTTCGTCGAGGTTGCCGGTGGGCTCATCGGCCAACAACAGCCGCGGACGCGAAGCCAACGCACGCCCCACCGCGACCCGCTGCTGCTGGCCGCCCGAGAGTTGCTCCGGGTAACGCGTCAGCAAATCCCCCAGGCCCAGGCGCTCGATCAATTGCGCCTGCCAATGGGCATCGAAACGCCCCGCCAGCCGCGCCTGGAATGCCAGGTTGTCGGCCACGCGCAAACTGCCGATCAGGTTGAATTGCTGAAACACCAGGCCGATGTCCGTACGCCGCCAGTGCGCCAGTTGCGCCTCGCTCATCCGGTCCAGGCGCTGTTCGCCGATCTGGATACGGCCACTATCGACTCGATCCAACCCGGCCACCAGATGCAACAGCGTGCTCTTGCCGCTGCCCGACTCCCCCATCAACGCCAGGCTGCTGCGTGCGGCCAGGTGCAGATCGACACCGGCCAGCACCGTCAACGGGCCCTGAGGAGTGACATAGCTTTTAAACACGCCTTGCACCTGCAACATGGGAGCACTCGTTTGATGGGTGGCCATCGAGGATAACGGCTGCGGTCCGAGCCCACGCAAATTTTTCACATGGATTTCACCGGACGGCCACCCGTCACTCTTTAAATTGCCGGCCAAGCGTCATCCGTCGGCAACTTGTTAGTTGCTACGCCTGGCAACTTTTAAACGCTCCATGTTCAGCGAAAAGACAGCCGCTCTGTGACAGCTTCTGGCTCCACTCAAGGCACTCGCCAACATGTCGCGCCCAATAAATAAAACGCTGGCGACAGCGCCCAAGGTGAATGAAGTGGTTGACCTGACCCTGACCAAACCACGCGCACGCCGACACTTTCTCAAGCGCTTGTCAGCGCTCTGGCTGGGCATTACGGTAGTTGCCTTGCTGGTGACTGCTTTCATGAACTGGCCCTTATCGCCACGGGACTTGGGAGTCGGCAATCGCCTGCTGAGTTCATCGGTGTTGCCGCTCTGGCGCGATGGCGATCTGATTGTGCTGGTGCGCCACGAAGAGCGTTGCGACCGTTCGAGCAACCCGTGCCTGGGCCCCGTGGAAGGCCTGACGATTGAAGGCAGCCAACGCGCCGAACAACTCGGCAAAGCCTTTAAATCCTTGGGCATGGAAGGCAGCGACGTGCTCGCCAGCCCGACCATTCGCACCGCCCAGACCTCCCGCTTTATGTTCGGCAAGACCGACGTCACCGCCAGCCAGCAAGCCGTCTGCGGCGCGGCCATGGGCGAGGAATTGCTCAGCCATAAACAGCCCGGGCGCAACCTGGTGTTCGTCACGCACAGCGGCTGCATCGCCGACTTTGAAACCCATCTGGGCTACCCCCGTGCGCGGTTTCCCGAGTACGGCAGTGCACTGTTCGTGCAAGTTCTGCCCAACGGTAAGTTCAAAACCCTGGGCATTGTTAATAACCCCGATTGGCCCGCTGCCCTCAAGCAACTTTAAGCACAGTTACAACAACCGCCACAGCGTGTTCAGCAAAAAGACAGCCCTGTTCTGGCATGTTGAATTGCGTCTTTAAATCAGGACGCCATGACTCTTTCTCGCCACTTAGTGAACGCTTTGGTTCTTCCGCTATGACTTTATTAGTTCAAACGGTCTCCATAAAACGTCAAGGAGCGACGTTGCCATGCCCCGCATAAAACCGTTGCACCTGCTGTTATTGGCCTTCGCAGGGTTTTATCTGCTGCCCTTGGGCCTGCACGGTTTGTGGACGCCGGATGAAACCCGCTACGCCCAGGTCAGCCAGCAAATGCTGCTCAGCGGCAACTGGGTGGCACCGCACTTTATGGGCATGCGCTATTTCGAAAAACCCGCCGGAGGCTATTGGCTGATCGCCCTGGGCCAAGCCGTGTTCGGCCAGAACCTGTTCGGCGTGCGCATCGCCTCGGCCCTGACCAGCGGCCTGAGTGTGTTGCTGGCCTATCTGCTCGCCCGCCGCCTGTGGAATGATCCGCGCAAAAGCTTCGCCTGCGCCCTGCTCTACCTGAGCTTCGGCTTGATCGCCGGCCAAGCCGGGTATTCCAACCTCGATCCGCTTTTCACGCTGTGGGTCAACCTGAGTCTGGTCGCGTTCTGGTTTGCCCTCGACAGTCAAACACTGCCTGGCCGACTGAGCGCCTGGGCCATCGTGGGGCTTGCCTGCGCCATGGGCTTTATGACCAAAGGCTTTCTGGCCTGGGCGCTACCTGTATTGATCGCGGTGCCCTATATGCTCTGGCAACGGCGCCTGGGGGCATTGCTGCGCTACGGCCCACTGGCGGTACTGGTGGCGGCGCTGGTGTGCTTGCCCTGGGTGTGGGCGATTCATGTGCAGGAACCGGATTTCTGGCGCTTCTTTTTCTGGAACGAACATATTCGCCGCTTCAGTGCCGAGGATGCGCAGCATGTGCGACCGTGGTGGTTTTTCCTGCCAATCATGGCTGTGGCGTGCCTGCCCTGGGCGGGGCTGCTACCCAACACCCTGCGCAAGACCTGGCAGGAAAAAAACCAGGCCCCCATTCGCTTCCTGGCCCTGTGGCTACTGCTGCCGCTGGGATTCTTCAGCCTCAGCAACGGCAAGCTGCCGACCTATATCATGCCGTGCCTGCTACCGCTCGCCCTGCTCATGGGGCACACCTTGACCGACCTGATCAGCCAAGGCAAAGCCCGGTCGATCTGCCTTAACGGCCTGCTTAATTTCGCCATTGGCATGGCGGCAATGATCGGCCTGATTTACCTGCAAATCGCCCGACCGCTATACGGCAATAGCCATGCCGAGATGTTCAGCCTGTCCCTGACCTTTATCGTGCTGTTGGTGTGGATTCTGACCAACCTGCTGCAAGCCTTCCGCCCGTTGACGCTGTGGGCCATGCCGACCCTGGGCATCGGCCTGCTGGTGGTACTGCTGCCCGCCGGCATGCCGGCGCTGATCACCGACAACGAAATGCCCGACCAATTCGTGCAAGAACACCTGGGCGAACTGCAGCAAACCAGCGCCTTGCTGAGCAACCAACTGGAAAGCGCCAGCGCCCTCGCCTGGCGCCTGCAACGCCCTGACGTGACGTTGTACAACACCGAGGGCGAGTTGCGTTACGGCCTGCAATACCCCGATGCCGCGCAGCGTAAGGTGGGCGTGGCGCAGGTTCAGGACTGGCTCAAAGAGGCCCGCCGTCACGGCCCGGTCGGCGTGCTGCTGCGGGTCGGCAGCACCAGCGAAATGGCCGAGGCTGGGCAACTGCCGCTGGGTGGTAAACGCTATAACAAAGGCTATCTGGAACTGACCCTGTACCCGCAGGTGCCCTGATGCCGGTTTTTCCTCGCAGCGAACGCGGCGCCTTGCTGTTACTGCTCGGCGTCTGTGCCCTGTTGCTGTTGTGCGGGCTCGGCGCGCGTGACCTATGGGGGCCGGAAACTCGCTGGGCGAACATTGCCTTGCAGATGTTGCAGAGCGGCGATTACTTCGACCCGTACCTCAAAGGCGCGCCGTATTACGACAAACCCCTGCCCTCCTACTGGATGATCACCGGCATGGCGCACCTGATGGGCGGCCTGGGCCCGTGGTCGCTGCGCTTACCCTCGGTCATCGCCGCGTGGTTGAGCGTGTGGCTGATCTACCTGCTCGGCGAGCGCCTGTTTCGCAGAGGCACCGGTCTGATCGCGGGCTGGATGCTCGCCACCACGTTCTACTTCCTGTTCTGGGCGCGGGTGGCCACGGCGGATGTGCTAACTCTGTGCGGCGTCCTCGCCGCCGTATGGTGGTACTGGCGTGGGCCGGACGACACACGGTTGGGACGTTACACCGTGTTCTGCCTGCTGCTGGCAGCGACGTCGCTGTTCAAAGGCTTGATCGGCGTGGTGCTGCCAGGCCTGGTGTTGCTGCCGCACCTGCTCAGCAAGCAGCGCTACAGGCAGCACCTCAACCTGCGCTTGTTACTGGCCGCACTGATTGGCGGCGCGGCATATGCGGTGCCGTTCGTGTTATCTCACCTCTACGGCGCAGCGACTTACGGCGAGAGCGGCCTGGCGTTGGTGTTCCGGGAAAACGTGGTGCGCTTCTTCGATCCCTTCGACCACATGGGGCCGATCTACACCTACCTGATCTACCTGCCCGCCTACACCCTGCCCTGGACGCCGTGCTGGCTGCTGGGTCTGTGGCTGGCCGTGCGGCACTGGCGCCATACGCCTGCCAATGTGCGCTGGCTGGTTTGGGGCTTGGGTCTGTTATTTGTGTTTTTCACCGCCAGCGGCAGCCGACGCAGTTACTACGTGCTGCCGCTGGTGCCATTCGCCCAGCTGTTGGCCGCTTGGTGGTTGAGCGAACGCCTGGCGAAAACGCCGGCCAGTGGGACGCGCTGGCGCAAGGGTTTCGCCATCGCCGCCGTGGTGATGCTCGGTGTGCTTGGCGTGGCCTACCCCTGGAGCAACGGCAATGGCGGCGTCACCCGCTTTGCCGAGGATGTACGCACCGAGGCGGTCAAAACCGCGCCGTGGGATCAATGGCAGATGGTCATGTTGGAAGTCGACAACAAGGTGCCCCTGTACCTGCAAAACCAAGGCAACGCGTTCTACTACGTCAGCCAGGCCCAAAACTTCCCGCGTCAAGGCGACAGCGCCGCGTTCATGGCGTGGCTGGACACCACCAGCGGCCGGCACTTCGACCCACAGCGCACGATTATCGTCACAGCGTTCTCCAAGGACGACCCGATGCCGCTGGCTTACCTCGCCGCAGACCATCAGATCATCACAACACAACCGGATAACGGCGAACGGCTGTTTCAGGTGCGCGAGGACGGCAGCAGGGCGTTCATTCCTCGCCAGCCCTGAGGTGGACGGGCGAGCTGATCTACTGTCCCTGATATCCAAAAGAATGGATCGGCACTTTTGATGCTTGAATGCTGAAACGATTAAAGCCCTGTAGGAAATTGGCTAGTAATTGGCGAGGACAACTTGAACAAAGGAATCTTCTCTTTAAGATTTTTTGTATATATTTCAAATACTTAAATAAATATAAAAAACTGACCTACGAAACCCTATCCGGAAACACCCCTTAGAAGCGTCGAATTAATGACGTGGTTTTTATGGCACGTTGTGTACCTCGTTTCAGCTGGATAAGTAGGATTAGGCCCTTATGTTTCAAGCAAACTCCCCGGGCGACCATTAACGGTGCTCGACCTCGACGATCAACGGGCCATGGATGCCCAGCCCTACGCCCCTCAGAGCCCACACTTTTATGCGCAACTGGGCGAGGTGATAACCCACAGCGGGCACGCCCATTTCGCCGACCATCTGCTGCATCTGGTAAACCGATGGGTGCCTACCCAGTGGGTCGATCTCAGCCAATGGGCGTTTGACGAATTGCCCGAGCGCGTCCTCGATATCACACGGCTGGGCAGCGCCGGCCACCCGCAGGCACGGCCGCCACGCCTGCCCTCGGCGAAGGACCACCCCTTGGTGCGAGCCATGCTCGACATGCAGGACCCGCTGCTGATCCAGCTGAACCCCAGAATCAATAACCTGCACCAGTGCCATCTGGTATCGCGCCACGGCAACCAACGCTGGGTGATCTCGCTGTTCCGGCCCTACACCGAACACGGGTTTTCCCTGACGCAGTTGTCATTCCTCAAGTGCCTGTCGGATACCCTTCTACCGTTGCTCGAACACCACGCCCAACTGCTGCGTCAGGCGCCGCGCAAAACGGATCACGCGCTGCCGGAACAATCGCAGCTGCAGCAGGCGTTCTACCGGCGCTTGTCTCTAGAGAACATCAGCCTATCGGCGCGCGAGCAGGAGGTGTGCCTGGGCCTGCTGACCGGCAGTACCGTGCCGCAGTTGGCGGAAAAACTCAGTGTGAAGAACAGCACGATCGAAACCTACCTCAAACGCGCCGGCGCCAAGCTGGGCATGAGCGGCCGGCACGGTCTGGCCAAGTGGATGATAGGCGCCGGTGAGTCTGGATACGGTAAGCGTTGACGCAGTCTGCACTGGACTAATGGGGTGAGCGATCACCCCATCGCCAGACTGAACGGCGAAAATTCCGCAAACCGCCAGCGCAAGGCCAATGCCGCCGCGCGCCGAACCATGTGCTCCACGGTCACTGTCCACACGCGCTGGGCGCCTTCGAACAGCGCCACTTGCGGCCCGTCCAGGATCAGCGTGGTGCGCCCGACAAGCTGCAACACATCCCCCGTGTCGAAATCGATAAACAACAGCCCTGCCACCGGGTTGGCCGCCAGGTTGCCCAAAGTGTTGAAGAACAGGTTGCCGGCGTAGTCGGGGATGGTCAGCACGTTGCCGTCGACGCGCACGAAACCGGTATTGCCGCCCCGGTGGGAAACATCCACCGCGCGCTCGCTGTCGGTGTCGACGTAACTGGCGACGAAGAAGGTGTCGGCGCTGCGAATCAGGTGCTGCGCGGCGGCGTCCAAGTGATCATAACGCTCAACCGCACTGCCCGGTTTGCGGGCGACGCCTTCGACCGGGCGCAATTGGATGTACTTGGGGCAATTACCGAAGGTGTGCACCACGTCCACCGACAATCCTTCGTGGTCAAGGGCACCGATGCGGCCGTTCATGCGATTGCGACGACGGGTATTGAGGTCGATGCCGAGTACGCCCACCGACGCGCCCTGATGCAGCCCCGCACGGGCCGGATCGCCCGCCGAGGGCAGGCTGTCGATCTGCAAGCGCTGCGGGTCGGGCGAATGCACAAAGCCCGGCGCACCTTCCACCAGGGTCGCCCAGGGAAGGCCTTGCGCATCCACCGCGCCCAGCACCAGGTACGGCAGCAAGGGGTAGAAATCCCGGTGCTGTTCGGGCAAGTGGTCGCGAATCACCTTGGGCCCGACCATCGCCATGCGCTCGGCAACGCCGGCGCTGTGCTGCATCTGCCGCTCGCCGGCATGCCAAGGGGACTGTTCGATCGGGTTCATAGGGTCACCTCCATTAGGGATAGGCGAATGCTGCGCCCCGATACGCGACGGGGGAATCACCACCTCCGGCAATCCACTGTTACGCCAACTGAAATGCCGGATGCCCGCGCAGCGCGCTCACACAGTGTTCGACAAAACTGCGCACGCGCATCGGCGCCTGCCTGCCCTCGCGGTACACCACCTGCACCGGCAGCGGTGGTCCGTCGAAGTCCGGCAGCACACGGCGCAGGGCGCCGCTGAGCAAATGCTCATGCACCGGATAACTGAGGCAGTGCAACAACCCTGCGCCCTGTACGGCGGCATTGATCGCGCCTTGCACCGTGGAACAGGCCAGACGCGCGCGGGTGCGGAACGGATCATAAGAGGCGGGGCTGGCGATCAAGCGATGCTGCTTGAGTTCATCGGGGTGGGTGGGTTCACCGTGGGCAGCCAGGTAATCGGGGCTTGCGCACAGAATGGGTCGCACCTGGCCCAAAGGACGCGCGATCAGCGCTGAGTTGGGCAATTCGCCCACCAGGATCGCCACATCCAGCCCCTCCTCGTACAGGTTAGGGTGAGGGTCCTGATAGCGCACCAGCAAGCGCATGTCGCGGTAGTGCGCCAAATAGTCGGCCAATACCGGCGCCATCACGTAGCGGCTGAACAGTAACGGCAAACACACCCGCAGGCTGCCCTGAACCTGCATCTGCAAGCCCTTGGCCGAGGCTTCGGCGGCGTCGACGGCGGCCAGCAACCGTACGCAATCGGCCAGGTAGGCAGCGCCGGCAGTGGTGAGGCTGACGCCGCGGGTGCTGCGCTGCAACAACGCCACGCGCAGGCGCGCCTCCAAACGGGCAATGGCGCGCACCAAGGTCGGGCCGGACACCCGTGCAGCGCGCGCCGCCGACGCCAGGCTCGGTTGCCCAGCCAGCGCGGCGAACAACTGCATATCGCGATAACGCTCCATCAAAGCGAGTGCCGGTCGGACGGGTTCAGCGCAGCATCCTGGCTCAGGCGCTGGCTGAGAAAGTCGACAAAGGTGTTGACCCTGGCCGGCACGCGCCCACGGTTGTGGAACACCACCTGGATCGGCAGCGGCGGCGGCTCGAAGGCGTCCAGCACAATCTCCAGCTCACCGGCCGCGACCGCCGCAGCGACCTGATACGACAGCACCCGCGTCATCCCCCAACCTAGGCGCGCCAGGTGGATCGCCGCGTTATTCGCCGAGACCACCAGGCGTGGAGTAATCGGCACCGTCAGCGAGCGACCGTCGTCGACGAATTGCCATTCGCTGACCACTTGGCTGGCGGACGAGGTGGCAATCGTAGCCTCGCGCAACTGTCCGGGATGTTCGGGCCGGCCATGCCGCTCCAGATAGCCCGGCGCAGCACACACCACGCGGCGCACTTCGCCGACTTTTAGCGCCTGCTGCCCCGGCTCATGCAGATGGCCAATACGCACGGCCACGTCGACACCTTCATCGGCCATGTTCACCACACGATCGACCAGCAGCGCGTTGATCGTCACCTGGGGGAATCGGTCGAGGTATTCGCCCAACAGCGGCGCCACATACAGCTCGCCGAACAGCAACGGGGCGGTCACCGTCAGGTGGCCCCAGGGGCTGGCGTAACTGCCCGCCGCCGCCTCCTCGGCCTCGTCCAACTCGGCGAGGATGCGTCGGCAATCTTCCAAATAACGCTGGCCGGCTTCAGTCAGGTGCAGGCTGCGGGTGGTGCGCGCCAGCAGCTGTGTGCCGAGGCGTTGTTCCATCGCGGCGATGGCACGGGTCACGCTGGGGGGCGACGTATTTAACCGCCGTGCTGCCGCAGCGAAGCCCTGCTCCTCGGCCACCGCCAGAAACACCTGCATTTCATGAAATCGGTCCATTGACGCTCCCTAGCTCGATTGCAAACCGACGGCTGTGCGCGGCATACCGACAAAACCCGGCAGGGCTTCGATGCGCCCCAACCAGGCGCGTACCTGAGGGTAGTCGGCCAACGAAACATTGCCTTCCGGCGCGTGGGCCACGTAACTGTAGAACGCCACATCGGCAATGCTCGGCTGCTCGCCCACCAAAAACGGTGTCTGACTCAGTTGCTGCTCCAACAGGCTCAACAACCCATGAGCCCGGCTGATGGCCAACGGCGCATCCACATCGGCGCCAAACACCACCGCCAGCCGCGCGGTGGCAGGCCCTGCGTGCAGCGGCCCGGCGGCGGCCGACAGCCAGCGCTGGACCCGCGCCTGCCCCACCGGGTCACTCGGCAGCCATTGGCCGTTACCGTATCGGCTCGCCAGGTACACCAGGATCGCATTGGAATCGGCCAGCACCACGCCGCCATCATCGATGGCCGGCACCTGACCGAAACTGTTGATATTGGCCAGAAACGCCGCGCTTTTATGCGCGCCTTGCTTGAGGTCGACCAGGATAAATTCACTGGGCAGCCCCAACAGCGACAACATCAGCTCGACTCGATGGGAGTGGCCGGACAACGGAAAACCGTAAAGTTTGATCGCAGGCTGAGACATGACAGGCTCCAAAAAGTAGTGGGTAGGCAGCGCTGACCATCTTCCAGCGCTGCTGCCACCGATGGAATCACCACGGTTCACAATCGAGCATTTCAGCTGGCGAAACAATGCCCATCCACATATATCCGGCAGCCAGGTGCAGCAGGCGCATCGAGGTTTCATGGAAAAAATTCAAACTATCGCCAACTGCATGGCTCAGAACTTCACGTTCAACGTTTAGCAGGAGGCGACATGCAGTATCGACAACTGGGCCATTCGGGTCTGCTGGTATCCGAAATCATCCTGGGCACCGTACCGTTTGGCGGCCGCGCCGAGTTTGAGAAATGCGGCAGCGTCGACGTGCCCCAGGCCAGGCGCATGTTCGACATCGCGTTCGACGCCGGGGTAAACATGGTCGACACCGCCGACCTCTATTCCCATGGCTTGGCCGAGGAAGTGGTCGGCAAGGCGCTTGGCGACAAGCGCAACGACATCCTGCTGGCCACCAAAGGGCGCAGCCCGGTGGACAACAACCCGAACAACTCCGGCTCGTCGCGCTATCACTTGATCCGAGCCTGCGAAGCCAGTCTGAAGCGCCTGGGCACCGACCATATCGACCTGTATCAGCTGCACAACTGGGACGGTATGACGCCCATCGAGGAAACCCTCGAAGCCCTGCGCTTGTTGGTGGGTTCGGGCAAGATCCGCTATTTCGGCACCAGCAATTTCACGGCCTGGCAAATGATGAAAACCCTGGGCAAAGCCGAGTTGCACGGCATGCTCAAACCCATCACGCAACAGATCTACTACACGCCGGAATCCCGCGAGGCCGAGTACGAATTACTGCCGCTGGCCCTCGATCAGCACGTTGGCACCCTGGTGTGGGGACCGATGGGCGAAGGTCTGTTGACCGGCTCCACCCGCCGAGGGCAAAAGCCGCCGGCCAATACCCGCCAGGGCAGCGACTGGCCGGAACCCTACGTGCATGATCATGAGCGCGCGCTGGACATCATCGAAACCCTCGCCGCGGTAGGCGACGAGCACGGCGTCTCGGTGGCGCGTACGTGCCTGGCGTGGCTCAAGGATCGTCCGGGCATCACCTCGTTGATCGTCGGCGCGCGCACCGAGGAACACCTGCGCGATAACCTGGCGGCCACCGAGTTGAAGCTCACCGAGGCGCAATCCTCCCGCATCGAAGCCGTGACACGGCGCCAGCCGTTATACCCGTACTGGCACCGCTTCACTGCCGGGATCGATCGCTTTGATCCGGCTGAACAGCCGTTCTTGGCCGAACACCGCAAGACCCTGGACGCGCGCCAGGACAAGTAAGGCAAGGCGGCCCTCTGCGTGAGGGCCGCCTTGCAATCGCCTGCCATGCTGCCTATATTTGCGGCCTGGCGCGATCCACGCCACCTTCCGCGGAAAGGGCTGCGCCCAGGACACCGCAACACCCATCCGATTGCTACGACTCCCCACCTGACAGCGGAAAAAGGTAAGCCCAGGAGCTCGTATGTCGCCACGTCCCGTCACCTCCACCACCGATGGTCGCCTCAACCTTGAGCAGCAGCGCAAGCGCGCCAAGGAATTGCTGCCGCATCTCAAAGCCCAAGACCCCGGTGCAACCTTGTCCCAGGCCCAATGGCAGATCGCCAAGCAGTTGGGGTTCAGCAGTTGGCCCAAGCTCAAGGCCCATGTCGACGCCCTCGACTTTGCCGCGCGCCATCCCGATTTCCACGCCAGTGATGAAGCCCGCACCACCCATTGGCGCTGCGGCAGCGACATCGCCCACACCTTGCAACTGGCCGGGTTCCAGGGCCAGTTCCGCATGCTCACCGACCCGCTGTGCATGGGCCCGGTACGCGACCTGCCCGCCGAGGCGTTTCGCGCTCTACGCAGCGCCTTTATCAGCCAGGCCTTCGCCCTGGACTTGGCCACCGTGGCGCGCCGGGTCGACGATGAATACCAGCAATTGCAGGCGCTGGCCGACGACACGCCGAGTGTGTTGTGGTGCGAAGCGGACGCGTATGACCAGCTGTTCCTGATCCGTGTCCTGGCCGGCCTGGACCGTGCTCCGCGCCAATTGGAGTTGATTGAAGTGGCGCAGATTCCAGGCGTCGAACGCTTTATCGGCATCGGCCAACTGGCCCCGGACGTGCTCGCCTGGCTGTGGCCACAGCGGCGCTTGATCGGTGACGACGCGGTGCAGCTGGCCAAACAGGCCTGGTCGGCCTATTGCGATCCGTCACCGCTCAAACTGGCGCAACTGGCACACGCCCATCACCCCGCCCTACCCTTGCTGGGCCCGGCCTTGTTGCGTCAGTTGCAAGAATTGCCTGGCGCCCAGGACGGCCTGTCGCTGACCGAGCGCCTGGCCTTGACCAGCCTCGCCGACACCGGGCCCATGCCCTTCGGGCGTGTATTCGCCGAACTGATGGCCAAGCGCGAACCACTGCCGTTTCTGGGCGACATGATGTTCCATGCGCTGCTCCGCCCGCTCATCGATGGCGCGCAACCGTTACTTACCGAAAGCGCAACACAACTGGAATGGCCCCGTCGCGTGCTGACGCTGACGCCCCTGGGCCATCAGGTGCTCAGCGGCCAAGCCTATTGGCTCGACCACGCCTCACACGAACGCTGGGTCGGCGGCACTTGCATCCGCCCCGGCGAGCCGCACTGGGTGATTGACCACGCGCTGCGGCCAGTCTGGAAGACCTGAGAAAATAGGTTTTTTTGTGGTGAGCGGGCTTGCCCCGCGCTGGGCCGCGAAGCGGCCCCAAAACCAAGCCCCTCGGTATGCCCGATAAAACCACAGTCTCTGGAGTGGGGCTGCTCCGCAGCCCAGCGCAGGGCAAGCCTGCTCAGCACGGCGTTATGAGCCAGCCTTTTCGATGACGCAAGCAGTTCAAAACCTGCTTACTGAACAGGCCGCAACAACTGCATCTGCTGGCGATAGTCATCCGTCACTTGTCGCGCCTGGCTGCTGCTGGTGATCACCCTCGGTGTAATCAGCACGATTAATTCCGTGCGGTCCTTGGACTTGCTGGTGTTGCCGAACAACCAGCGCAATCCCGGAATTTTCCCCAGGTAGGGCACTGCACTGACACTTTCGGCGTTGTCCTGTTTGATCAAGCCGCCGAGCAGCACCGTCTGCCCGCTCTGCACCGCCACTTGGGTCGAGACCGAGCGCGTGGAGATGCGCGGATTATTTTGCGTGTCGCTGTTGGCGGCCTGGTCCTGGGCGTCGCTGACCTGCTGCTGAATGTCCATGTACACCAGGCCGCCCGGATTGATGCGCGGCACCACGTCGAGGATCACACCGGTCTGCACGTATTCGACGCTGCTCAAGGTGGTGTCGGAGGTGCCGGTGTTGACCGTGGTCTGGCTGATGGGGATGTTGTCGCCCACTTGGATCTGCGCCGGTTGGTTGTTCATCACCACCAGCGACGGCGCCGACAGCACTTGGGTACGGCCGTTGGTTTCCAGGGCGTGCAGGGCCACTTGCAGGTTGGAGCTGACGAAGGAATAGAACAACGAATCCGTCGCCCCCAGCCCTGCCCCGCCACCGCCCAGCGCACCTTGGCTACCGGCGGCGTTGGCCACGGTGGTGCTGGTGGAATTACCGGCCAGGCGCCCCAAGTACCACTGCACGCCCAGGTCCAGTTCACCGGTGAGTTTGACTTCGAGGATGCGCGTCTCGATCTGCACTTGCAGCGGCGGGTTGTCGAGGCGTTTGATCGCCGATTCGATCTCTTTCCACTGCACTGGGCGCGTGCGTACCAGCAGTTGGTTGCTGCTCTTCTGCGCGGTGATGCGGGTGCCGGCGTCGAGGCTTTTGGTCGGGGCGCCTTCACTGGCGTCCTGGGCGGTGCTGTCCTGATCGGCTTCGGGCTCCTGCTCTTCATCCTCCGCGGCGGGTGGGTTGTTATTGAAGTTGTTACTCAAGCCGCCCGGCGTGCTGCCGGAGGTGCTGTTGGTGCCGGGGGATGACAGGGTCGCGGTGCGCAGGCCAGGGGCGACTTTAGCCGGGGCGTCGTCCTTGATCGCGCCCGTGCCGTAGATCTGTCGCAAGTACTTGGCCAGGTCGGTGGCCTTCATATTGCGCACGTCATACACGTACATCTGCGGCTCGTTGCCGCCGCCCTCATCGATGGTGTGAATCCAGTCGCCGACTTCGCTGAGGTACTGCGGCTGCGACGAGATCGCCACCACCGAGTTGGTCCGCTCGATCGGCAGGAAGCGCACCATGCCCGCCAACGGCATGCCACTGTCGGGGCCGAACATTTTTTGCAGCTCAGGCATCAGCTCCGCCACCGAGGCACGTTGCAGGCCGAACACTCCAACGGACATGCCTTTGAGCCAGTCCACATCGAAGGTGTCGATGGTGTCCTGATAGTTGGCCAACTCTTCCGGAGTGCCGGCCAGGCTCAGTACGTTGCGCGCCGGGTCCACCAGCAAAAATGCGTTCTCGCGGGCGAATGGCTTGAGCAGTTTCTGCATCTCGGTGGCCGAGATATAGCGCAACGGAAACAGCCGCGCCGACAGCCCGCTGGACGGCTGTGCCACGCGCATCTGCGGCACCAGTTTGCCCGCCACCGCCTGGCTCGCCGGCAGGATCACATAACGGTTGCCCTGCTGGATCATGGCATTGTCGGTCCAGGACAACAGGGTTTCGAGGATCGACAACGCCTGCTGCTTATTCACCGGCTTGGAGGTGGAAAAGCTGACAGTGCCTTTCACGCCCTGGGCGATGCTGTAGTTCTCGTGCAGCAGGTCGCCCATCACGCTGTTGATCACCGCTTCGATGGGCTGGTCGGCGAAGTTGAACACGATGTCGCCGCCGCTCTCCTCGCGACCGGCGGGTGCGGCGCTTGGGGGGCGAACGAAGGACTGGTTGCCACGGATCAACTGGCGCTGGGGTGGGGTTTTCGCGCTGGGTTGGGGATTGTCGAGCGGTGCCTGTTCCGTTGTCGGGTCCACCGGCGGGCGTTGCGAACCGGTGCCTTGCAACGCTTCGTGCAACAGCGCCGGGTCGGCGTCCAGGTGCTCGGGAAAGGTCCCGCAGCCACCGAGGGTGACGGCGGTGGCCAGGCAAAACGCAGTGGTGCGCAAAGCGCCAGGGAAAGTATCGATCAAGGGGTGGACTCGTGAGGAAGGGTAATCGGGGGCGTCATGGACGGCGGCGGCAAACGCGGGGTTTTGAGGCTCAGGGTTTGCGTGCGGCCATCCAGCACAAAACGGGCGTCGCGTGGGGTGAGCTGTTCGAGTCGCCAGCCGTTGGGCAGGGTCTGACCCTGGTGGACTTTGAGCGGCGGGCCATCCGCGCGCTTGAGCAGCGCCACCCGCACGTTGCCGTCCAGAAGGACGCCGGTCAGCACCAGGCTCGAAAAGCCGGACACACTGGCCTGACCGACAGCGCGGTCAGGGCTGCGATCCGGGCTGAACAGTGGCGCCTGCCAGGTGCCGGCCAGGCTGTCGAGACTTGCACTCGGTGCATTCAGCACCTTGGGCGCGGCCTGGGTACGCGCATCCGGCGCTGGCGCCGGCAGCCATTGGGGCGCGTCGCCGATGCTGCTGAGAATGCCGGCCATCAGCAGGCCCAACAGCGCGGCCACGCCGAGCAATACCCATTCGAGGGGGCGCAATACACTGATCATGGCTGCACCTGCCGCGCGCTCGCCGGTTGCAGGTAGCCGCGCACCAACAGGTGCACCACCAGCTTGCCGGCACCGCCACTGACCGGCGCGCTCGGCGCGCGGCGAATGCTCATTTCATCAACGAACAGAAACGGCCGCTGGTATTCCAGCTCGTACAGAATCGCGGTCAACGGCTCGATGGCGCAATTAAGCGTGAGGCTGACTTTAACCTGGCGATAGGGCTCGCTGTCGTCTTGTTCCGGGGTGATCGGCATGCGTTGGGTCAAGCTGCAACCGCCGCCGACAGTGGCGCGGCTGTTGATCAGGTCGGCGATGCGTTGCATCAAGTCGGCGGCCACCGCGCTGGGGTCATCGCCGGGCAATAGGCTGGTGCTGCTGGTGGGGTCCTGGCGCGCCTGCTCCAACTGTTGGCGCAGGCTGTCGGCCTGGCGCAGTACCCCGGCGTAGCGTTGTTGTTGCTCGCGTAACTGCTCGGCTTGCTCGCCCATAGCGCGCAAGGGGCCGGCGAACCAGCTGTCGATCAACAGCCAGTACACGGCGCCGAGTACCAGAGCCAGGCCGATCAGGGCGGCGCCACGGCGTTCACGGGGTGTCAGGGGTCGGCGCATCAGCGGCCTCCTGGTGCAGGTGGGCGCGCAAGGAAAACTGATCCTTGCCGGTTTGCGCATCGGGTTGGATCACCCCTTCGAACTGGGCGTTTTCCAGGCTGCGGCAGCCTTTGATCCGAGTGATCAGCGCGCTGGCCTTGGCGCTTTGGCCGGAGAAGGACACCTCGGCACCGTCGCTGACTTCCAACTGGTCGAGCCAGGTGTCGGGCGGCAGGCACGCGGTCAGTTCGTTGAGCAGCGCCGACAGCGGCGGTTGCGCCATTTTGCGGCGGATCAGGTACTGCGCGGCGCCGCGGGTATTAAGCAGTTGCTGGCGCAACGCTTGAACTTCGGCCACTTGCGCTTTTTGCTCGCGCACGCTCTGCTGCATGGCCTCCAAAACCCGTTGACGGTCATCGAGCCACAGCACCATGGCGCCGATCATCAAGGCGCCGCACAGCCACGGCAGGCTGCGCTGCAAGCCCTTGCCGGCCGGACGCTGACGGCGGCGCAGCGGCGGCGGCAACAGGTCGACGCCAAGGGCGTTGCCCCCAGCGTCCTGCACATCCACGGCATGGGGCTGCAACCCCAGGGCGGCGCAGTCGCTGAGGATCTGGTCCAGACGCTCACGTAAAATCGCCACCACGGTCACGTCGACATGGGTCGGCATGCGGCGCTCCTGGCGGGCGACGAAGTACAGTTGGTCCGCATCGAACGGGGTAAAGCGATCCAATTCATAACCCACCACCGTGGACAGATTGCGCGCCGTCGCCGGCGGCAGCCGCAGGGTTTGCATCAGCACCGCCTGCGGAGCCAGCAACAGCACCTGGCGCACCTCCCCCACCACTGGCGGCACGGCGGCGGTCAGTGGCCAGTGGTAGAGCCGGTCGGGGATATCGTGCAGCGACAGCCAGCGCGGCAGGCAGCCACGCAGTTCCTTGAGCCACAGTCGCCAGCCCTGTTGCAACAGGCTGCCACGCCAGCGCTGGGCGATGGGCGCCGTAAGCGGTTGCAGGCGCGCCGCGAGGAAGTCATTCATTCTTGCCAACGGAGTACTCGATAAGGTTGGGCGCTGCCTTGCGCGGGGCTCAATAACACGGTGGCCTGCAATCGGGCGTGGTAGCCGCCGGGCCGTTCGGCGTGGCTGTCGATCACCAGCACCTCGCCGGGGTCGGCGCCCACCGCGCTCAGGTGCGGCAGGTTCAGGGCACGGCGCATCAGGGCGCTGGCGAAGGCTGGGTCAGGCCGGTCGAGGCCGCTCCACAGGCTGATCTCGGGTACGAGTGCGCTGTACAGCGCCTGGGTCATGCCCGGTAATTGACGCAGTTCTTCCACCACGCGAAACGGCGCCAGGCCCTGGTTACGACGCACCTCCAGGTCCCGCGCCACTTGGTTGGCCTGGGCCTGGCTGGCACCACAGGCCAGGGCCAGGCGGGCAAAATCGGCCACCTCGGCGCTGTTCAAATACAACTTGCCGCGCTCGCTGCGCAGGCTGACGCGCAGCTGCGCATCGTCGAATACCAATGGGATTTCGCGCCCATCGGCGATCCACTGTTTGCGCTGCAACGGGTCGGCGAACGCCTGCATCGCCAGGGCGATACCCGCTTCGGCCGCGAGCACCGCCTGGGTGTGCTGGCGATGCCACGCCGCCTGACGCGTTTCCAGTTGCACCCAACCGGCCAGGCCGCCCAGCAGCAGGCTGAGCAACGCCAATACCCACAGCACCAGCAGCAACGCGACGCCGCGTTGATGGCGGATCATTCCGCGGCCCCGCTGGATAGGTTCAGGCGCAGCGCAATCACTTGGGTCACCCACGGCACCGGGCCGTTGACCCGCGCGGCGATCCGCACCGCCTGGGGCAAGCGCCGCGACCATGGCCAGTCACTGAGCCAGCCGGTCGGCTGGCCCTTGGGCGACAGGCCGCGATAGCTCAATTGCAGGTCTTCGACATCGCTGAGCAACACCTGCGGCTCGCCCCGCGAGGCCGGCACACTGACCTGGGCCGGCGACTCAAACCGCGCGAACGCCACCTGCAAATCGCGCTGCGCCTGGCCGCCGGTCAACTGCAAGGTAAAGCGCTGGATGCCGCCGCCGAGCACGCCGGGCAGGGTTGCGACAAACTGCATGCGCTGGGCGCTGCCGACAAAGAAGCCATCGGTCTGGCTGTCATCCTCGGTAACATCCAAGGGCAGCGCCTCGCTGATCGACGTACGCAGAAACTGCTGCGCCGCGCGTATTTCATCCAGGCTTAGCGTGTACCGCTGTGCCTTGAGCACCGCGCGATTGGCCCCCAGCAGCGCGCCCCCGACCAGCACCAGCAGCACCCCCAGCAAGCTGATGACGATAAGAATTTCCAGCAAGGTGAAGCCCTGTTGTCGTGTGTTCACAGGCTCGCTCCGCGCAATTTCAAGGTGCTGAATTGCGCGCTGCGCGGGCCTTCGCTGACGGTCAGGTCGAGGCGAAACAAATGCGGCTGGCCGAGGCGTCCGGGTTGTTGGGCGATACGCAACTGCCAGGCGATGCCGTCCAGTTCGCCCTGGCGCACGCCGTTGGCGAGGGGCCCGGAGGCTTCCTGGTCCATCACGCTAAGGGCGGCGTGGCTGAGGCGGTCGCTGTGGGTCACTTGCAGCAACGAACGTGCGCTTTGGCCAAAGGCGACCAGCAGCACCGTGCTGCACAGGGCCATCAACAGCAGCGCGGCGAGCATTTCCAACAAAGTGAAACCGCCTTGGTTTTTCATGGCAACGCCTTGGATTGCACGCTGCCGGTCAGCCAGCCGATATCGATGCGCCAACGCCGCGTGCCGTGGGCCAGTAGCAGATGACCGCCGGTGGAGCTGCCGTCGGGGTAGAACTCAATCGCGGAGCCGGCCTGCTCGGCGGTGTGCAGGGTCACTTGCAGCTCGGCGGGCCAGTGTTTGGGTGGGCGATCCGGAGCTTGGAAGCTGAGTGTGTTCAAGTCGAACAGCGTGCTTTGCGTGGCGCCGCTGACAATCGCCCGCGCCCGCGTGCTGCGCAGCGCTTCAACCATCTGCCCTACCACCTGGCGTTCCTTTGCCGCGCGCAGGCCCTGTTGCAGGCCAAACCCTACCAAGCCGGCCGCGACGCTGATCAGTACGATCACCACCAGCATTTCCAGCAGGGTAAAGCCGCGTTGGCGGGCGGGCATGGGTTATTCCCAGTTGCCCAGGTCGGCGCTGTAACCATCGCCGCCGGGCTGGCCGTCCTGGCCGTAGAAAATCAGGTCGAAGGCGCCGTGTTCGCCGGGGAAGCGGTAACCGAAGGCGTGACCGAACGGGTCTTTGAGGTCCGACGGTTTGGCATACGGACCGGCCCAGCCGGCGCTGTTGGCAGGTTTGTCGACCAATTGCTGCAAGGTCTTGGGCGGCGAGCCGACGTCCAGGCCATAGCTTTCGATCTTCATGCTCAGGCTGGCCAATTGGGCCTTGCCCGCGCCGTACTTGCCCTTGTCCACGTTGCCGCCGACCTGGCGCACCACGATGGTCGCGACGATGCCCAGCAGCACGATCACGGCGAGCATTTCCAGCAAGGTAAAACCGCCCTGGCGGCGGGCGGGTTTGAATCGGGTATGGCGCATGGGAGTGGGTCCTTGTGGGTTCATATATTGCTGGTCAGGCTCATCAGCGGCAGCATGATCGCCAACATGATCACCGCCACCAGCACCGCCATGACCACGGTCAGCGACGGCACCAGCGCGGCCAGCAAGCGGTCGATGCCGCGCTTGGCTTCGACGTCGAACACATCGGCGACCTTGAGCAACATGCCGTCCAGGTCGCCGGCCTGTTCGCCGACTTCAATCATTTGCAGGGCCAGGTCCGGCAGCAGCGGCTCGGCGCCGAACGCACTGGCCAGGGTGCCGCCGCCCTTGACCGACTCGGCGGCCTGGGCCACCTGGGCTTGCAAGGCGCGGTTGGTGCAGACCTGCCGCGCAATCACCAATGCTTGCAGCAGGGCCACGCCGTTGCTGAGCAAGGTGCCGAGAGTGCGCGCCAGGCGTGCGGCTTCGACCCGTTGCAGCAACGGGCCGATAACGCGCAGGCCGAGCACGCGACGGTCATAGCGTTCGCGGCGCTGGGGGTCGCGCAGACGCGCGGCCAGGACCCAGACCGTTACGATCAGGCCGGCCAGCACGGCTAATCCATAGGCCCCGAGAAACTGCCCAAGGCCCAGGATCACTTCGGTGATCAGCGGGATCGGCACGCCAAGGTCTTTGAAAATCGGCACGAATTGCGGCACCACATAGGCCAGCAGCAGCGCCAGGGAACCGAGTACGCCGACCACCAGAAACGCCGGATAGATCAGTGCGTTGATCACTTCGCCTCGCAGCAACTGGCTGCGTTCCAGGTAGTCGCTGAGTTGACGCAGGGTGTTTTCCAGGGCCCCGCCCGCCTCGCCGGCGCGCACCATGCTCAGGTACAGCGGCGAGAACTGCCCGCCCTCTGCTTCCAGGGCTTTGGATAACGGCTGGCCGGCCTTGACCTGTTCGCGGATGCGCTCGATCAGCGCGCGGGTCTGCGGTTGGCCGGGTTGCTTGAGCAGAATGCCAAGGGCGCGCTCCAAGGGTTGCCCGGCGCCGAGCAACGTGGCCAGTTGCTGGGTGAAGCTGACCAGGGCGGCGCCGTTGAGCTGGCCACGGCCCAGGGCTTTATGCAGGCCACTGAGGCCCGCTGGCTCGACCTGCAGCACCAGCAGGCCGCGCTTTTGCAGCAGGGTCACGGCAGTGGGCTGATCCTTCGCGTCGAGGGTGCCGTTGTGCGGCGCACCCTGAGCATCGAGCGCGCGGTATTTGAACAGGCTCACGTGCCCTCCCCACGCGTGACGCGCAGCACTTCTTCCAGCGAGGTGATGCCGGCCAGCGCCTGGCGCAAGCCTTCTTCGTGCAGGGTACGCAGGCCGCTGCGGCGCGCCGCCTGTTCGAGGGTGGCAGCGTCGGCCTGGCGCATCAGCAGGCTGCGCAGTTCGTCATTCATCACCAGCAATTCGGTGATCGCGCTGCGGCCGCGATAACCACCAATGCCGGGGCGATAGAGCACAATCGGACGTCGGTCCGTCAGGCGATCCAAGCCATGTTCCGCGATCAATTCAGGCGGTGCTTCGAAGGCTACGCGCGTGGCCGGGTCCAGGCGGCGCACCAGGCGCTGGGCGAGGATGCCGTTGACCGTCGAGGCGATCAGGTAGCTCTCTACGCCCATATCCAGCAGGCGCGTGATACTCGCCGCCGCGCTGTTGGTGTGCAGGGTCGACAGCACCAGGTGCCCGGTCAACGACGATTGGATCGCGATGCGGCAGGTCTCCAGGTCGCGGATCTCGCCGATCATGATCACGTCCGGGTCCTGACGCACGATAGAGCGCAACGCACCGGCAAAATCCAGGCCGATGGCGGGTTTGACCTGGATCTGGTTGATGCCTTCGAGTTGGTATTCCACCGGGTCTTCCACGGTGATGATCTTGCGTTCGGCGGTATTGAGCCGCGACAGCGCGGTGTACAACGTGGTGGTTTTGCCCGAGCCGGTCGGGCCGGTGACCAGCAGAATGCCGTGGGGCCGCTCCAGCACATCGAGAAAGGTTTGCAGGCGCTCGCCGTCGAAGCCCAGGCTCTGGAAGTCGAAGCGTACGGTCTGGCGGTCGAGCAAACGCATCACCACCGACTCGCCAAAACTGGTGGGCACCGTGGACACCCGCAGGTCCAGTTCCTTGCCCTGGATGCGCAGCATGATGCGCCCGTCCTGGGGCAGGCGGCGCTCGGCGATGTCCAGGCGCGCCATGATCTTTACTCGGGAAATCACCGCCGCCGACGAGCTGGACGGCGGCGCTTCGGCGTCATGCAGCACGCCATCGATGCGGTAGCGCACCTTGAGTTGGTTCTCGAACGGTTCGATATGGATGTCCGAGGCGCGCTGCTCGACGGCGCGTTGCAGGATCAGGTTGACCAAACGAATCACCGGCGCTTCGGAGGCCATGTCCTTGAGGTGTTCGATGTCTTCCAAGGCGCCGCCCTGCTCATCGAGGTTTTCGATCAAGGTGCCCATGGTCGAACGGCCCTGGCCGTAATAGCGCTCGATCAAGGTATCGACTTCGGTGCGCGGCCCCACCGCCAGCCACACCGGCACGCCGCAGGCATAGGCCAGGGCCTGGAACGCGTAGCGTTGCGCCGGGTTGGCCGACAGCACCGTCAGCCCGCCTTCTTGCCACCCCACCGGCACCACTTGGTAATGACGCATAAAGCGCTCGGTCAACACCGGTAACGGATCAAGCAGCGCGGGCGCGGCCTCGGCCAACAGCAGCGGCGCGCCGAGCAATTGGGCCCAGGCGCGCGCCAGTTCGACTTCGGAAACCAGCCCCAGACGCGTAAGCAGGCCGAGCAATTCGTCGTCGGCGGACGCCTGGGCCAGACGGCGAGCGCGCTCCAGATCGACGGTTTTCAGGCCGGCGTGCCGCATCAGCCAGGCGCAGACCTGGTCGGTCTCCGGGAGGGGGGTCTGGCAGGCATCGATGGGCGTTGAAGGGTTGGACATGGGTGACGGTCTGAGGGGCTATGTGAGGGACTATGTTCAACAGGCCTGTGGGAATGGCGCTTGCCATCTCCCACAGGCGATCGGTTTTCCCGTTAGTTCGAGGTTTTCGGCGCGGCCTGGTGGCTGCTGTTCAGTGGGCGACCGCCCTTGGTGGTTTCGGCCTTTTGTTTCTTGGCGGCTTTGGCATCGTGGGTCTGGGTCAGCACCGTGGAATCGGCAGCGCCAGACTGGGCATCTGCATCGGTGGAGTCGGCGGCCATGGCCGCGCCACTCAATGCAACGCCCAGCACAATACCGGCACCCAACAGGGAAACTTTCATAAATATTCTCCAGATAAAAACAGCGTTCGGCTCAAGCGGCGCCTTGACTAAGTTCAAGACCCTACACCAAAGCAGGAAGTGTTACAGCCTGTATGAAACATGGCACTTTAGAACTATCGGGCAACGCCATTAGTTCGCCATGACTGCATATATTTTCTTAAACCAATCGACTTGTAGGTTTAGCGTAAGTTCCAAAGCGTAAGAAATTATTTCTTATTTTGCGCAAAAAATAGCTTTTATTTGACTTATAAGCGCAAGAATTGCCTTAATTGTGACGTTTTTGCGATTCAAAATGCCATCGCGTGATATCGCATAGACACCATCCACAAGAATAATTAATACAATTTCCAACTAATACACTCGCGAATTTCGCCAAGTAGTTGCAATTAGCCATCGGCTAAAAATTGCGATCTGGGCAACTATTGCCTTTAAAAAAGTGATGAGCGCGCAGCAAACCCTGTTGTTTAACGCGCCTATTGATTGAACTGTTGTTGTCGGAGAGACCCATGAGTAAACGCAAAAAGATCGGGGCGCAGTCGGCGCTCGCCCTGCTGGCCCTGGCCGTGTCCCAAGTGCATGCGGGCACCAGCCCGGCGCTGGACGAGGGCCGAATGAGCCGCGCGGAAAAAGCGGCGGATAAAACCCTGGCAAAGATGACCATGGAGGAAAAACTTGCCTACATCGGCGGTATCGGTGGCTGGGACGTCAAACCCCTGAGCCAGTACGGCATTCCGCAGATCCACGGCGCCGACGGTGGCGTGGGCGTGCGCTACACCAGCGAAGGCAATGCCCAGGGCGTGGTGTACCCGTCGGGCCCGAACCTGGCAGCCAGCTGGAACCCGCGCCGCGCCATCGACTTGGGCCGGGCGCTGGGTTATGACACCGCCAGCGGCGGCTATCAGTTCGTCACCGGCCCCGGTGTGAACCTGTACCGCATGCCGTACAGCGGCCGCGCGTTCGAGTACCTGTCCGGTGAAGACCCGTTCCTCGGGGCCAGCCTGGGTCCTGCGTTGATCAACGGTATCCAGTCCCGTGGCGTGTGGGCCAATGCCAAGCATTTCGCCGCCAACGATCAGGAAAGCAACCGCTTCCACCTCAATGAAATCATCAGCGAACGCGTGCTGCGCGAGATGACGTTGCCGCCGTTCGAATCCGCGTCCAAGAACAGCAAAGTCGCGATGATGATGTGCGCCTTCCAGAAAGTGAACGGCGAGTTCGCCTGCCAGAACAAGCACCTGATGCACGACATTCTGAAAACCGAATGGGGCTATCCGGGCTTTGTGCAGAGCGACTACAACGCGGTGGTCGATGGCTTGCCCGCAGCCCAGGCCGGCACCGATCTGGACATGATGGGCTACCAGATGAACAGCACGGTGCTCAAGCCGTACCTGGACAGCGGCGAACTGAGCAGCGCGACCATTGATGACAAAGTGCGGCGCATCCTCAAGCAGATCTACCTGTACAAGTTCGACAGCAAGGCGCCGTTGACCAGCCACAATATGAACAGCGCCACCAGCAACCGCGTGGCGCTGAATGCCGCGCGCGAAGGCATTGTGCTGCTCAAGAACCAGAACAACCTGCTGCCGCTGGATGCCAAGAAGGTCAAGCGCATCGCCGTGGTCGGCAGCCTTGCCAAGTACGCGCCGCCCACCGGTTTCGGCAGTGCCAACGTAATGGCAGCCAACTACATCAGCGAGCTGAGCGGCCTGCAGCAATTGGCGCCGGGCGCCAAGGTGGAGTTTATCGACGGCCTATCCCTGGACCCGGCCACCTCGACCTGGACCCACGCCGACAGCGACGGCAACCCGGTCAAGGGCCTGAAGACCGAGTTCTTCAGCAACGCCAACTGGTCCGGCGACCCGGCCGCGCGCCGCACCGACCAGCATGTCGACCTGGACTGGTCCACCGACAGCCTGCCGGTCAACGGCGATACCGCCGCCACATCGATCCGCTACAGCGGCCAGATTACCCCGACGGTCAGCGGCGAGCAGGTGTTCAAGGTGCGCGCCGACGGTGCGGTGCGCCTGTACGTGAACGGCCAGAAAGTCCTCGATAACGGCGACGGCAAGCCGCTGCCCAACAACAGCATCCCGCCGACCATTCCGGTGTTTGCCAAGGTCAAGCTGGAGGCCGGCAAACCGGTCAACATCAAGCTGGAATACTCGCGTCGCAATGGCTACCTCTCGACCATGGGCGGCCTGGTGGGCGTGCAGATGAGCTGGGCTTCGTTGGTGGCGCCAAAGGACCTGGCCAACTACGACGCGGTACTGGTCGCGGCCGGTAACAGCAACGAGTACGAAGGCGAAGGCTTCGACCACAGCTTCGATCTGCCGGAATATCAGAACCTGCTGATCCAGAGCATCGCCAAGGTCAACCCGAACACCGTCGTCACCCTGCACGGCGGCACCGGGTTGAAGATGAGCGACTGGGTCGATCAAGTGCCGGCCGCGCTGCATGCGTTCTACCCTGGGCAGAACGGTGGCCAGGCGTTGGCGGAGATCCTGCTGGGCAAGGTCAACCCGTCGGCCAAACTGCCGATCAGCATCGAACGCAATATCGAAGACAACCCGATCTACGCGACCTTCCCCAAGTTCGACAACCAGGAAACCCTGGACGAGATGAGCTACAAGGACGACCTGTTCCTGGGTTATCGCGGCTACGAGAAAAAGGGCATCAAACCGCTCTACCCGTTCGGCTACGGCTTGTCGTACACCACGTTTGGCTACAGCAATATCAGCGTCACCCCTGGTGTGGCGGTGGCCGGTGCGCCGATCAAAGTCTCGTTCGACCTGGCCAACACCGGCAAGGTGGGCGGCGCCGAAGTGGCGCAATTGTATGTGGGGCAGAACAACCCGAAAGTCGAACGCGCGCTGAAGGAACTCAAGGGCTACAAAAAAGTGTTCCTCAAGCCGGGCGAAAGCAAGCGCGTCACCATCGAGCTCAATGACCGCTCGCTGGCCTACTACGACGTGGCGAGCAAGCACTGGGTGGTGGATGCCGACAGCTTCACCCTGTCGGTGGGCGCGTCGTCCCAGGACACTCGCCTGAACGCCAAGCTGGTCAACCCGTTCCGCCAGGAACTGTCGACCGGCACCAGCAACCCGCTGCCACGTTCGGCGCTGAACTCGACGTTGCGTGAATCGACGGTCAAGACCGGCGGCGTGCTGCATCAAAACCAAGGCGACAGCGGCACCAGCGACGGTGATGGTTACGACATGAGTGATGACAGCAGCCAGGGCAGCGCTGCGGGCAACTGATCCAGCGCGGTCGGGTGTGGCAGGGCTTACGCCCCCCCACACTTGACCCGCGTTCGACTCAGGTTCTGATGGCCGCTTCGACCCGCGCAAGGTAGGTATCGAAGCGCGCCACCAGGTCCACCCGCTCGGGAAACCGCAGCCACTGGATCTGCAGGCCATCCATCATGGCCAGGATTTCTTCAACCAGCCCAGGGATGTCCACATCGCTGCGCACTTCTCCCGCCGCCACCAGATCGGCGAACTGTCCCTGCAAACGTCGTTGGATCCCCTCATAGCGTTGCTGGAACCAGGCCCAGGCCGGCTGTGCATCGAGCAGGCTTTCGGCATTGAGAATGGTGAACGCGCGCACTACCCCCGGCGCATTGGCGTTCGCGGCATTGATCGCCCGCAGGCTGCCGAGCAACCCGCACAGCGTCTTCTCGGCGCGCACTTGATCGGCGATCCGCTGATTAATCTCGTCACGCCGTTGCAGCACGCCCATCAGCAACGAGATCTTGCTGGGATAGTGATGCAGCAACCCCGCCACCGAGAGACCGGCAACCGCCGCCACCCGCGCCACGGACGCGCCGCTGTAACCTTCGCGGGAAAACACCTGCAAGGCCGCGTCCAGCAGCTCTTCGCGGCGTTTTTCACCTTTGGGGGCGCGACGGGTTTTAGGAGCGGGATCGGTCATGGGGGCATCCTGGGGGGCAGGTATGCACCCTATCCAAAATGCCCATGAGCCGCAAATGGTGTGTCTTACCACACCGCGATATGCCCATCCGCCCGCGGCTCGGTGCCGCCGCATAACACCCCGCTGTGTGGGTCGCGCAGGATGATCTGCCCGCGCCCGTAATCGGTGAGGTCGCTGGCGATCTGCACCTGGTGACCGCGCCGCGCCAGGGCATTTGCCAACTCGCGAGAAGCGCCGTGCTCGACGCCGACATTCATATCGCCCAACCATTGCCAGCGCGGTGCATCCAGCGCGGCCTGGGGGTTGAGGCCGAAGTCCACCAGATTCATCACCATCTGCACGTGCCCCTGGGGCTGCATGTAACCGCCCATCACGCCGAATGGGCCGAGGGCCTGGCCGTTTTGGGTGAGGAAGCCAGGGATGATGGTGTGGAAGGTTTTCTTGCCGGGAGCCAGGCAGTTGGCGTGGGTGGCGTCGAGGCTGAACTCCTGGCCACGGTTCTGCAGGGCGATGCCGCTGTCGGGCAGTACCACGCCGGAGCCGAAGCCGTGGTAGTTGCTCTGGATGAACGAGACCATGTTGCCTTCGGCGTCGGCGGTGGCCAGGTACACCGTGCCGCTGGCGTGCGGGTCGCCTGGTTTGGGCGGTTGCGCCTGCTCGCCGATCTGCGCGCGGCGACGGCTGCTGTAGCGGTCGCTGAGCAGGTCGTCCACCGCCATGCGCATGTGCAGCGGGTCGGTGATGTAATGCAGGCCGTCGCTGTAGGCCAGCTTCATGGCTTCAAGCTGACGATGCCAGGTCTGTGGGCTGTCGCGGTGATCGAAGTGGAAACCTTCGAGGATTTTCAGCGCCATCAGCGCGACCAGTCCCTGGCCGCTGGGGGGGATCTCCCAGACGTCGACGCCGCGATAGTTAATGTGGATCGGCTCCACCCATTGGGCGCGGTAATCCTTGAGATCGCTGGCGCGCAGGTAACCGCCAGTGGCGCGGGCATGCGCGTCCAGGCGCTCGGCCAGGGCGCCGCGATACAGACTTTCACAGCGCGTGACGGCCAGTTCCTCCAACGTGCGGGCCTGGGCCGGATTGCGGAATATCTCGCCGGTTTTGGGCGCGCGCCCATCAATGAGGAAAGTGTCGAACCAGGCATCGAGCACCGGGTCGCGATGGGGGCTGAATTCGTTCACGGCCAGTTGCCATTGATGGGCAACCACCGGCGACACTGGAAAACCATCCCGTGCCAAGCGGATGGCCGGTTGCAGCAGCGCAGCGAAGGGCAACTTGCCGAAGCGTTGCGACAGCTCCGCCCAGGCCGACGGGCAGCCAGGCACCGTCACCGGCGTCCAACCGTACAGCGGCATACGCTCGTAGCCGGCTGCCTTGACCGCCTCGATACTCAACGCTGCCGGCGCATGGCCGTTGCCGTTCAGACCGTGCAGTTGGCCTTTGCACCAGACCAGCGCAAACGCATCGCCCCCCAGGCCGCAGCCGGTGGGTTCAACTACGGTGAGCGCCGCCGCCGTGGCGATGGCGGCATCGATGGCATTGCCGCCCTGCTGCATGACTTCAATACCGGCCTGAGCGGCCAGGGGCTGGGACGCGGCTACCATGCCGCGATGGGCGAACACACTTTGACGTTGCGACGGATAGGGGTACTCATGGGCAGAGAATTTCAACATGGCAAAGGCTCTTGAATACGGGGGGTTGGCGTGCGTTCAGAGCACGCGACTGAGAAACGCTCGGGTACGCGGGTGGCTGGGATGGCTGAAGATCTGTTCCGGTGGCCCTTGCTCGATCAGTTCGCCCTGATCGAGCACCACCACGCGATCAGCCACCTCACGGGCAAAGCCCATTTCATGGGTCACCACCACCATGGTCATGCCCTCCTCGGCCAGTTCTTTCATCACTTGCAGCACTTCGCCGACGGTTTCCGGGTCAAGGGCGCTGGTGGGTTCGTCGAACAGCATGGCCTGGGGTTTCATTGCCAGCGCGCGGGCAATCGCTACCCGTTGCTGCTGGCCCCCGGAGAGCATCGACGGGTAGTGGCTGGCCTTGTCCGCCAGGCCCACCCGCGCAAGCAAACCGCGCGCCTGTTCCAACGCTTCGGCACGCGGGGTGCCCAGCACCTGGATCGGCGCCTCGATGATATTTTCCAGCGCGGTCATATGGGGGAACAGGTTGAACCGCTGGAACACCATGCCGATGTCGCGGCGCTGACGGGCGATGTTGCGCTCCGAATCGCGCACCAGGCTGCCGTCGCTGCGTTCGCGGTAGCCCATGGCGCGGCCGTTGACGCGGATGCGCCCGCCCTGGATGTCCTCCAGCAGGTTGATGCAGCGGATAAACGTGGTCTTGCCGGAACCGGAGGCGCCGATCAGCACCACCACTTCGCCGCGCCGCACTTGCAGGGAGATGCCTTTGAGGATCTGCAGCGCGCCGAACGATTTGTGGATATCCAGCGCCTCAATGATCAGTTCTTCACTTTGATGCGCCATGGTTAACGTCCCCTCAGCAGTTTCAGGGTACTGCGACCGAACATGCGGCTGGCTGCCGGCGGCGGTGCAGACGGCCGGTCGGACTGGCTGAAGCGCACTTCAAGCCAGCGCTGGAAAAAGCCCCACAGCGTGGTCAGCGTAAGGAAGTACAACGCGACCACCAAGTACAACTCGAACACGCGGAACGTCGCCGAGGTGATCATCTGAGTGCTGAGCAGCAGCTCCTGCACGCCGATCACGCTGACCAAGGTGGTGTTCTTGAGCATCACGTTGAACTCATTGCCCAGGGGCGGCACGATCACGCGAAACGCCTGGGGCAGCACAATGCGCCGCATCAACTTGGCGAAGCCCATGCCCAGGGAACGTCCGGCTTCGTATTGGCCCTTGTCTACCGCACCGATACCGGCGCGGATGATTTCGGCCATGTACGCGCCTTCGTTCAGGCCCAGGGCAATGATCGCCGCCTGGATATTGCCGGGGACGATCAAGCCGAACAGCTCGATGTCCTCGAAGCGGAAAATCCCGCCCGCCGCCAATGCGGTGTACAGAAACACGATCTGCACCAGTAACGGCGTGCCGCGCATCAGCCACACATAAAAGCGTACCGGCAGGTGCAGCAACGGGTTGCCGGACAGCCGCAACAACGCCGCCGCCAGGCCCAGCACACACCCCAGCGCCATGGCCAGCACACTGATCAGGCAGGTCAGCCACAGCCCGGTGAGGTACACCCCGCTGGGCTGCAATAGGTACTGCCAGAACACATCCCAATTGAAGTTCATCGCGGCGGACCTCAGTCGAGTGTGTCGCTGCTGACATGCCACTTGTTCAGTAACTGCACATAGCTGCCATCGCTGCGCATATCGCTGATCACCTGCTGCACGGCGGCCGTCAGTTGTGGGTCATCCTTGCGCATGCCCAGGCCGGTGAGGATGCGGCTGAACGCAGGCACGCCCTCCTGAAACAGGTCCGGGGCCATCGCCGCGTAATAACCGGCGGTTTCCACGGTGGTGCCATAGGCGTCCACCTGGCTGATGCGCAGGGCCTGAAAGGCGTCGGTGTCGGTGTTGTACACCACCAGTTTCATCGGTGGCTTGCCGGCCTTGGTCAGGCTGTCGTTCTGCGTGTCCAGCAGGGTTTTGATGGTGGAGCCGTTGAGCACAGCAACTTTGTGCGCGGACAAGTCGTCCAGCGTCTTGATGCCCTTGGGATTGCCCTTGGGCACCACCACCGATTGGCTGGAATACATGTAGTTGACGATGTCGATCACTTGCCGCCGCTCGGGCTTGTCGAACAGCTGATCAACGATCATGTCGCATTGCTGGGCCAGTAACGCCGGCACCAGCCCCGAGAACGGAATCACCTTCCACTGCACCTGCTTGTCGCCCAGGCGCTTAGCGATTTCCAAGCCCAGGTCCACGGTAAGCCCCCGGGGTTTCTGAGACTCATCGAAGGAGACCAGGGGCGGTGAATCCATGCCTGAGCAATAAGTGAGTTTGTCGACGTTGCGCAATCGCTCCGGCACCTGGGGCGCGGCAACGGCCCATTGCGTGCACAGACCGAGGGAGACAGCCACCAGCAAGGCGCGGTGTTTATGCATGACCAGACACTCCAGTTCGTGGAAAAACGGGGCAGGACTCAACGTCAAAACACAGTGGATCTTATTGTTCTGTTTGCAGGAATTGGATCAGCGCCGGCACGGTGCCTTCGATGTGCTCACGCACCACGGCCTCGGCGCGCGCGGCATCGCCGGCACGAATCGCCTCCAGGATCACCGAGTGCTCCTGGCGCGCGCTTAGGGGTTTTTCACCGTGCTGCAGCCACAGCCGCATCGGCGCTTCGACCAGGGAATACAACGCCGAAATCTGCTTCATCAAACGCGGCCTGCCGCTGAGGCTGCACAGGTATTCGTGGAAGGCGCGGTGTCGGCTGACCCACTCGGCGCTCTCATCGCGGTAGTCATCCATTTCATCCAGCAGACGCTCCAGCGCCGCCAACTGACGCTCGCCGATGCGGCCTACTGCCACGCGTACCGCCAGCCCTTCCAGGGCGCTGCGCATCTCGAAGACTTCGTGCAACTCATCAATGTCCAGGCCACTGACAATCGCGCCACGGTTGGGACGCAAAGTCACCAGTCCTTGGGCATCCAGACGGCGAAACGCTTCGCGCACCGGCATACGGCTCATGCCGATCTCGCTGGCGATGTCTTCGGCGATCAGGCGATCGCCCTTGCGCAAGCGACCGCCGCAGATGGCGTCGAGCAGGAAGTTGTAAGCCTCCTCCTCGGCGGTCAGCGGCTGACGGTCAACGTAAGCGGGAGCAAATTGCATCAGCGTCACCTTTTGTATTTTTGTATCCAATTATCCACGGATACAAACACAGCAGGATATGTGCCAGCTGCACCAGGCAATGTTTAAGAGACTGATTTTGCACGAAACAGCGGCACGCCCCGTCGGTTAACAAGGGCTGCCGTGTGTGGAGGTGTGCTACCAAATGGCTCACAGATGGCACCGATTGTGAGCAGAACAGTGCCAGTAACACGCCTGGGGAGGAGCGCTCGGTCAGGCAGCCCGACCGCGCTCACCCCCTTTTGCCAACCCGTTGCAGCCCGCGCCGGGCGTTAAAAGTCGACGGTAGCCGACAGCAGATACGTCCGCGGTGTCGACAGGGTCAGCCCCGGCTCGCTGTCGTCCGAAGCGCCTGCCGAGCTCCAGTAGCGTTTGTCGGCGACGTTCTCCACGTTGGCGCGCAGGGTGATGTGTTTGTCGTCCACCTTGAATGCGTAACGGGCGCCGACGTCGATTCGGTTCCAGGCGTCGATTTCCTTGACGTTGGACTGGTCCAGGTACTGGGAACTGGAGTGGATGCCGCGGGTAGTCAGAGTCAGGCCTTCGAGGGTCGGTACGTCCCATTCGGCACCGAGGTTGACGTTGTACTTGGGCGTGGCCGGCGCACGGTTGCCGTCGAAGGTGCCGTTAGTGGTGTTTTTCAGTTCGCTGTCGATATACATCACGCCGCCCAGCAGGCGAACGCCCTTGAGCGGCTCGCCGAACACACTCAGCTCCACCCCGTCGTTCTGGCGCTTGCCATTGGGACCGAACACGCGGGTGGTGGCGTTGGTCTCGTAGGCCGGCTGCTTGATGCGAAACACGGCGGCGGTCACCGCGAATGCACCGGCGTCGTACTTGGCGCCCACTTCCACTTGGCGGCTGATGAACGGCGCGAAGATTTGATCTTCGTTGACCGAGGTGGATGGCGCGATCTTGCCCTGGCTCAGGCCTTCCATGTAGTTGGCATACAGCGACAGTTTGTCGGTGGCTTTGAACAACAGACCGCCCGAGGGCGAGATTTTTTCTTCGTCGTAGGCGGTGTCGCCTTTAACGCCATTGCTCCAGTCGTCGACCTTGACCCGCTGCCAGCGCGCACCGAGGGTGAGCAACAGGCGATCGTCGAAAAAGCCCAGGGTGTCGGACAACGCCAGGCCGCTGAACTTGTTTTCGGTGTAGACCTTGGCGTCCTGGCGCGTAGGCGTCGAAGGTGTCGGCGTTTGCACCGGGTCGTACAGGTTGCTCGATGCCTCTGCATAGCGCGCGCCGCCGTTGGTGAAATCCATATAGAAGTAGCTGGCCGCCAGGTTGACCTCGTGGCTCACCGGCCCGGTGTGGAACCAGTTGCGCACGCCAGCGGTGGCGGTGCGTACATTTTCATCGCGGGTGAAGTCCCGAGGCTGCACTTTGAACGCACCGGCCGCGTTGGTGACGGACACCGCGTGGCGCAGGAAGTCGTGGCTGCTTTTGCGCACGCCGACGCCGCCATAGAGCATCACGTTATCGCTCAGATCGAACTCGCCGTTGAACGTGCCGAACGTGTCGTTGGTGCGTGCCTTGCTCCAGGATTGCGCATAGTTGCGGCGCACATCGCTGGCCCGGGGCACCGGCGCGGCGGCGGCGACTTGCACGCGCTCTTGGGGCGCGTCGGTGTCGCGTTCGGTGTGGCCGATATCGGTGGAGAGGCGCAGGCGCTCGCCACGGAAGTCCAGACCGAGCACGGCCATTTCACGGTCGACGCTTTGGTGATCCCACTCGGTATCACCGGACTGCTTCACGCCGTTGAAGCGCAGGCCGAACTGGTTATCCTCGCCAAAGCGCCGGCCCACATCCACCGCGCCGCCGGCCTGGCTGTCGGAGGCCCAGGTGCCGGTGAATGAGGTGATGTCCTTGTCGATGGCGCGCTTGGGCACCACATTGATACCGCCGCCCACACTGCCTCGCGGCGAGATGCCGTTGATCAACTGGGTCGGCCCCTTGAGGATGTCGACGCGGTCGGCCATTTCCATATCGATGCTGTAGGTCGGCAGTACGCCGTACAGACCGTTGTAAGCCACATCGCTGTTGAACAGGCTGAAGCCACGGATGGTGAATTGCTCATAGCGCCCACCGGCCGGGTTGGTGGCGCGCACCGAGGGGTCGTTGGCTATGAGGTCGCCCAAGGTGCGCGCCTGCTGGTTTTTTACGGTGTCCTGGGTGTAGGTGGTGATGCTGAAGGGCGTCTCCATAAAGTCGCGGGTGCCCAGCAAGCCCTGGGAGCCACGTCGCGCCACCTGGCCGCCGGCATAGCTGTCGCCGTCATACAGGCCGGTGGTGCCGAGGATGGAGGTGGGCGCCAGTTCAAGGCTGCTGCCATCCGGCTGGGGCACCAGCATGTAGGCCTGCTCGCCCATGGGTTGCAGTTGCAGGCCGGAGCCTTGCAGCAGGCGCGCAAAGCCCTCTTCCACACCATACTCGCCGGTCAGGCCTTGGCTGCTGCGCCCGCTGACCAACGCCGGGTCCACCGACAAATTAACCCCCGCCAGCCCGGCAAACCGGGTCAACGCCGCGCTCAGGCTGCCGGCCGGCACCTGGTAGCTGCGGCGCGGCGCGCTGTCTTCGGCATAACTGACGGGGACGAACAACGGGCTGGTACTCAGGCTCAGCAGCAAACTCAGTTTCAGCAACGGGCGCAAGCGCAAGGGGCGGACGACGGGCATTGGGGAAGCTCTCGATTATGTTCACTTGCCTGGAATGACAGGCGAGGTGAAAAAAAGGGACAGGCTCCACCCCTATTTTTTGTCGATGGCTATGCGCGCTATGAAAAGGATCAGGCGGAAAATCCGCGGTGAACATGCCTCATCGCCAATATTTTTTCTTCGCCTAACAGCCTTCGCGTCAGCAGCGGATCTCAAAGCCGCCGCCAGCAGTTTATGAGCCAACCTACTGCTCTGCCTCCACAACGACAGCATCGTCGGAGCGCATCTCGCTAAAGCAGCCGACGCGATGTATCAAGCCACACCAAGCAGTGGAGACACCTGCCGTTTCAGTCGAGTACGCCGGCTAGCCGATCAGGGTTGTACAGGGTACAGGGGACGCTTTGATTGGCTTCCATTGCCGTTGCGTAGCGCATGGGTGTGAGCACGGGTGGGAGTCGTGGGATATTTTTTGGGCATGAAAAAGCCCAACCTGGGTAGATTGGGCTAAGTCATTGAAAGATATGGTCGGGACGGAGTGATTCGAACACTCGACCCCTAGCACCCCATCTCCTTTTTCATACTTCTTGAAAGCTTTCAAAATTTCACTCTGGAATATTCAAAGCTAGTATTTACTTGAGTTTCAGCGGAGCTCTGCTACACAAAAGTCCAGTAACGTCCATCAAGAGCAGACGTTTTTGTGGGGGGAAAAGTAGGGGGAACCGATTTCATGGCCAAAATCACCATAAAAGAACTCGAGTCGCTGACCGCCAACGATGTCGGTCGAATCCTGCGGGAGGATGGCAATCTGGCCGGTCGAATCTCAATGCGTAAGGACGGTGTGTAGGTCAGCTGTTTCTATCGGTATCGCTGGGGCGACCAGGACAAAGAGTACTCCTGCGGATCCTGGCCGCGCAAATCCCTGACAGACATCCGCAAGGCGCGTAACCAGGCCAGGGCGCTCATCGATGAGCAGATCAATCCCAACGAACACAAGAAAACGGCCAAGGCACAGGCCTATACCGCGGCCAACGTCGAGGCCGAACAAGTAAACACGTCGAAGGTGCAAACGCTGATCGTCCAAGATCTGGCCAAGGCCTGGCTGCTGGATGGCGTCGCGCGAAGACGGCAATGCCGAGTTGCAACGACGCTTTAACAAGAACCTTTTGCCAGCACTCGGCAAGAGCGCGGTGAACGATGTTTCCGAACACGATGTTCGGGCGCTGATCCGCGCCGTGGTCAACCGCGGCGCTCACCGGCAAGCCATCAGCTTTTTCGCCGACCTCACTCAGATGTTCAGTTGGGCCTGAAAGCGTCAGCCTTGGCGGGCCTTATTGATCGAGGGCGATCCGACTGAGCTAGTCGACATATCCCCCTTGATCCCTGCCGACTACTAAGCGGAAAGAAGCCGCATCCCGATTGCTACCGACTTCATAAGTCGGCATTTTCGGTACTGAGTAATCATAGTTTCGTATTACATCGCCGAGCGCGCTATTTGGCTCAATTTCTGCCCATCATGACCGGCAAAAGTCGGCCAGCAGTTGCCAGTCGCACGTCTTAAAAAGTAGCGGCGACTCAGCCGCTGGCAATGAGCCAAAAGCAGGCACTCAAAGCGTCTACTAAACCGGGGACGATTCAGTGCTTATCTCTTTGCCAACCGCCGAGGCAATCGCATGAAGGTGTTGGTGCACGACGGACTGGGCGTTTGGTTGGCGGCACGGCGTCTGCATCAGAGGAGGTTTTCCTGGCCGAGTAATCGGCATGACGGCCTAATGGAGCTGAATTCTGAGCATCTCCAGGCATTGGTGGTATCTATGTCGAGGATGTGATGGAGGGTAAAGAAACCATCTACCAACTGATAAAGCCGGAAACTCAAGCCACCATAACTGCACCTGGTTCAGCATTACTGTACTTAAATACGTCGTCAAAGAACGCTAATCCAGCATGAGTCAGTACCAGGTTGCCTTTTGCATTCCTGTAGGCGATCCCACGCTGCTCGAGATTTTTCCTAACTGCAGATGTAAGAGCCTCCCCTTTCATGTTGCTGGCAGACATGACATCTTGTTTGTCTTCTCCCTTCCCGATCTCCTCCATGATCCCATCAGACACACCAGCTTCCCCGTCGCGCAGAATATCTAGCTGGTAGCCCTGTTCATGCAGTCCGCGAGCAAGGATCAACAGCAGAACCTGTATTTTCCTGACCACCTCGCTGTACTCCTCATCGCGCTCGACTGAACGGATGTAGATAAAGCCATTCCGCATCACCAACTCAAACCCGATGTTCAAGTACAAGGGCTTGTAGCTCTGATCGTAGTTATTGAGCATCTCTTCGAAGAGCGGGTTGGGTTTTATTTCACCATTCTCGTAGGTGTCTTTGTTGATCACCTTCCCCGACATCAACTCTTTGTAGATGGCTTGGCTAAGCTGTTGTCTCACTACCCTGCTCCTCGATCCTCAATTTGTAATAGGTCAACTTCTGCCTGTCGTCCTCAATCACCCCTAACTGAAATCGAGGGGTTAGCACAATGTCCTCTCGGTGCTTTAGCCAAGACATGCCTTCCACTAGGTCAGCAATTTCGTAGTCGCTGATCTGCTGGGCCAGATGTGCGTGAAGCGACGCATGGGCGTCAGGCCCGACCTGAACAGGCCACTCATCTATCAGCCTTCCAATTAGTTTTCGGCGCACGTCTGAAGCACGCCTAGCTTTGAGCACGTCCTCTCCAACCGGCTCAACAGACGTTGTTGTTACTCGGGTATTTTTGAGTGAATCCAGGCTACTCCGCAGATGCTCCTGAAGGTGAAGCCAATGGTCTACGTTGTGCCATTCAATCTTGCTATCGGCTCTCTGCCTCTTCATGCCTTTGAAGGTAGAGAAACGCTCCAGTACCTCATGATCTTTAGGGATGAGATTGCCCCTTAGTTTCCCGTCATGGAGCTCCCGACAGGCAACCAGTAGATCGTTGAAAACACTCTCAACCTGGTCGTACTCACGACGCTGAAGTTCATTCTGATGCACGTAGCGCTGCAGAGACTTGCTGATGACCTCCACGTCGTAGCGATAGGAGCGAATGGATGCCACTGCATAGAGAACCTGCTGACCCAATTTTGGCAACTTGGCATCGCGGAACATCTCGGATATCCGCAGCAAGGCAGTGAGTGCCGGTAGGCCTTTCTTCAGAGGTTCCCTCTCGTTGAGGAACTGCAATGTGGGGAGAACATGCCTACCGTAGATTCGGGTGATCGCCTGCAAAGCACCGCGAGCCTGCTTCACCTCGTCGAGGTTCTCAAGGCTCATCACTTCGACGATCTCCGCCAGGCGAAGAGTCTGCCCCTGAAGACTGTCCACGTTCTCCTTGATCTTCCCTTGAGCGTAGCGGATGCGTTCCCGAAGTAGCTTAAGCTCATCCTCGAACGTGTCGTTACCCTGCTCAATCACTGTCAAATCGCGAAGCTTTTCAAGACTATCATTGAAGCTATCGCACAGCGCCTCAAGCTCGGCGCTACTCAGCTGCCGAAGACGCGATCTATCAAAGTGACGAAATAACTCGATCAAAAACGGGGCGAAGGCAATGACTCCTCGCTTGGTGTCATGGTGCAATATCAAGCTTGCCCGGACGAGGTTACGCACGTCGAAGGCCGCTTCAATTTTTTGCCGATCGGACTTACTGTCTCCCAGCGAATCAAGCAGCTTCATCACTTTTGACTCGTAGAGACGAGTTGACACTTCTTCGCCAGCCGAGCCTTCATCCATGATGTCGATAAGATCAAGAAAAATGTGCTTATGCTCGATCATGAGCATGACCGTTTTGTCTGCTGCAACGATCATCCGGCAGTGATCTCCGCAACAGCATCGGCGGGATCTTTCTTTGTTCTCAGCGACTCGCTTTCACCTGTGTAGATCACTCGACGTAAGTGGCTGTAAGCCCTGTCGGTGGCGAGAAAATGCGAAAGGTCGATGTAGTTTTCGATTACTTTCGCGATAGTAGACGTGGGCTCCGGCGTTGCCCCGAACAGCACGAACCCTTCTGACTCAGCGATGCCACGCGCAGCCTTCAGATTCAAGTGGCTCAGATTCGACAGCTCATCCATTACCAATGGCAAACAGATCTGTGTATTTGCAATCAGCAGCCTACGCAGAAGGATCGATAGCAGGCGGCAGTTAATCATTGCCGTAGTACCGTTGGATTGATCCTCTTCGGTGTACTTGTCATGCCCACGCTTGCGGTACCGATATCCAACCCGATCAATCAGTAGGCTCATATCCAGTGTGGTCCCCCGACGGCCACCGTTAACAAAGAACTCGGTACAGAAAGCTCGTAACCGTTCATACAAGCGCTTCTCGTGGAGCCCGGTTGTCATGAGGTTTATGGAATCAATATCGACCAACAGTTCTTCGAAATGGGGATTTAATACGCAGTAAATCTCGATCGCCTCGAGGTCAGACACGATGAATTCCGAGAGCTGGTCATCTACCTCTTTCTCGAACTCCTTGATCATCCTTCTGGCGTGTTTGATTTCGTCGATTTGAATAGAGGTATTCGAGTTATGCGCGGTGACCTTGGCCTGGTAGGTCTGCTGCTCACCTTCCAAGGTGCCAAACATCGCCGCGAAAGCTCTCCGACAGCTACGCATCCGACTCAAGTCATGGAAAGCATGGTAGCCAAAGTCTCTGCCCTCTTCGCCCAGCAAGTTACGTTTCAGCAGTTCATCCAAGGCCACTTGCAGAGCTTCTCTGCTCTTGGCTACCTCAGAAGCGAACTGGGAAATCTCCTTGATCTGGCTAGGGTGAAAGAAAGTATCGCGAGCTTTCAGCTTCATTTCGCGGATCGAAAGGAATCCTAAAGTGATCTCAGCTACGTTCCGGATCTGCTCAAGGTAATTGCGCAGATCTTCGTTTTCCTTCCGGACCCTGGCGAGCACGTCTTTTGCGCGCTCAACCTGTACCGCTAGGTCCTCCAGCTCACTGGCGGCATCCGCCACACTCTCATGTAGCTTGGCCAACTCTACCGTCTGTTCCCCCACCTCAAGTTCCAATGCTTTCTGCTGCTCGCGCATGTAGCCATGCCGACTGAGTAGTTGAACCTCTTCATCAGTTTCAATCCGCTCGCGGGTCAGCTTCTTGGCTTTATCCTTGGCCTGCTCAGCAGTCAACTTGCTGTCATCGTTTAGGCGCTGAATAAGATCATCACAGTCCTTGATATCGTCATCCAGTTTAATCAGGTCTTGCTCGTGCTGCTTCCTTGCTCTGGTCGGATCGAAAGACATGAAACCAAATGAGGTCTCCTGACTCAGGAAGCTGATGAAAGAACCTCGCTCCTGGAATAGGCAGCCAAACTCTTTGATGGCTTGCTTCTGGTCAGAGTTGAGTCGAGGAGTTAGCTTGGTGAACAGCGTCGAGTTCAAGCTACTCAGCACCGACGCACTGTGACGATCGACCTGCTCGAGAACAGTTTCCACATGTTCATCAAGAATTTTTCGGAGTTGGTCGCGCTGATGGGAAAGACTGTTCTTATTCCTGATCGCCTGGGCTAGTTGCTCAGCGCTCTGAACCTTGTTTGTCAGGGTCTCGATCTCTGCGGTCAACTCTGCGGAGAGATCGGATAAGAGCTCGCGGACCTCATGCTCTGTTGTGCCAGGGTAACGCCGAAGAATCTCGCTGACCTTAAATAGCTGCTTTTGGACACCGTCCAAATCCTTATGCCGGAGACTCAGTGCTCCAGCCAGCTTCAGATACTCAGCCTTGACCAGACCGTGGTGCTGTCTCTTAGCTGAGTGAGCCACATCAAGAGCCTGATATCTCTCGGATGCTGCCTTAACATCATCAAGAATGCTGGACTGCCTATCAGCCAAGGCATGCTCAACATCGACGATACTCTGAACGATCAGTTCGGATTTCGTCTCAAACAGTTGGAACTGGCTATCAAAGCTCTCCCAAGACCTCCGCGCGCTTTCTATGTCCGCCAGGCGATCGCCTTCTTTTTTCAGGTTCTCATAGTCATCGAGGATCTCGCTCAGGCTGACACTCAGCTCTGCATTCTTCCGGTCCTTATCCCCTTCGATGATCGTGGCGATAGTATCTGGCAGAGTGCGGTTGTCCTTCGCCCCAATGTCGAAGGCCAGGTGGATTAGCATCTTCCACGCGTCGATCTCGCGTGCTGTACCGCCATTCCTAAGAGGCAGCAAGCAGAATCGGCCCTCCTCACGATTAAGAGCCTGTTGACCGAAGAGCCGCTGGCGAATGACAGCACCGTCGTTCATTGCCTCCCCGCCCCGAGCTCGGAGATCCGAAAGCACACCAGAAAGTGAGATGCCGTCTATTGGTGCTCCCATGCCTCCATTGATGGGCGATTCAAGGTCCCAAAACAAGTGCTGGATATCGGTATATATGCAAGGTACTGCCATTCGGCCGTATGAGAATGGTCGATTCCCACGGTGCAGGACCAGGCAGAACGGGCCGTGCATGTTCTCCGCTTCGAGGATGATAAAGGAGTGATTTTCCGGGAAGTAGTAGCTGAAGCTAGCCTCAGTCGAGTAGTAGGTCCCGGCCGGCCCCTTGAAGGCGAATTTCTTGGAGCAGCTCTTGAAGTTCTCGTGTGGCAGCAAAAAAAGCTTCAATGCATTCAACATCGAGGTCTTTCCGAGGTTGTTCTGGCCACACAAAGCGGTGTGCTTGTCCACGCGGATTACAGTGTAGGCATAGGCAGCACTGTTAACAAAAATCAGCCTGTGGAATTTGTATACGTCCTGAAACGCGTATGAGTCGCTCAACATCATCAGTCCCTTGTCGTTGTCGACATCAAATAGGTTTCCTGCTCTAGCGCTTTTCGGCTGTCTCGCATAAGTCCGATCAGCTCATTGGTTTCCTTGGATAGACCAATAAACTCAAGGAGATTTTGTCTCGTTTGCTGATTGAGTGAGTATTTGGAAGCGGTTAACCGGTGAGCGATATCATCAGGGTACACAAACACTACCCGGTGCCCGTCTGGCAACCCTTTGAGAAGGGTTCGGTACATTATCAGCCCGCCTAAGTCGACATCAAAAAGGCAGTACAGCCTCTGATATTGGCTGAGGAATGGCATGTTCAGCCTGTTGGTGATCTGATTACCGGCGCTGAAGATGACGTCGAAATTTTCACTTTGCTCAGCTACGCCACAGTCGGCCAGGATGTCGACGGTCTGTTTGAGAGCTAGGAAGTTCTCGAGATTTTCCACCAGCAATGCCGCTGGTTGGAGAGTGTTAGGTGCTTCCCATCCATCCTTGCTCAGAAGAACCACGCTTGGATGAGGATGGAGCACGCTTCGTGTTATCAAAAGCGAGCTGCTTACTGCTGCTGCGTGGCTATTTCCATCGAAAGCAGCACCAATACGACCCGCAAATTCTGATAGAGCGTGTTCACGAATCAGCTCCGCAAAGCGATCCTCACGCAGGACGGCCACCTGATAGTTGCTCTTTCCAATTTTCGACGCTGAAAACGTATCGAACAGATAGCCAGCACCCTTGCCATGCTTCTTCAATTCCTTAGCGAAAGCCTCAAAATTGATCGGCTGACCAGAGCTGATTGAGTTCAGATAGGTGTAGATCCTCGACATTGCATCCCTTGCGCTCTGCGAAACAAGTGAAACCATAAGCTCTCTTGGCCGTAGCATATATCGATTGTCGCGGCTAAGCGTATTCAACGAATACACTGCAGTCTTTTCGCTTGCTGGGCCTGCCTGGCGGTTTCTTCGCCCACGATACAGAGAAAACGGGCTCTAGGTTCTGTACGAAATCCCCAGAAACCAATTTGAATTCCATAGCCGTTGAGATTCAGTAAAGTCCCCAACCATCAAAGGCAGGAGCCCACGATGGCCAAACGGTACGAACTCCCCGACGCAGCCTGGGATTTGGTTGCGGATATCTTCGACGAACCACGTCACAGCGGGTGCCCGCGAACAGATGATCGCTTGATGCTCAACGGCGTACTCTAGGTGCTTTGCTCGGGCGCCGCTTGGCACGTTCAGCTCAGGGCGAAGATATGCGCCCCCAATCAGGGCTTCTATTAATCGGGATTAAAGATTTGGCTCTTGGCCTGAATTGCGCAGATAGGCCCAGTCGACATCGGGCCGGAGCTCTTCACAGGTAACCGCCTTGCTCGACTCCCGCTCAAGATTGATGGCGAGGCCTGGGCCCGCCCGGCGAAAGCCATGGGCGATCTGTTTAAGGTTCCCGGCACTGGTGCCGCTGCGCTTGGCCAACGACTCCATCGAAGGTGTGTCGAGGGACCGGATGAGTTCGAGTAGCGTCATGTATGCCTACGAAAGAAGCCCAGATTACATTTTGCTAATCTCAATAGCAATAGCATTTTATGATTTACTGTTTGCTAACGCAGGGACACTATTCGCCTATGGATATCAAAACTCTTCGGGTCGACGCGCTGCGGCGTGTAATCGGCCCACTCAGCCAGAAAGACTTCGCCGACCAGCACGATCTGGACGCTTCGTATTTGTCACAGATCCTCAATGGGCACCGCTCTCTGGGCGAGAAGGCGGCGCTCAACCTCGAGAAGAAAATCGGACTCACGCCTGGTGTGCTGGTCAACCCGAACGGGCACGGGCCGGCATTGATCGAGGGTGAGTACACTCGTCAGGATGTGGTGCGAGAAGCGGCATCTGCTTACCAGGCCCTTCAGGACAAGGCCACGCCGCGAGCAGTTGCGGTTATCGAGAAACTCGCCAGGGCCGCGGCGAAGGGAAGACTCAAGGAGTCGGACTTAGTTCTGCTTGAGGGCATAGCTGCCCTGCTTGAGAAGGCCAACGCTGAAAAGCCTTGAGCTAGATGCAGAAAGCCCGGCGCTTGGCCGGGCTTCAAGGTAATCATCAATTCAAACGGCGTTGAGTCGCTCAACCATGTCAGGGAAGCGCTGAACCAACTTAATCAGCAGCGCCGCCTGGGCATTTGGCTTGGACTTCGATTGCTCCCAGTTCTTCAGCGTGTCGGGGCTCGTCCTGATTTGCCGGGCGAACACTGGCTGCGACATGTGAAGATTCTCACGGATGGAAACGATCTCAGCAGCCGTCACCTCTGGAGGTGCAAGAGCCTCCACTTCGTACTGTCGAAGTGTGATCTTCCCCTGCCGGTGCTCGCCCATCTCGTTTACGCCTTGCATCAGCTCAGCAAACAGATCGCGCTTCTTTTTCATTTCCCACCTCGTTTTTTCAGCTCTGCATCTATAGCGGCCTTCAATGCCTTCTCCTGAGCAGCAGTCAGGTTCGCCATCTCATCCTTGTCATAAATCGAAAACATCCAGAACTGGCCGTCATTGAGCAGCCAGTAATAAATCACACGAAGACCACCACGCTTGCCCTTCCCGCGGCGAGTGTCCTGCCAGCGAAGCTTTCTGAAGCCACCGGTACGTGGCATTACATCACCGGCTTCAGGATTCGCCTGCATTTCCGTCTGGAGCTGCCGATATTCATCGTCAGTCAGATAGTCACCTACCGTGGCGGTGAAGCTTGTCGTTTCAAAGAAGACTGTTTTCATTAGGCACAAGTATACGCAAGTTGCTTACATTTAAAAAGCGTAGCCGCTCTGCCAAGTCGCTGCCACGCCATTGAGGATTACTGAGGCTCTGACGAAAAGCCCGGCACTGGGCCGGGCTCTACTTATTGCTGCGCTAACAAATCAGCGTCTCGCTCCCGCCACAAAGCTTCTAACTTCGTCAGCCCCTTCCCGGTAATCAACGTTGAGAATGTCGGGATCGTCCCCTGAATGGGATGCTCGAAGGTGCCCAGCTTCACATCCAGCAGACCGGCCTCGATCTTCGCCTGATACGGTTCGTTCGATCGAGTGATCCACCCCTTTTGCCGCATGAAATGCAGTAATCTGGTACGGCCCGTACCAATGAGCTTTGCAGCCTGGGCGGCGTTGTACGTCTTATGCGACACAACGACCATGTCGTGAAAGGCCACCTTTGGCGCGTCCTGCTCCACCTTCACTTCCAGCTCGTGGTTCTCTTTCGAGAGCTCCGTGTTGTCAGCTTCCAGGGCGACGACCTTGCGGACGTTGTCAGTCAACAATGCGAGCAGCACCTTGGGGTCATTCAGGCTGGCAATGTCGAAGGCTGGCTTGATCGTTTGCTCTTCCAATTCCTGCCAGCGATCAACCAGGCGTGCCGTAAACTCAGGGCTAAGCTGGGCCACGATGACGTAACTGTCGCGCTTGCTCACATAATAAACCGATTCTGTGCGCGGACGGCCCAGTGCGTCGTTGAACTGTTCATCCCCCATTGGGGGGCGGACGATGACGCTACGCTCAGCCAGTCTTTCAATGGACTGCTTCACCTTGTCGTGACGGGAACCCACCAGTTCTGAAATTTGGCGAGACGACATCCGCGCCACGTTTTGCGTTTGCGGAAAACGTGGCGCATCTTCAGAACGCTTCTCTGCTTGAATCGATATCGTATTCATCGTGTTTTCTCCAAGCCTTCGGCGACGGAGTCGATAGCAGCTTTAGCAGACTCGACTGCCATATGTAACAACCGTGCTTAGCTTGGGGTGACGATGAGCTCGGACATACCTGCGTCTTCTAAAGCCTTTTTCACGCTATGAAGAGTGCAAGATGCCTGATTCAAAGCATCAACAGCGGGAACGCCTGGACGGACGCCATACAAATCTTGCTCTTCAATGTTGCAGCGCGCGAACGAAAGCGCCACGGTCACAGGTCCCTTGAAGGTGCCAGCATTGAGTTTTTCGTTTACTTCGGTATGCTTATTCATGACGTTTTTCCTAGAAGATTGACGTTATCCAAACCTCAGCGCTGGCCGGCGCTGAGGTTTTTTTATGGATCCCCTACCCACGGTCCACCTCCTGCTCCAACGATTTCCTCAATCGATAGACGATCTTCCTGCTCATGCTACTGTCATTTTCCTTGGCTTTAGCAGCTAGAGCACTTCTCATCAGGATCTCTAGTCGAATCCCAACGACCTTGGTTTCTTCTGTTTTCATTGCTTCCTCCATCGAGATGTCACATAAAGCGCCTTGTTGTGTTTGTTGCGTTTGTTGCTTTAGTCAACATTTTTGTTGTCTTTGTTGCGTCGTGCCACTCACCGCGTAATTTCACTTCAACGAATTAGCCATAAATTGACAAAGATGAACGAGAGCTTCGGAAAGCGCCTGGCTCGCCTCAGAGCAGAGAAAGCGATGACTCAACGTGATCTTGCTTCTAAGGCGGGAATTTCTTGGTCGCAGATATCCAGATACGAATCGGACTTGGCCCAACCTCGTCTCAAAGTCCTGATGAAGCTGGCGGAGGCGCTTGACGTTCATAAGGACGACCTCAAGCCGCCCGGCAAAAAAGAAATTACGCTCAGTTTGTCTGACGAAATGATCTCCAAAATTGAAGAGTTTGCTGAAACCAAGAAAATAGCCTTCGATCAGGCGGTTCAGTTGATAGTTATAATGGGCATGAAGATGAAGCTCGATCAGGACCCGTCGCTTGTGGAAGAGCTTGAAGCCGAAATACCTGGCGCGTACGAGAGCCTTCTGAAGGGCATCAGTAATAATGGCGCCTACAAGCGATAACGTTTGAAAAATGAAAAATCCCTCCAGCTTTTGGTGATGGAAGTGCATTTTTGGCCCCGTGATTAATCAACGAGGTATAGCTTGATTCAAAAGTTATACACAGGCCAGCACCTTTCCTACACTAATAGGTCACCCATTCAGCAATGCCGGACAGCCTGATAAGACAAAAGCTAGAAAAATAAAGGCCCATGAATGGGTAGCCTATTATTTTGACCTGATTGCACCGCTTCCCTTCCCGCGCCAGCCAATCACGGCTGCCAGACGCTTTATACGCAAACCAGACTTCTTCATAGAACCGACATCAGGCTCCCCTCGAGATTTCAGCCATTCGAGAACAAGACTCTGAGCCCCTCTCCCCCCAGGACCAGACGGATCGCGAGTTCCATTATCAGTAACCGCTTGCCAGCACTGGAAAGCCTCGTACAGCCCTTTCGGGTGAAGCGGATTTTCAGGGTTGAAGCAATTCAAAAACACATCGAGCTCCGCGCTCAACGCTCAATCTGCGCATCCTTTTCTTGAATTTTTCTATCCTTGGCTCGGAGCTCGTTATAAAGATTTCGGCTATCATCGGCTGAAGCTTTCTCCTTAGCCTTGAGCTCGACAATTAATGACTCAGCCTCGGCAAGGCGGTTTTCAGCCTCCAGTAAAGCAAGCCGATCTTCGGGAGAGCGCACGATTACCGGGTCACTATAGAGCTGAGCTAGCCCACCAGGGGGTTGATGACTTCGCGCCTGACGCTCCTGTCCTTTTGGCGCACTTGTATAATTTGGAATTAACTCGCCACCCAGCGAGCGAGCTTTCTTTTCAGCGTCGCTCACTTGCCGATCGAACCACTCCCGATTGACCATGACCTTATTTGAATCAATCGGCCCCTGTGGAGTTTCAAACAACACTGGTACATACCTACCGGTCGCACTTCTAAAATATTCAGATAACTTAGAATAAGTAACCGGAATATTTAAAACAGCGTTTTTGGTACCTTTTATGTAAATAGTTTCGGGATTAAACTCTGCATCAGGCTGAACAATTGAAGACAATCGTTCTGCAATAGATACAAGCAGAGAGGGATTTCGGCCTTTGATATTAGAGCAGGATACATCCAGCGAAATGTATTCTTGCATCAATGCCCCCTCCCTTATCGAAAACCAAGCTCGAAGCCAGACACTGTCTATCCAACCAGCAATGGCACTCAGTCTAACCAGCCCGTTAGCAAAATGTAATAGCCCAAGGGCGCATCTCGGGAACACACTCTTGGCCAGCTACGTGTAGGCGTAGGTCCTCGCCAATCAACGTCGAACATCACTCGTCAGGGATGAAAAAAATGGGTTTATTCACAAAATGGAAGCTATCTCGCTACCTCCGCATTCAAGAAAGCGAGATTTCGTCGTTCACCGCTCAGCTGAGCCAGATGGACAGCGCCGAAATAGGCGTGGTGGTAGCGCTGACCACCGATACTAGAAATCGACTGGAGGATGCAGGTTTTCTCCTGAGCGATCCGATCGTGGCTTATACAATTAACCCTGAGACCCCTTCATCTCTCAGCGGGATGATCAAAACCCTCCAGGCCGAAGGACGCCTTCAAGAAGCAGCAGCAGTCATGGTTTGGCTGCATACATCGCGAGTCGGCGCCCGATTAGAACTGAGACCTTTGGCCAGGCAGATGTGGGGGCAGCTCGAGAGAGGCTTTCCACATGCCGAAGATGCATCGATGTCGCTCATGAGAGTGTTTTTTCGGCCAATCAGAATTGACGGGTACGATCAGTTTCCAAAAGGCCTGAATCGCCCCGGGTTTCCTAGACACTCTCCAGGCTCGCTGCGTAACGCTTTTCAAACTCTACCGGTGACAGCTGATTGTTGAAACTGTGGCGTCGTTTTGGGTTGTAAAACATCTCGATGTAATCG
>NZ_LEKF01000022.1:0-108583 GCF_001029595.1 Pseudomonas sp. ARP3
CGATTACATCGAGATGTTTTACAACCCAAAACGACGCCACAGTTTCAACAATCAGCTGTCACCGGTAGAGTTTGAAAAGCGTTACGCAGCGAGCCTGGAGAGTGTCTAGGAAACCCGGGGCGATTCAACCACCACTTGCCATCATTCAGAATTCCCAAGAAAACCTGAATGTAACCTATCGAACTTTGATTTTGTGCTTCAGTGTTTTGTGCCCTGATCGCTTCTTCTGAAGCGTTTGACTGTGCGTTCATCTACTGCCCTGCTTCCGTTGGTTTTTGAGTCGTCCGCTGTAAATATAATTTGTTTCGGCAGCTTGAGTTGAAAGCGTAGGGCTAATGGGAAAATAGCTTCGCTAAGCGTCTAGAGATATTTTTTGAACGTCGTCGCAGTGATCGCTACTGCCGTTCCAAGTACTACCGCGCAAGGCAAAAGAATAGCTATGGGATTGAGTGGAAAGGGCAGGGACAGGTAAATGACCCAAGGCGCGATCAGCAGTGGTATCACTGCTCGTTTAGCGCGGTGATAGACAAAACTGCTTTCTCGCCCAGCTCCAAATTTGCGTAGGTCGCGGCGCATCAAGCCATCGACAAAACCGGTGAACGACGCCAACAAAAATAATGGTGTGGCCAGGACCAGAGTGGTCAGGCGCACCACGAAGGTAAAGGTCACATACACTGCAGCCAGCACGAAATCTTCGATGTTCACGTAGAGCTGATTGGTCCAACTCCAGAAGCCGTTGCCCTGGCTTGACACCCGCGCTTGCCGGGCAAAATCCGCAAAGCCAGTCTTGACTAGCAGCCACTGATTGAGGAAATCCAGCCACTGGACAATCGTTGGTCCGGGTTGTTGGAGGATGAGTGAAGCTTTGAAGTGCTCGTTGAGCCATTCCAGTTCGCTATTCAACATGGCTTGGCTGTGTCGCCAACCTTGGTCGCTCCAGAACAACAGCAGACCGGCGAACTCGATGAGGATAGAGAATAGCAACGAGGCGATCAGCAAACCGATGATGCGTAGAACTAAGCCAATCAGCGAGACGATTAATCCTGGGTGCTGGATCGGTTGTGGCGGCGTGTTAGGTGCGTAAGTCGTCATCGCTCACTCCAATGCGTTGCAGGGCTAATGTCGTAACGATGTTTTCTGGATCGTTTTCCGATGAATCAAAACCTGGAGCGAGGCTGGCTACCCCACCTGATCCAGATCGAAGTTGGTTGTTGGGCCGCCACCGCTTGCGCTCCACCATTGCCCCGCTTGCTCGTTGTAGGTGGCCCGCATCCGCAGGGTAAGCTCCTGCAGGTCCTTGGGCATGGCGTCGTCGTTGGAGGGTTTTGGTAAGGGCATGCGGACTTTCCAGAGCTGGCCACCGGCCTGGAAGGAAAACATTTGCCCTTTGGGCAAGCTGACGATGTGCGCAGGCTCGATCAGCGGCACGCTGGTGCTGCTGACACGGTCCTGTGAGGACGAGGTGAAGTCCGTATTGGCCTCAGGATCGGAGGTGTCGGTGGCGCCCGACACGAGGGTTTTGGTCAGCACGTTAACCTTGGGCAATTGCTGGGTGAGCAGTTCAGCGGTGGCGGTTTCGCGCACGCGGAGCATTTGCAGGGTGTTGAAATTACCAATGACTTGGCCGGCCTTGGCGCGGTTACCTATGCGCGCTTCGATATCGCTGAGGGTCTGGGTGTAGGCCGTCACCTGGATGCCGGCACCGCCACCCTTATTGATCAGCGGGATGAACTCATCGCCCATCAACTCGTTGAACTCGTCAGCGTGCAGGTTGATGGGTAGCTTGGCGCTGCTGTTGTTGCCCGATTGGGGCAGGCCATGGTCAATGCCGTGTTTGTAGATGTGTCCGGCGACCGAGACTAAATCAGCGAACATGGAGTTGCCCACGGCAGCAGCGACCTCAGCATCGGTCAGCGCATCGAGGCCGACATAAACAATGCCGCGTTTTCGGATGACTTGCATCCAGTCGAAGATCGGCCGCGGGTCATCCAGGTCTGTGTAGTTGGGAGCCAATAACTGGGCGGTCTTGCCTGTGGTGAGTTTCTCCAGCAGCGGCAGTAGCGAGGCCACGATTTTGTCGAAGTAAGTACGGTCGTAGCGTACCGCCGAACGCAGCCCGTCCAGAACCGGATCAAATACCCGTTTCACTGCCAGGTACTGCTCGATGGCCACCACGCGCTTTTCGCGTCCCACCATATGCCGGGGAATATTTTTCTCGGTGAGCTTGCCTTCAAGCTGTACGATCACTTCCCACGCTTTCGGATCGGTTCTGGCGAAAAACTGCTGGGCGTACTCGATGAACAATGCATCGATGTTGACCACATGCCGTTGGATCTGCAGGTAGTCCGGACGTCGGCCCAACTCGATCAGGGCGCGGGCGATGATGTTGACGAAGCGCCAGGCGAACTCACGGAAGGCCGCCGAGTTACCTTCTCCACTGAGCTGCCCGGCGATGCGTGATGCCACCTCGGAAATACGTCCGAAACGCCCCACGGCATTGTAGCGCGCGGAGATCTCCGGCCAGCCCAGATGGAAAACATAGAACTCCTTTTCCCGACCGGCGCGTTTGGCTTCAACGTACATGCGTTTGAGCAAGTCGGCATCGCCCTTCGGATCGAAGACGATGACCACCTCATGGTCGATGCGATGAATGTCCTGAGTGATGTACACCTCGGCGAGTCGCGTCTTGCCGACACGGGTAGTGCCCAGCACCAGTGTGTGTCCGACCCGTTCGCCCAGCGGCAGGCTGACTTCCGTTTCGTCGGGCTCGACCCCATGCAACAGCGGCGAGCCACCGACCGGGGGCAAAGGGCGCAACGGATTGAAGGCGCTGTCCCAAGCCGTGACACGGGCCAGTGTCGAGAACGGAAACGGTGCATGTTCCAGGCGACGTTCGAGTCCGCGTGCCAGCCGGTAATGGGTCGGTTGGTCGACATAGTGAGCGACCGCCGGATCCTGGGCCTCTACCAAGCGCTGTGTGTGCAGACGGGTCCAGTGAAAGCCGCGGCCCATGAACAGACGTTTGCCGCTCACCGGAATCTGCCGGCTGGTCAGCTCGTAGCGAGGCAGCCGGCGGATATTGCGCCGATAGCGCAACACCTCCCAGGCTTGTCGGAGGCGGATCAAACCGAACAGGGCATAGGCCAGAGCCGCAATCAGACCGATCTCGGGTGATAGGGCCACGGCCCAGGGCGAGTACACGCATAACACCACCGCGGCGACGCAGATCGCCACGGTATACAGCTCGACTGCGGGCCGGAGTTTGGACTCCATCGCATGCTCGGCCATGACCCAGACTCACTGTTCCAGTGAGGTGGCTGTGATTAAGACAGGGTAGTGCTTAATTTTCAGGCGAGAGGCGATGTCGTTCCCGTTGACCGGCAGGATGGTGATGCCCGGCGCGGCTGCTCGAATTCGGGCCAGGGCTTCAGTATCGGTCACTTCGACGGCGAGGCCGGCTGCCCCCATTTCTTGCAGTTCAGTCGCACGCTGATGCAGCCAAGCCAACGATTGGGGATCCTCCCCGACAAGGAAAAATGGCTGCAAGCCCGGCATGTCCAGGGTGCGAGTTGTGATTTGGCCTGGGCTCAAGTGAGAGCTGCGCACGGGCAGTATCCAGGTTTCATCGGCAAATGCAGATAGGTCTGCATGTATGGCCCGAGCAGGCTGGGTCTTGTTGTTTATTGGCGGCGTGGAAGCTTCAAACTGGGGGCGAGTGTGAACTTCTGCAAACGACAGTACCGGCTGGGCGAACGCTGCCAAGAGCATGGCGAAGTTATACGCACTGGGAATTCGCTTCATGGTGGTGTGCCCTCTTTAGAGGAAACCTGCAATCGTTCGAGTTGTCGGGAAAAGCCGACGCGGTAACGCGCGGCCGGCGTTCCTCCTGCCGGGCGGTGATAGCGGCCAGCAGCTGACACCCAATCACCGGTAACGGTGTGATGTTCTTGCAGCAGCGCGGCAGTCACGGCCAGATTGCGGTAGGGTTCAAGGGCTTCGCAGGGACTGGAAAAATGCTGTCCGTGATAACGCAGGTTGATTTGCCCAAGCCCGGCATCGACGCGCTTGGCGTCATACCGAGCAAGCGCCTGAAGCAAGGCGTGACAGGCGGTCTGATGATTGGCGAAACGGTAAGGGCTACCGGCAATATTCAGCGTCCAGGGCCAGGGCAGCAGTCGACCACGGAGGCGGGCGCCACTCTCCTGCAGGGCAATCGCGAACAACACCGTGGAAGGAACGTTGGCGTCATGCGCTGCCAGTTGATAAGCCGGAGGCGGAAGTTCGTCTGCCCGGACGGCGTGCACCGTCAGCAGGAGCGCAATAGCAATCAATCGAGACGTTGCCATTGTCCGTTCACCTGCTGAAATGTGACGGGTAATGGTCTCGGGGCTCCCAGGCTGAACCAGCGCCCGCGATCATGGTTCAGGGTGATTTGCCGGTGTTGGACCTTGCTCGCATCAATGCCTGCTTGCCGCGCCCAGCCACGGACATGTTCATCCTCACCATGGCTACCCACCAGGTAGATATCGAACGCTGTATCACTGCTTTGCAGACGCTGCGCTTCAGCGGTGCACGCAGGGCAATGGTCTTCGACAAACAGAGCACGGCGGGGCTCTACCGGTGAGCTAGCAGCGGGCGGGGATGCCATACCCTGAATCGGCAACAGTCCAGGAAACAGCTTGGCCCAAGCTGCGGTGTAGGCGTTTTGGTAAGCCAACTCGCGCTCGGCACGTTTGGCTTCCAGCGCTACCTGCAATTCGGCATAGCGCTGGCGCTCTTGGTCGGTCTCTGCCTCTACCCCAAGCGCGGTCAATGGGTCGAGGCTCGGGCTCCAGAAACCGCGCGGGCCGGCTTGAATTTTTTCGAAGCGTGTCCACTCCTGCTCCGTGAGACCCCAGCTTGCAGCTTGTTCAGAGTGCGAGCGCTCCAAGGGAATGGACTGTGTGTCCCGGTTCTGTGACGGTGCCGTGATAGGGTTGCTCATCGCAGCGCCCGTGCTAAACAGTGAAACGAGACAAACGACGGCGGGCAGCAGCGCTCTGTTCATGATCGTTTCTCAAGGAAGGTGCACGGTCTGGTCTGAGTGATTGATCACCGCGAAGATGGCCGCGTTCGGCTCCAGCACCTTCAGTTGCCATGTGCCGAACTGCTCGCCGTTGTGCAGCAACTGGATATCATTGAGCGAGCGACTGTCAGGAGGTGCGACAGCCAGAAAGCGCTCCCCACCGCGGTACTCGACGCTCAACACTGAAAATGGCGGCAGGAGCGGGGCAGGCTTGGGCTGAGCGGTTTTTTTCGGCTTGGCCGAGGAGTGCGTCGGTGGTGGGAATGGTGGCTGGCTTTTGAGGTCCAGGAGTTGCTGTTCGACGTGCTCAAGTCGTGCGCGTAGCGCGATCATGTCGGCTTCGGTGGCACGGTCTGCCAGACCGTCGCGTAGCTCCTGTATCTCTTGCGCCCATTGATCCAACATCGGATCGAGGGTATTGGCCTGTTGCTCACCGGTATCGACCATCTGCTTCAGGTCTTTCAGTGCGTACTGCAGCTTTTCCTGGGCATCCAAGAGGGTGCTTGAATCACGTTGCAGGGTATCCAGGGTCTGTGCGCGTTGGGCGTTCGCATTTTCCAGCTCGGTCATGCGTTGATACTGGTAATACAAGCCACCACTTAGCCCGAAGACCGCCAGGCAAAGTGAGCCGACAATGAGAGTTTGAAATGTTGAGGCTTTCATGGACGAGCCTCCGACTGATGGGACGAGGTTGGCGTGACCCGCACCGTGCCGCTATTTTTCTGCGGTTCGAAGCAGACCGAACGGCTAACTTCATCGGTCGTGAGTTGCCAGGCGGGGCCAGCCAGCACTTGGAGCGCGCTGCGTAATGAGATTGGGTCGAGCCGGTAATGGGCGGCGGGCAGAGGCCGGGTAAACAGTATTTTCACTGGCTCTTCGGCAGGACAGAGCGAATAACCCGAGCGCAGCAGCACGTAGTGCATCGCTTCCTGTACCGAAGAATTCAGGTGGGACGGAATGCTCACGTCAACGATTTGAGCGAGAAGATCACGTTGTTCCGTGGTGGGGTCGGTGCTGACCAGCGTATAGCGGCCATAGCGGAGCTCTGACGGATGGTTTTCGTCGGCTGGGCTCCTCGATAACTGAGGCCGATTGGAGCCACCGTCAATCTCTGGATGAGTCGGCAATGGGGTTGGGATTTGCGCGGTGCAAGCACTCAACAAGCCCAGCAGGCAGACAGGCGTGAAAAAACGCTCCATGGAAAAAACCTCATGTCAGATTCAGTGCAGAACCTGACATGAGGTGAAGGAGCCAAGCAGTGAGAAAGTCGATTCAAGGCGAGTCGCGTTAACGCTGAAGGCATTACTACTGATCAAAAATGGCTAGCCCATCCAAGACGGCAGCGTCGGGGTCGAAAATCAACAACCTCACATCCGCCAATGCCGCCAGATACAGCACGTTGATCAAGGCCTCCGGCGTATCTGCGTCGAGCTGCTCTTGCCTCAGCGAAGAGTAAGGATTGCCCTCGATCTTCACCAAGTTATCGTCGGTCCAGGGCGTCCCGATCAGCTTACATCCGATGCCATTGCAGTCTGGCAGGGCAAAGGGTTCAAACAGCAGTCCGGTTGGCTTGGAGTCGAAATTGCCAACCCGGCTTGCCAAGTGGCGTAGTGCTTCGTCAGTGAGGTGTGCGGTACTGAGCTCCCAGGTTCGGCTGTAATGTCCTGTGTCGAAGCTCAAACGATGGACCAAGGCTTGGGCTTCTTCCAAGGAGTACAGATCACCGACGTGATGTCGCTCGTTGAGCATTTCGCCAGTCACGTCATAGATCACTTGCTGTACCAGCCCGGTGGACTGGAAGCGTTCATCCAATTCATCCGGAATGGACTGACCCTCGCTGATCAGAGCCACGTCGTCATTGAACAGGCAGGGAAATAGTTCTAACGCATCATCGAGCAGATGGGCTTGTGCGTCGTGTACGGGGCGAAAGCAGGGAGGGCAGTCATTTGCGTAAGTGATCTGTAGCAGTCGTTTGATATGCAGTTTGTCGTAGCCGCGAGCAAATGGATTCGAGGTTTCCGGCAGAGCTAAGGGTTGGGGTGTTGGGTTCATGAGGATTCTCCAGAAGGGAAATGAATAAGGCGTCCGTAGACGCCTTTGGGGGGGGTTAAAGCCAGCCATGCTCGGCAAGAGAGAGAGGACGACCTTCACCGACGATGAAGTGATCCAATAAGTGCACTTCAATCAAGTCCAAGGCCTCTTTCAACCGTGCGGTCAAGGCGCGATCCGCCAGGCTGGGTTCCGTGCAACCGGAGGGGTGGTTGTGGCAGAAAATGGCAGCTGCTGCGTTATGCGCTAGGGAGCGCTTGACGACCTGGCGGGGGTAAACGCTGGCGCCATCGATGCTTCCGTGAAAGAGGATCTCGAATGCCAGAACGCGATGGCGAGCATCGAGAAAAATCACACCGAAAACCTCATGCTCTTGGGGTGCAATATGCAGTTTTAGGTATGAGGCCACGGTGTCAGGTGACGTCAGGTTCGGGCCGCGGGTGAACAGTCGGCGATCCAGAATGTGCAGCGCCTCGTTGATCAGCTGGTTTTCCTGGGCGATACGATCAGCCTCGACATCCGAGGCTTCAATCAGGGTGAGTTGGGTGCTCATGGGGTACCTCCGAAGGGAACAATCCGGGGGGTACACACCCGAGGGGAGTGGTGTCCCCGAGGTGGATATAGAATGACGGGCATTGCGCGATGACGCGCTGTTTACAGCCGAGAGAATCGGTGGCGTTGTCCATGCAGGTGTGAATCGCAACCGTCGCAGGGCAATGGGGAGAAGGTTCTTATGCCACGGCCAGTTTCGGGGTCGAAGTCGGCACTGATGGGCATTAGCCGAACCAGCCCAAGATCGAGGCCGGCGATGCGTTTCTCGATCTCATCCGTCATGTAGTAGAGCGATAACGTGCTGTAGTCCTCGTAAGCCGTAGCGAAGAGGCAGTCGTCGCAAAGCCAGAAGGATTCCATGTTGGTTCTCCTGTGCGGACTGAAGAAAAGGCGCTCGATTGAGCGCCTTGATGTAAAACAACGTGGACTGTTCAGGCGGGCTGAACAGTACGTGTGGCGTCACGGCGGGCCGTGCGGGGAGTGGATGGAGATTCAGGTTCAATCCTGGATTCCTTTGGGTTGTCGGTATCTTCAGCGTCGGCATCAGCTGACGTGGAGGATGGCTCACTGGTTGGCGCTGGCTCAGCAGGTGCTGTTGCCTCCTGCCTGGCAGGCGCTTTGTATTCGTACGTGCCGTTGACCTTGATCCAGTCGATGTACAGCAAACGACCTTTCAGGCTGGCGCCCGGTTGGCCTTGTTTAGCGCCTTTCTCATAGAGAAATGGGTCAATCCACAGGTCGCCGATACGGAATGACAGCAAAACCTTTTTCTCGGCATTGACTGCATCCATATAGAGGCGGATCAAGCGTTCAGCTTCGCCTCCAGCGACTTTGCAGTCGAAGCGAGTGTATTCGACCGCATCCGTGGCACCGTGCAGGGCGGCGATATCGCAGGCCATGAACGGCTGGCCGCGGCGGACTTGTACTTCGCGAACACGGTTGAGGTAGCCGATGCCGACGGTGTGCAGATTGAAGTAAGTAGTTGCTTCTTGGGATTGGTTGGCGTGGGCCATGGTGGTTCTCCTTTCAAGGAAAAACGGCGACGCACAGCCCCTGACGGGAAAGTGAGCCCCGTCAGGGTGGGTAAGGTGAAGGCAAGCGATGAACGACACGGCACCGGCGAGCCGATGACCATCAGTTCGATGCGCCTGGAGAATAGAGGTGCAGCAGAGGAGAAATCCGCAGCAGGTCTGCGGACCTAGGGTAGTGGGCATTCATCACCGCTGACGCGGTAATCGTGCGAGCCTCCGAATGCTGATCGCACTTGGGTAAACCACCACGAGCGTGGCGTAGCCTTGAAGGTTCAAGCTACCTGGGCTGTCAACGACAGCGAACCACACCTTTTGTATAAGCCTGTCATAGGGGCGCGTCAAGATACCCCAAGCCGTTTTTTTATGGCCGGAATACAGTGGCAAACACTGGACGGACGAAAGTGAAAAGTGGGCCTGGTGGGGTGCCAGGCGAGGAAGAGAAAAACCACCTTTGGCGAACTTTGCAGTCGAGAAGCTCCTCGCAAAACTTGCTTTAACTGCATCTCGATTCGCCAACCGACCCTTATCGTGGCCTGGGTCGGAATACGCTGGCACGCATCCGCGCACAAAGGGTGCCCAGTGTTTCCCCGGCGGGCTCCGGGACTGAATGCGATCGCCGTAGCGGATGACCGCTGATGCCTGGCAGAGGCAACAGCGGTCATCCGCCACAACGATCAGGTCGAGCACGAAGCGGGAATGAAATTCCGCAGAAGAGAAGGCTCCGAACTCAGGGAGTCCGACCGAGCTACCCGGAGCGAATCGGTCTTGGGTCGCCGTAAGCGATGATCCTGAGGCACTACAGCAGAGCGGGTGTGACGACGTCAAGCCAGTGGACGAAGCGGTTATTTGCTACTGAGATGAGCGGCCAGCTGTTCGACGGTCGTGAGGATAAAGGCACGGTCGCTTTCTTGCAGGCCGCTCAGCAGGCCCGCGATCATCTGGCCCTGGTCGTTGGGGCGATTGCTCGACTCCGTCAGCAGTTCATCCATCCGGCAATCGAAGATGTCCGCCAGTTGCATCAGCTTGACCACGGAAAGCTCCACCACACCCCGCTCAAGGCGCGAAATGGCTTCGCTGCCGATCCCCAGGCGCTCAGCCACCTCTTCCTGGGTCAGATTACGCTGAGTGCGGTGCTTCGCGATCATGCGCCCGATTTGGGCTTGGGTTGGATGTTTATATGCCAAGTGATGAGTTCTCCAATTCAACCCGAATGGTTGAGCAAAGACCCGTTGACATGAACATCCTTAACGGTTGTGTATCGACTTATAGGGTTGTTATATTGACTGAAATACCTGTTTGTCGCGACGTGACATGTGTTCCTTCAGGAATCAGAGCCCGTAGTGACCAGTAAGACTGAGCGGTCTGATAGGACCAAATGGAGGAAAGGTTGAGCATGGATGAGCAGCGCGAGAACGACATGGACTTGATCTGGGATCGAACACTGGAGCTGTTCATCAAGATCCATGATTGCCCTGATAACCCCGCACACCTCGACAGCCTTGTTCATTGGCTCAACGAAGATCCTGCTCACCTGAAAGCGTTCAACGAACTGGGGCAAATATGGGTCGCGACAGGCATCGCCTTGGCCCGTGAAATCGGACGACCGCTAGACGAGTTGGAGAAGGATCAGGCGCCGTTGATGATGCACTGACAACACCCCCGGGGTTCATGTGAACGCCAATGGCGCCTCATGGACGACGCGTACCTTTGCTGATCGGCACAGTGCCTTTGCAGTCCGGGTACTGGGAGCATGACCAGAACGGCCCTGGTTTTCCCTTCCGCCGGAGCATTGAGGCCTTGCAAATGGGGCAGACAGGCCCGGCTTCGACCGGTACCGACAAAGTGAGCGCTCCGCAGTTTGCGATCAGCTGCGTAATCCAGTGCGCCTGCTTGGCAACGAATGCATCCAAGGTCAGACGTCCCGCTTCGATTTCATCCAGAGCCTGCTCCCAGATTGCTGTCATACCCGGATCCGCGACTGCAGCGGGCACCGCCTCGATCAGGGTATGGGCCGCTGCGGAGGCCATCAAAGCTCGTTTTTTCTTCAACAAATAACCGCGATCAATCAACCCCTTAATGATACCGGCACGTGTGGCTTCGGTGCCGATACCGGTGGTGTCCCGAAGTTTCTGTTTCAGGCGTGGATCGTTGACCAGCTTGGCCACATTTTTCATTGCCTTAATAAGATCGCCCTCGGTGAGCGGTTTGGGCGCAGCGGTGCGCATGGATTTGAGTTCGACGTTGTCCACTGTGCACTTCACACCCTGTTGTAGAGCGGGCAACACCTGGGATTTTTGACTGGGTTCATCGTCTTCGGTGCTGTCGGAGAGCAAGCCTTTCCAGCCTTGGACGAGGATCCGTTTGCCAACAGCAGTCAAACGCTCGGCGCCGCACTCCAGTTCGACCTCGGTTCGATCAAACTCGTGATGCGGCAGAAATTGCGCTAGGTAGTGGCTACGAATCAATTCGTAGACTTGGCGCTCTTGTTCAGACATCCGCCCAAGGTTCGCCGGCTCAGTGGTGGGGACGATGGCGTGGTGCGCGGTGATCTTGGCATCGTTCCATGCTCGTGAGCGCAATGATCGATCGACGCTTCCGAGCGCTGGGCGTAACGCGGGATCCATTTTAAACAGGGCATCGAATACCGCGGCGACCTCGTTGAACATGCTCTCTGGCAAATAGCGGCAATCGCTGCGCGGATAGCTGGTGGCTTTGTGGGTTTCATATAAGGCTTGGGCGATGTTCAGGGTTTCCTGAGCGCCGAGTCCCAACTTGCGTGAACAGACTTCTTGCAGTGTGCTTAGATCGAAGGGCAGGGGTGGCGCTTCGCGGAAATGCTCAGTCTGCAGCGAGACTACGGTGGCGGTCTTGCTGTTAAAAATCGCTTGGACGGTCTGTCTGGCAAGCGCCTGCTGCAGGCAGCGACCGGCTTCGTCACGTCCTGAGCTGGGCGGTATCCACGACGCGATGAAGGGTTGCCCCATTGAAGACAGGTGCACATCCACCACCCAATACGGCACAGAAACGAAGCTGGCAATCGCGCGGTCTCGTTCAACCACCAAGCGCAAAGTGGGCGTTTGGACGCGTCCAACCGACAGCACGCCGTCATAGCCCGCCCGCCGTCCTAGGAGGGTAAACAAACGACTGAGGTTCATACCAATCAGCCAATCGGCGCGGCTGCGGGCGAGGGCTGAGTGATAGAGCGGGAAGGTCTCCTGACTAGACTTCAGCGAGGACAGTGCTTTGCGAATCGACGCCTCGTTGAGTGCGGATAACCAGAGGCGCTCAACAGAACCACGATAGTTGCAGAGCTCTAGTAACTCGCGGGCAATCATTTCACCTTCGCGATCGGCGTCGGTGGCGATGACGACGGTGGTAGCTTCGCTGAGCAGCTGTTTGATGATTTTGAACTGCGCGACAGTCTTGGGTTTGACCTCAACCCTCCACTGCGCGGGAATGATCGGTAGGTGGTCCAACGACCAGGTTTTGTACTGATCGCCATAGGCTTCAGGTGGGGCCGTTTCCAGCAGGTGACCGATACACCAGGTGACGGTTGTCTCGCGTCCGATCAAGCAACCATCGCCACGTCGGCTGGCTCCGAGAACCTTGGCGATGTCACGACCTTGGGAGGGTTTCTCGCAGAGAAAGAGACGCATAGAACTGCTCCGGGTTGAGTTCGGAGCAGCGTTGTTGGAAACAGCAGTGGCAAGCTATGAGAAACCTGAATGGCAGGCTCCTCATATTAGTCGGTGAGGGCGGTCTTGATTGGGGGTGGGCTACTACCTGGTAGTCATGTGAACGACAGTGCTTCACGAGCAGCGAGTAATGACAGACCAGGAACTTCGCGCAAAGGCGCAACTTTTATGCCTCAAGTCCGTCATGCCGATGGTGGCTGCCCTCTGCGCTTTTTGGACTTCGACGCAGGCGAGCTGGCGTGGTCTGTAGCCTGCCCGACGTGAGCCGCAGGTTGGGCTGGTTCACTGGAGCGCTCCCGCATGGCCACGTTCTGCACGCGATGAGGCAGGATGCCGACACGACGCGCCTCGATCTTGAAGGTGACCCGCGCATTGTCTTCACTGTCCTCCCACTCATCGCGCACGGTGCGGCCCTCTACCAACACACGCATGCCTTTCTGGTACAGCGTGCTCCAGTGTTCAGCCTCGCGGTGCCAGAGCTCGACCGGCGCCCAATAGCCGCCTCGATCCTCATAGCTGCCATCGCGTGGCACGGGGTTGTCGAAGTACACATTCAGGCGCAGCAAACGCCGTGGCTCGTCATTGCCTGACGGGAACTCCTGGAACTCTGGCGCGCTGCCGATGTTGCCTTCGCCGACGAAAAAAGTACTCATCGTGATATCTCCGCTGCTGGTGTGGACTGGCGCAGCAGCCGTTCGGCGCTGGCCATTTTGATCGCGCAGGTTGAAGCCTGACGGTAGAGCGAATGCACCACGCTCATCTGCAAGTTCAGTGCAATGCGCTCGCATTCGAAACGGTGCAATCCCTCGCGTACGGCTTGGGGCAAAGCCTTGTTGGAGACCTGGCGTTCCCAGGCCGCAACGCCCATGCGGGCAAAGTCGCGGGTGCGCCATCGCAAAAAGGTGCTGCCCGCACTGGTGTTCTGCAGCACCAATCGAATATCCAGCAACGAGTAAGGCGGTTGTCCGGCTTGCTGCACCACAGCCTCCATCAGACGACGTAACTGCGCCTCGGTTTCCCTCGCCACCTGCGCCAGGTATTCCAGCTCCCCCTTACCCTTAAAAGGTTTTAAAAGGCTTTTTAGGGAGGCAGAATGTTCGAGCTGTCGATAGGCATCCGGTGTGAGTGTTTCGAGGGGGATTGGCTGAGTCGAGATAAAGGGCTTCATGCTTCGTCCTCCGGCTCATCGACTGTCGCAGATGGCTCTGCCGCGTTCTCCGCCAACGCGTCCGCGTCATCCACCGCCACAGCACCACGACGAATGATGGGCGGCGCGAACTGGGAGCGGCGATGTCCCTCAAGGATGTCCGTGGGGGGCAATCCAAACTTCTCTATGGCTGCCAGACCGCGAGCATTGTTTGTGGCCATGTCATCGCGTGTGACTCCTGCAAGTCGATAGCGCTGCGCCTGGCCAAACAGGCTGCGCAGCAAATGGGCACCATCGTCGATCCAGGCTTCCATGTCTCGGCGACCAATCAAGGCGGTGTGATGGGCCAACAGGGTGTGGCGCACCAGCGTGTCGTAGTCAGTCAGCAGGTAGACGGCGAGAAATCCCAGTTGGCTGCCGATGTACAAGGGTAAGGTGACTGGGTGGATATTGAGGTTGTCGCTCATGTCGATCTGCGTCGGCAGGTCCTGTCTGATCCGGTCCAACTGCTGGGTCAGTTCCAGCATCCCAGCCTTGGCCTGCATCAATTTTTCTTCGAGCTGCACGATCGCCCAGTCGGCGTAAGGATCGTCCTGCGCTGCGGCTTGTTTGATCAGGTTAGTGACGCTGATGTAGCCGGCCATACCCATAATCGAGTGGACGCCTTCGCGTGCGGTTCGGCCTTGCCAGATCCTGGCGGCGTGGTGCGTGTGCAGGGTCAGCGTGATGCTGCTGCGCAAAGAACCCAAGTTGAGCTGATAGTGATCGGCCACGGTGTTGTCCTCGCATAGGCTTGGACGGGAACGTTGCGACAGATGATGGTCAAGGACAGCCAAAAAGCTGAATGCGGTCTGTTCGGTTTGCTTCGAAACGGCCAATCTTCGAGACGCTCGACAATGATGCCAGTGGCATCAAATCTACTGATGTCCAGAGCGTTTGCTGCGCAGCTGGCGCAGTTCATCCAGGCACGCTTGGGCGAGGGCAGAGGCGGGCTCGCCCTTTTTCCTAAGCTGGCGCGGGGGAGCGGGTGGCGGTTCCGCAATGGGTAACGATTCAGCCTGACCTGCCCAAGGGCGGAAATCGCCTTTCAGCGCCCGCTGGATCAGGCCCATCAGATACGCCGACGGTTTGCGGACGCGTCCTGCCGCACACCGCGCGGCCGCTTCGTTGAGCACCGCCTGCCGATCCGCTGGTTTTAGCTTGTTCAGCGTCACGGTGACGGCCTGCCGCTCGCTCGGACTCAGGTGCAGCGGATCAGGCCAGTGCAGGTTATCCACTGCTGGGGTCGCGCGCGGTACAGTACATATACTTTCTTTTAATACAGTACAGGCGGCATTCGCATTCCGAACGGTGCCGGAAACATGGGCGTTCAGACCCGGCTCGGAATCCGAACGAGGTCCCGCATGATTCCGAACGCGGTGATCGCCACCCCGTTCGGAATCGTGTAACGCTTCATCGGTCGTCTGATCCAATCCTTGTTTTGTCCAATGGTCGCCCCAACTGTCGAGTCGGGTGGGGAGCCGACCCAAATCGATATCGGTGTCCTGACGAATTTCTTCCAAAACATGCCGAGCGACAATTCGCACAGCCTTGGTCGCGTGAGAGAGGGCATGGCCGACCAGCTCCAGATAATCCTGATCCACCTCCATGGCTTCGGCGGGGGTTAACGGTTCATCGTGCAGGACGTACAGAGAACCTTGTAGGCGCCCGCTGAGCTGATCGCGGCCACGACTTACCAAGCTGAGCCAGCGGGTCAGCCGGAGCATCGTCAAAACGCGAGCGATGGTTTCACGAGAGGCTGACGCACCGTAGGGCACGCTCGACAAGTAAGGTTGCAGATCTTCATAGCGCGGCGTGACCACGCCCTGGCCTTGCAGCATGAGTCGAAAGACTTGCCAGGCATTCCGTTCCAATGGCGTTAGCCGACTATCCAGCAGCAGTCGACGTGGCACGACTTCGTTAGATTGGCCACTGAACAAAAAGCCCGCCTGCAGGGCCTGGTTGGAAGGATGTTCAGTGGTGGGGCGTGCGGGCCAACGTTCACTTAGTTGTTGGGTGCATTGCTGCAGAACACGTTGCCAGCGACTGGAAGGGGTAGTGTTCATGTTCCGTTGCTGTAATGGTCGATCTGCTGCCAAACGATGGTCAAGCTGATTTGTTGCTCCTCCGCCAACATCATCATGGCGTCGAGCTGATCCTCAGCATCGTCCTCAGCGCGTAGCTGGCACCAACGCTGCCAGAGCGCATGTTCCTGCGCTTCGCTCAAGCTCTGGGGCCGGCCCTTACGGGGTTCTATCTTGAGCAGCCGTCGGCGCAGGGCGGTCTCCGAATGCGCCAAGCCGAAGCACTGATACATGATGGTACTGCTGGCACCGAGCTTGAGCGCTCGGTTGATCAGGCGCTCGTTCTGTTCGTCGCGTTCGGCCTGGTCGATCAAGCGATGTAGCACCGGCGAATCAATTTTGATCTCAACCCAGGGGACGGTGGCGTGGGCTAGGCGTGACAGCGTGGTAGGCGGTAAGGATTGCAATAAGTAAATGTCCTCCTCACCCAGCCCGAGTGCTTTGCAGCGTTGCAGGTTACCCAGGCGCAACTCGTGAAGGACCTGAGTCAGCATGGCCTGGTTGAGCACGTTGAAGGACAGGTTCATGGCTCCTCCCTTGGTGAATCGACTTCAGCGGAAAGCGATAAGTCGATCAGGCGCCGGGCTAAGCGAATGAGACGATACAGTTTGATTAACAGACTGTCGGGCAGTCGCTCCAGTCCTACGTCCATGGCGGGACGATCTGTCAGCGGGAGTTGATAGACCCCCAATAGCAGTTGTCCGAACAAGGCTGAGGGCAATTGCTTACGATCTTCCCAGTTCACTTTGTCTTGAGCGCGCAGCAGGGCCAGGAGCAATAGGTGAACGCCGGTCGCGCGGGGCGCTGCAAGATCAAGTTGGTCGATGTTCAGGGCGAAGCCCAAGTCGCGCTGCTGATCGCTGACGCTCTCGGGATACCCGGCATAGGTCGCCAGTTCCCGAGCCAGCCCAGCAATGGCTAAACGCAGCTGCTCGGGGGTATCCAGTGTTGGTGCGATGATCCAGAGGTCGTCGATCATGCAGGTTTCGACGGTCGGTGCTGGTTCGGGGGCAGTGTCGCGTTCAATCTGTTCGCGAATTTGTTGGACACGTGACCGAGGGCTGACTGCTGATGCGACATTCGTTTCGGGCAGCGTGAGCTGCTCCTCTGGCGCTGTTTCGGCCCGGGTTCCGGTTTCAGTTGATGGGGGGCGGGACTCGGAGGAGGGAGGTCCTGCTGCGGCTTCATCAATGCTTGGCAGATGGCTGTTCTCTAAGGAAGTGCTGACAACGCCAGGCCGTTGTGTGGAGCTCAACTCCAAGGCCAACATGCGGTAGGACTGGCCGAGTAGGCGGCTCATGCGTTCGAGCAGTTCATCCTTGATTTGCTCAAGGTGGAAAGATTCGGGATCGGCATCAAATTGCCCCAAGGTGTCGAGCCAAAACTCGGGGAACGAAATGATGTCGGTTGGGTAACGATTCCAGGTTCGTTCAGCCTGGCTACGCAGAGCGATCAAGCGTTCAATTTTGGGTTTACCCAATCCGGCATACAGGGTCTGTGGAATGGCGGGCAGGAGATGTTCGAGGGTGTCGAGCATCCGGCTGATGTGCGACTGTGAAATTGGGTAACCCCCAGCGGCAATACGTCGCGCCAGCTCACGTTGCGAGAGTGTCGCTCCGTCTGATTCGATCATGGTTTTGAGTTTGGCCACCGCCAGAGCCCGTTCGATGAAGGTGAGTTGACCGTGCAGATCGCTTTCGGCCAGATGGCCGAGCAGGGTGGTGACTTCATTGCTCCAAGGCCGAAACAGACAATGAATGCGAAAGAAGCGCTCGTCGCGGGTTTCCTGCCACAGCTCGCCGAGAATTGCCAACCGCGTATTACCGCCGTTGCGGATAATGAAATAGGTCCCACCCGGGCGGCGGGTAATCGGCGGTGGTTGATCCAGCCCGCGTTCACGGATGGAGGCTTTAATATCGTCAAAAAGCGGATTACGGATGAAGCGTGGGTTGTGTTCGTAGGGTCGTAACTGCTCCAGTGTGACCAGCATGGGAGTGTCGACGACCGGATCGGAGAGTCGCTCCAGTTCTGGACCTCGAGGAAAATGGTTCTGGTGCAGTTTGTCGGCGACCTCCTCCTGACTGAGCTTCTTCATTTGAATAGTCTCAGTTAGCGCCGGTTGCGCAAATGGTCACCGACCTCGAATTTGACGATCTTGAGAGTCCGCGCATCTTCGAAGTGACTGGAAAGTTCTGTTAGGAACGATCCCATGGTAGAGCGTCCGCCCTGCAGGTGAAATACCACGGTGCAATACTCTTCGGACGGCGGAGGGGGCAGCCAATCGGATGGCTGAACGACGATGGGTAGTTTATCTAACATCGAAGAGATCCTTGCCAATGCTATTGGCGTCGAGGCCGGTCAAACAATATGGCCGGGCGAGAAACACCCGCTTGGTAATTCGTTTCATTGAGCCTCCTCACACGTGGCTATCGAGGTTGACGGCAACCGTGGGTTTACCTGTTCCACCTTTAGTGGAAGCCACCGACACCTCGCGCGTAACATCAGCGCTGCTGCGCCAAGCGATCGGTGACCCATCGCTCGATCTCCATTGAGTCCCATCCCACAGCACGCAATCCAATGCGCTTGGCTTGTGGGAATTTGCCCTCCTTCATCAAGCTGTAAATGTGCGCGCGCTTGAAGCCGGTTTTTTGCTCCACCTCTTCACGCCGCATAATATGGCGTTCGACTTGTGGTTGATGCTTAGCGATGGGGAAGGACTGGCTGGACATAATGGTCACTCCTGGCGTCGATTGGCGCGTGATAAGACGTGACCTGAATTGAATCGTTGAAACGGGTTGGCGTCATTGCGCTGCAACTACAGCGATTGCAGCGCAATCTGCCCTAGCGCTCCGAGAGGCTGCGTTTGGCAGCAGCAAATTTCTCATCCAGATTTCGCTTGGATATGCCTGGCAGCTTGTCATAATGGGCGGTCAGTGCGTCGACAATGGCGGCTTGGGAACGGAAAACTGAATGAGGTTTTCCTGAGGGAGAGTGACCGAGCAGTAGACTGAGCATCGCTCCGATGATGTGGAGGTAAGTGGCCTCACTTCGGTCGCTTACTTTGCCGTTAATTTTGATGAGATGCTCGATGTTCTCCTTTTCCAAACCGACAGCTTCAAGTTCACTCAACAGTTGTTGATAAGCTGTTTCTGTACTCCTCACCTGTAGTTGCAAAGCATCACGATCGGCTTGTAGAGCCAAGTAGGTACCAATGCTGATTGTTCCGTTCTGGTTCAATGGTTGATCGAAAAGGAAAGCTGGCTTTTGTTCAGGGTGAAAGCGAGACATCCAAAGTTTAAGATCAGCGTGGCGGATGGTTACTTGAGTGCACTCGACGCGAGTCCCAATGGCTACCTGTATGCCGAGGCAGCCGTAGGGAAGTTCTCCATGACGAATAGCATCGAAAATTTTCTCAGTGTTTGCGTACAGACATGGCCATTGTGGGAAGGCAGACCTGAGCATGGTAGGTGATCGCCAGGCTACCTCGAGAATCTGCGTCTCGTAGGCCATTAAGTTGCACCAACGTATTGCTGCATCGATGGGGCGATAGAATACCTGTGCCAGTGGGTTACAGCTTTGAGATATGTACACCGAAGGAACCTCCTATTCCTGTAAATCATGGACTCCTAGAATAAATTATACGTCGAATCCATCATTTTTCTTTCGTCCAGCCCCGGTGTCAATAGATTAAAAACTTTATACTATCCCCAGGTACGTACGGTCCGTTCCTGGCCACTATTGTAGTGTTCGGACCATCATGGGGGCATGAGAAAAAAATAGTAAGAATTTCAACTATTGATGTTGGTAACGATTGATGCGTTTGTTACCTGATCATAGCCAGTTGGCTTTCTTGCAGCGTTGAGCTACATACGTTCGATGAATATAGTCTTCACCCATAGCTCGGTACGCAACGTTCGGTTGTTCTTTTAGCAGATTTGCGGGCATAACCACCCCACTGTAAGTAGCAAAAGTGTTTCGCTAGGCGTTTCCGCGGCGCGAGCCGTTCGGATTCAAATATCGGTTCGTTACGCCGATCAATTGATTCACATGTTTGGGAGAGGGGGCATCGGGGATCTGCGCCTGCTAGTATCGAGGGGAGTTTTTGAAACGAGTGCAGACTAGGGCAGTGTTCACAGGAGCCGCGCCTGCTCCCAACAACTGCCCTCTGCTACGATGTCTTCCTGCAGTGGAGCTCCGAATAAGTTTTCTGGACTGCGGCGGGGGTATGAGTTTCCTGGGGGTGTTTTTTGAAACCAAGGCCAGGCTTATTGCCAGATGCCAGCGACCTCTCGATGGCGCCACTCACCAGGTTTTCTATCAGACTATCGTGCTCTCGTTCCTCCAGCGAATAGTGCGTCAGCCAACCGGGCGCGCTGTTAAGCAGCGTGGCAATGGCATGACCGACGGCTCGGCCCTGTTCACTGAGTCGGGAGCGGACACCGAGCATCATTAGCAGTTGGCGTTCGTACTGTTCGCGAAGTTGTCGGACCCGTTCTTGCTGTTCTTCATTCAAACAACCGCTGTCACGCTCCACCAGGCGAAAATGCCAAGGCATCTCCCGATGTAGATCCTGGTGGGCGCGGATCAATGGCTTGAGCCTGTCGCGTTTTGTCGTAGCCGTTTGCTTGATGCGCGCCAGGGTTGCCAGCAGCTCTTCGTAAAATTCTTCGATCAGGTCGAGCAGCAAGTGTTGTTTGCTGGGGTAGTGGTGATACAGCGAGCCTGGGGACAGCCCCAGGCACGTGGCAAGCTCTCGCATGCCGACCTGACCGAACCCTTTGCTGGCAAAAAGCTCCAGCACCTTGTCCCGATACTCGGCGAAGCGCGAGCAACGCTCAGGCATAGGCATGGAAGCCACGCCCTGTTTTGCGTCCCAGGTAACCGGCGGCAACCATCTCCTTGAGCAGTGGCGCGGGGCGGTATTTGCTGTCGTTGAAACCATCGTAGAACGCTTCAAGGATAGCGAGTAGGGTATCCAGGCCGATCAGGTCCGCCAGCGCCAGCGGGCCGATTGGCTGGTTGCAGCCCAGGCGCATGCCCACGTCGATATCTTCGGCGCTGGCCAAGCCTTCCTGAAGCACCAGGATTGCTTCATTGATCATTGGCACCAGGATCCGGTTGACCACGAAACCCGGACGGTTGGCAGCGGTGATCGCGGTCTTGCCGAGCGTGGATGCCATTTCCAGCGCCAGGGCACGGGTAGCATCGCTGGTTTGCAGACCGCGTATCACTTCGATCAGGCCCATTACCGGCACTGGGTTAAAAAAGTGCAGGCCGATGAAGCGTTCAGGCCGGCTCACACTGGCAGCTAATTGGGTAATGGACAGCGATGAGGTATTGGAGGCGATTACACATTCGGCGCTGACCTGCGCGGCGATTTGTTGTAGCACGCGCAGTTTCAGGTCGAGGTTTTCGGTGGCGGCCTCGATCACCAGTTGCGCGTTTTGCAGGCTGTGGTATTCAGTACTGGTGCGTATCCTGTCGAGAGCCGCGAGCTTTTGCTCATGTGTCAGGGTGTTTTTGGAAACCTGTCGATCAAGGTTTTTATTGACGGTTGCGACTGCCTTTTGCAAGGCACCCTCGGATATGTCAATCAAGGTCACATTGAAACCAGCCAGGGCGCAGACCTGCGCGATGCCATTGCCCATGGTGCCGGCGCCGATGACGCCTATATTCTGAAGAGTCATGCGTATTTCCTTATCAAACCCGTTCGAACAACACGGCGATGCCTTGGCCGCCGCCAATACACATGGTCGCCAGGGCATAACGGCCTTGACAGCGATGCAGTTCGTGAATGGCTTTGGTGGCAATGATCGCGCCAGTGGCGCCCACAGGATGGCCCAGCGAGATGCCCGACCCGTTGGGGTTGACCTTCTGCGGATCGAAGCCCAGTTCTTGCGCTACGGCACAGGCCTGGGCGGCAAAGGCTTCGTTGGCCTCGATTACATCGAGGTCGGCGACGCTCAGGCCGGCACGTTCGAGCACCAGGCGGGTGGCGGGAATCGGTCCCAACCCCATCATCGAAGGTTCAACGCCGGCGTGGGCATAACCTACCAGTCGCGCCAGGGGCTTGAGGCCTTGTTCGTGAACAGTCTGGCCCGTGGCCAGGATCAGTGCGCCGGCACCATCATTGAGGCCAGACGCGTTGCCAGCGGTGACGCTGCCATCCTTCTTGAAGGCCGGCTTCATGCGACTCAATTGCTCGGCGTCGACCTCGGCCCGTACGTGCTCATCCGTCGCAAACGAAACAGGCCCTTTGCGGGTCGCGACTTCGATCGGCACGATTTGCCCGGAAAAACGCCCTTCGGCAATCGCCCGGGCAGCCCGCTGCTGGCTCAGAAGCGCCAGTTCATCCTGGGTCTGACGCGTGATGCCATAGTGCTCGGCGATATTTTCAGCAGTGATACCCATATGGAAACCGGCAAATGGGTCCTGTAATACCCCAAGCATATAGTCGATGGCCAGCACGTTGCCCATTCGTGCCCCCCAGCGCGCCTGCGGCAACAAATACGCCCCCCGGCTCATGGACTCGACGCCACCGGCCAGCGCAGCACCCGCGTCTCCGAGCATCAAGCTTTGCGCGGCACTGACAATGGCCTGGAGACCCGAACCGCAAAGGCGGTTGACGTTGAAGGCGGGGGTTTCTTTCGTCAGGCCGGCATTCATTGCGACAGCCCGAGAGATGTAGGCATCACGTGCCTCGGTCGGGATCACATGTCCCATCACCGCATGGCCGATGTGTTCGGGCGCCAGGCCTGACCGTTCGATAGCGGCGCGGGAAACCTCGGTTGCCAAGTCAATAGGCGGCACGTCCTTGAGCGAGCCGCCAAAGCTGCCAATGGCAGAACGGACGGCGCTCACGACAAAAATATCGGAATGCTTCATGTTGCCCTCTAAGCAGGTCTTTTATGTTGGACACGAGTTTAGAATCAGCAGCGCCACTGGCCTATGCCAGAACTGTTCAAGGGTGATGGCGTTTTTTGCCATATTCAGATGTGAGAGAGGCATTCAAATGCGGGAAACGGATTCGGTGGCGGCTTACTTCATGTTCCCCATGATCCATGCGCTGCGTGAGAAACCGCAGCGTCTGCGTTCAATACTGGAACAGGTGGGCATCGATCCGGCATTGCTGGGTCAACCGACAGCACGGGTACCGGCCAAGGCCTTCGCCGCGTTGTGGCTGGTGCAGATTCGTGAGCTGAACGACGAGTTTTTTCAATTGGACGCCCATGGCATGCCGCCGGGCAGTTTTGCCTTGATATGTAGGGCATTGATTCAGGAGCCGACGTTGGAGAAAGCCATGCGTCAGTGCCTGGCCAATTTTGCCCTGTTCCTAGGTGATTATCGCGGCACGCTAACTGTGCGTGGCAAACGTGCGGTGATCAGCTTGCAGAGCGGTTCGCAGGACAGTGAGGTCAGCCGGTTGGGAGAAGAAACGTTCCTGGTGTTGATGATCAGTCTGCTGTGCTGGCTGGGCGGGCGACGCATTCCTATCGATCGGGCAGACTTTCGTCATCAGCGCTTGTCGTTGCGTGATGATGCGTTGCTTTGGGGAGCCAACTTGACCTTTGGTGCCGAGCGCACCGAAATCGAGTTCGCCAGTCATTACCTGCGCTTGCCCGTAGTCCAAGACCTTGCCTCGCTGAAAGTTTTTTTGCGCACCGCACCGCAATGGCTGGTGATCCGCTTTCGCAACCAACATGGGCTGGCGTCGCAGGTTCATCAACGCCTGCGCCACAGCCATTACAGCGAATGGCCGACCTTGCAGGCCTTCGCCCTGGAGCAGCACCTGAGTCCCAGCACGTTTCGCCGGAAGTTAGGACGTGAAGGTTGTTCGTATCAGGAAATCAAAGATGAAGTGCGGCGCGCGCTGGCGTTTGAATGGTTGCGCCAGAGCAAGGCGAACATCAGCGAGATTGCCGAGCAGTTGGGATTTCAGGAGTCGAGTGCGTTTCATCGGGCGTTCAAGAAGTGGACGGGGGAGAGTCCGGGGCGATATCGGGCGCGGTTTCGGGTTCGTTCTGAATGAGCCATGCGCCTTGGCCGGCATGTGAGGTGATGAGGCGTCGATGCGCGTGCGCGCTCGCTGGAACCGGTCATTGATGGGGGGCAAATAGTTATTTTTATTCTGAAAGAAGAATTAAATACTGTATAAAGAATTAGGCGGGAGAGTTGCCTGCCCAGTCATGTCCCTATAAAAACAAAAACGGTACCCATCATGTCACTTCTCAAAGGCCTTTCTATCGGCGGCAAACTCCTCGTGTTGCCCGGGTTATTCATGCTCGCTCTCCTGGTTGTCTCCGGTCTGGCCTACCGGGGGCTTGCCAAGCAGCAAGCGGTGATTGAGGAAATAGACCAGTTGCGCTTTCAGCAGTATCGCCAGGTATTGGAAACCTCGGCCGCCTCGCAGGCGGCGATGGTCGGCGCTTATGCGGCAGGCGCGCGAATTCTCGAATCCAACGGGCAAGCTTCTGCTGAAGACCTTGAGTCCTATCTGGAAGACATGCAGGCCAGTGTCGACGATATGCGCGTGGGGCTGGACAAGGTAGCCCGTGAGACGCGCCTGGGTGACGAGGAGAAAGCCCTCTACCAGGCCGTGCAGGAACAGGCCGCGGTCGTTGGCGAGGGCCTTGCCGATTTCAAGCGCACCGCCCTGAGCGATCAGATACAGGCTGCTTCGCTGCTCGGAAGGGCGCGCGCCGATAACAATGGGCTACAAGGCCAATTCAGCCGCCTTCTGGGGCTGCAGGCGGAGCTGACCTCTGGCGCCTTTGCCGAGGCCGGTGCCACGCAACGACAGGTATCGCAGATGCTGGTCGTGGTATTGCTGGTCGCCAGCATACTGGCTGTGGTGGTCAGTCTGTTATTGCGTTCACAGATCATCCGGCCCATCCGGGAAATCGAGCAGGCGTCGATCGACTTGCGCGACGGCGACCTGACCCGACGTGTGCGGGTCATGGGGCGAGATGAGGTTGCCCATACCGCCCAGGCATTCAACGAGCTCATTGATAGCTTCCAGCAGGCCATGCGCAAGGTAGCCGGCGTTGCGGCATCGGTTGGCGCGTCGGCGGAGGAACTTGTGGAAACCTCTGCTCGGGTGGCCGAAAGCTCTACCGCACAGGCCGGTGCGGTGGGTGCGGTTTCGATGACCATCGAGCAGATGAGCGACGGGATTGCAGCAATCTCCCGTCATGCAGAGAGCCTGCGCAGTTGTGCCGAAGCCAGTTTGCGTGGTGCGCAAGATGGACACCTGGCACTGGCACGACTGCTTCAGAAGATCGACAGCGTGCGCCTTGCGTTCTCAGCGATCCGCGGCTCGGTGGGCGACTTCGTCGAGAGCACGACGGCGATCACTACGAGCATCGCTCAGGTCAAGGATCTTTCCGCACAGACCAGTATGTTGGCCCTCAATGCGGCGATCGAGGCGGCGCGGGCAGGAGAGAGCGGACGCGGTTTCAGTGTGGTGGCCGACGAGGTGCGCAACTTGGCACAACGCTCTGCGACGGCCGCTAATTCGATCAACGAACTGACCGTGAAGCTGGAGAGTCAGTCTGAGGTTGTCGACGAAGCCCTGCGCGCCGGCACGGTGGCGTTGGATGATAGCGGCCGATTGTTGACTGAGTTGGAAAGTACGCTACAACAGGCAGCGGAACTGGTCGGTGATTCCACGCGCGGGGTGGACCAGATTGCGGACGCGGCGAGTGTGCAGAGCGAGGGTGGGCGGGGCATCACTGCGAACGTCGAGCACATCGCGCGCATGGCCGGCGAGGGCGATGCGATCACTCATCAAGTCTCCGGAGCCGTGGTTTCTTTGCGGGAGCTGTCCGATGAGCTGAATCTGGCGGTAGGACGTTTTCGCTTTGAAATATGACCGACCGATCCAGGGCGCCTACGGATGGGTGCTTGGTGGATTCCCGTTGCACCTAGCCTGCTGTGGCTTCGTCCGGGGGCAGGCTGCAAGCCGTCAGCAAATGTTCACGCATACGCTCTAGGTACTGCTGCAATTGGTCATACTCCTGAGGGGAGAAGTCTGCCATGGCCTCCAGTCGCGTCTGCTCGCCAATGGAGCGCATGAACTGCAGCAGCGGGTGGGCACTCGGGGTTAGGAACAACAAGAAAAAACGACGGTCAGTGGGGTGGTTGCGACGCTCAATCAAACCGCGCGCCTGCATTTTGTCCAGCAGGCGTACCAGAGTGACAGGCTCGACTTCCAGCAGATCGGCCAGACCTTTTTGGTAAATGCCCTCATGCATGGACAGTTTGGATAGAACTTGCCATTGAGCGCGCGTTAGGCCGGCTGCACGAGTCAATCGCTCGAAACGTTTTCGCATCAAACGGGCAACGTCATGGAGAACAAAGCTGAGGGTAGATTCAGTTGTCATTAGGGCACCTCAAGTCAATGTTTGAACTGAATGCCGCCATGCCTGGGCGAATCAGGTGCATCGCCTAGCGGCTGCGGATCAACTGCAAGAACTCCTGGCGCGTGTTGTACGACTCGCGAAAAGTACCGAGCATTACCGAAGTGCTCATTACAGAGTTCTGCTTTTCAACGCCGCGCATCATCATGCACATGTGTTTCGCCTCGATTACCACCGCCACGCCGGCGGCACGGGTGATCTGGGCAATAGCTTCGGCAATTTGACGGGTGAGGTTTTCCTGAATTTGCAGGCGGCGGGCAAACATATCGACAATACGCGCCACCTTTGACAGACCAAGCACTTTGCCCGTCGGCATGTAAGCAACATGCGCCTTACCAATAAACGGCAGCATGTGATGTTCACACAGCGAGTAAAGTTCGATATTCCGGACGATGACCATCTCATCGTTGTCCGACTCGAACAGTGCACCGTTGACGATCTCTTCGAGCGTTTGCCGATAGCCATGGCAGAGGTAATGCATGGCCTTGGCCGCGCGTTCTGGCGTATTCAGCAAGCCTTCTCGCTGCGGATCCTCGCCCACGCCTTGGAGTATTTCCCGGTAGTTTTTCGCCAGCTTTTCGTCCATTAGTCGACCTTGTTGTCAGGTTGAAAAAGAAGAGAACGTCATACCCTGCCACGTGGCAAAAAAACGTACACCCCGACGCCGCAGCGCCGGGGTGTCGAACTTAAAGTTGGGTGACGGTGATTTTTCCTGTGGTTCGACTGGCATCGTGAAACGCTGCCCCCGTGCCGTTGCGCCACTGCTCAAGCAAAAGTGCCTGGCGCTCTCGGGCGTGGGCGAGGAAGCGTTCTTTAACCGGACCATAACCGCGGACGCTGTCTGGCAACTGCGCCAGATCCTGAGCCAGGCCCAGCTTGTCCGCAGTCAAATCACTCAACACTTCGTCGAGGATGCTTTCATAGTTGGCCAGCCAGTTACGTTCCACCTTGCGCTCGTGGGTGCGACCGAATGGATCGAGCCAGGTGTTGCGCAGGAACCTGAGCTTGGCCAGCAGCTTGAAGCCTTGCAGCATCCACGGGCCGAAGCTGCGCTTTTTCGGCTCACGACCGGTACCGTTATCATTGAGCAGCGGTGGCGCCAGGTGGAAGCGCAGGCGGTAGTCGCCCTCGAAGCCCGCCTGGATTTTTTCCAGGAATTGACCATCGGTAAACAGACGTGCCACTTCGTATTCATCCTTGATCGCCAGCACTTTGAAGTAGTAACGGGCGACGCTTGCCGACAGCTTGCCCGGCTGCCCGAGCAGTGCCGTTTCCGCTGCCATGACTTGCTCGACCCGTTGTCGGTAACGTTGGGCATACGCCTTGTTCTGGTACGCCGTGAGAAATGCCACGCGGCGTTCCAGCGTTTCCTCCAGGCTTTGCGACAGCCGGCGATCTGCGTTCTGCACGTTGCCGGCTTCCAGCTTGCGCAAGACCCGTGGCAAATCTTCGGCACTGCGCCGGCCCCATGTAAAGGCTGAAAGGTTGAAGGGGACCGCAGTGCCATTCAATTCGATGGCCTGTAGCAGCGCCGCTTCGCCCACGGGCAACCAGCCTTTCTGGTAGGCATAGCCGAGCATGAAGGTATTGGTGGCAATCGAATCGCCCATCAATGCCGTGGCGATTTTGCTCGCGTCGACGAAGTCGGCCTGGGCCTGGCCAACCGCTTCGGCGATTTGTGCCGACATGCTTTGGGTCTGGAATGTCGGGTCCGGGTGTTTCTGCAAATCGCCGCTTTCGGCCTGTTGGGCAAAGGTGCGCACAAAGGCGCTGGTAATACTTTCTTCACTGTTGATCAACGCATGGGTAACGCCCTGGCGCAGCTTGGACAGGGTTTCGGTGTTGGCGCTGACCACCAGGTCGCAGCCCAGCAGCAGCGCTGCTTCACCTTCGGCAATCCGGGGCGCGAACAACTGATCCTGATGCGCGGCGATGCGGATATGCGACCACACCGCGCCGCCTTTTTGCGCCATGCCCGCCATGTCCAGGTTGAGTGTGCCTTTACCTTCGATAAACGCTGCCATTCCCAGCAGTGCGCCGATGGTCACCACGCCGGTGCCTCCTACGCCGGTCACCAGAATGCTGTAGGGCTCATCCAGGGTAACGGTCGCAGGGGTTGGCAGTTCCCAGACGTCATCCGCCGTAGCCGCCAGCGCCTTGGGTTTGCGCAAAGCGCCACCTTCGACCGTGACGAAACTCGGGCAGAAGCCGTTGAGGCAGGTGAAGTCTTTGTTGCACGAGGACTGGTCGATTTCCCGCTTGTGGCCGTACTCGGTTTCCACTGTCACCACCGACATGCAGTTGGATTTGCTGCTGCAATCACCGCAGCCTTCACACACCGCTTCGTTGATCACTACCCGGCGGGCCGGATCGGGGAACTTGCCGCGCTTGCGACGCCGACGTTTTTCCGCGGCGCAGGTCTGGTCATAAATGATTGCAGACACACCCTGGAATTGACGCAGCTGTTCCTGCACCTCGTCCATCTTGTCGCGACGCAGCACCGGCACGCCATCAGCCAGATCATGGATATGCTGGTATTTCTCGACATCGTCGCTGACCACCACCACGCGCTGTACGCCTTCGGCGGCGAGCTGTCGGCTGATCTGCGCCACGCTGAGGCTGCCGTCCACCGGTTGCCCACCGGTCATGGCTACGGCATCGTTGTAGAGAATCTTGTAGGTGATCTGCACATTTGCCGCGACGGCAGCCCGGATCGCGAGAATGCCGGAGTGGAAATAGGTACCGTCACCCAGATTGGCGAAAACATGTTGGGTGGTGGTGAAGGGCGCCTGGCCGATCCACGCCACGCCTTCGCCACCCATCTGGCTGAAAGTCTGGGTCTGGGGGTAGATCCAAGCGGCCATGTAATGGCAACCGATGCCGGCCAGTGCCCGGCTGCCCTGGGGCACTTTGGTCGAGGTGTTGTGCGGGCAACCGGAGCAGTAATGGGGGACGCGGTCCATCAGGTTGCTGAACTGGCCTTTGCTGGCCAGCTGCGCATCCAGCACGGCCAGGCGCACTTGCAGCGGGCCACTTTGATGTACCCGCAACATACGCTTGGCCAGCGCACGGGCGATCATCGCCGGGGTCAGGTCGTTGATGGCGGGCAGCAACCAATCGGTGTGCGGCAGGCTCCATTCACCTTTGTCGTCAAACTTGCCGACGATGCGCGGGCGGACATCTTCGCGCCAGTTGTAGAGTTCTTCCTTCAACTGGTATTCGATCATGTGGCGTTTTTCTTCGACCACCACGATTTCTTCCAGGCCCTCGGCGAACTGCCGCACGCCTTCAGCCTCCAGCGGCCAGACCATGCCGACCTTGTACACGCGCAAGCCGATCTGCTGCGCCAGGGCTTCATCGATACCGAGGATTTTCAGTGCCTGGCACACGTCGAGGTAGGATTTGCCGGACGTGATGATACCGATCCGCGCCTTCGGCGAGTCCATCACGATCCGGTCGAGGCGATTGGCGCGGGCGTAGGCGAGGGCGGCATACAGCTTGTGTTCCAGCAGGCGTTGTTCCTGCGCCAGGGGCGGGTCTGGCCAGCGAATATTCAAGCCGCCTTCGGGCAGCGGGATATCGGGAATGATCGGCTGCACGCGATGAATGTCGATATCGACAATGGCCGCGCTCTCCACGGTATCGGCCACTGCCTTGAGCGCAACCCAGCACCCGGAATAACGTGACATGGCCCAGCCGTGCATGCCGTAGTCGAGGTATTCCTGCACGCCCGATGGTGCCAGTACCGGCATCATGACTGCTTTGAAGATGTGCTCGGTCTGGTGAGGCAGCGAGGAGGAACGCGCGCCATGGTCATCACCGGCAATGGCCAGTACACCGCCGAACGGCGAGGTGCCGGCGGCGTTGGCGTGACGGAACACATCGCCGCAGCGGTCGACGCCCGGACCCTTGCCGTACCACATGCCAAACACGCCATCGTAGGTGGCGCCTTCGAAGAGGTTGACCTGCTGCGTACCCCAGATCGAGGTGGCGGCGAGGTCTTCGTTCATGCCTGGATGGAACACTGTGTGGTGCGCCTTGAGATAGTCGCGCGCCTTCCACAATGCCTGGTCGAAACCACCCAGCGGCGAGCCCCGATACCCGGAAATAAACCCGGCGGTGTTCAGGCCATTGGCCAGGTCGCGTTGGCGCTGCATCAGCGGCAGGCGCACCAGCGCCTGAATCCCGCTGAGCAAAACGTTTCCACTGTGCTGGACGTATTTGTCATCCAGGGACGGGGGCGCACTCATGTTCATCCTCCAGGCTTTATTGTCATGGCGGCGCCAGGAGAGCGGCGTTGCCTAGTTATTGGCCGGAGTCTAGGGAGTGCTTCTGTCATCGTAAAATCACAAAAACGACGGGTCGGTATTGGTTATTCAAATACCGCTCAGTCGTCCAGCGGTCCTTGCTGACACAGCTTGCGTGTTGCACGCCCTCCGTGGGCCTGAGCATTTGATCAATACCAAAATGCATTTGAGCAATGCTCCCAACCGTTGTGCCCGAACCTCCCCCTCCCGTCTACTTCAGGCCATACCGAATGCCGTCGGGCCGGCGCTTATCGCGCGGCCCAAACGGCCCAACGCCTCGGCTGCCAATAACAACAAGAATGTAGGGGGAGTGTTGATGATCGATGCAAAGTTAAAGCCGTTAAGCCTGGCCGTCTGGTTCAGCGTGACCGGGTGTGCCTTCATCGTCAGCCCTGGTCAGGCTGCCGAGTTTGATACCGGCAATCCCGACCTGACCGCGCGCTGGGACAACACCGTACGTTACAACCTCGGGATACGGGCCGAGGGACGCGACTCCGCGTTGGCCAACAATGCCAGCTACGACGAGTCCGATTCCAAGTTCGATCGAGGCGATGTGGTGACCAATCGCATCGATTGGATGAGTGAAATGGAGGTGGCTTACAAGCAGTACAACGGCTTTCGCATCAGCGGCGCCGCCTGGTACGACCAGGCATATGCGGACACCGATGTCGAAACCAGCCCTGGCAATGTCTACTACCCCGGCGCGTTTCCCGGTACCAGCACGTCGAGCTACACCAACGGCCATTACTCGGGCTTTACCAAGCGCTACCACCGCGGCCCCAGCGGTGAGTTGCTGGACGCCTTCGCCTTTACCCGCTTCGAACTCGGTGACATTCCGGTCAGCGTACGTGCCGGTCGACACACCGTGTACTGGGGCAATGGCCTGCTGATTGCCGGGCATGCGGTCTCCTATTCGCAAGCACCGCTGGATGGGCGCAAGGCCGTGAGCAACCCCGGTACCGAGACTCGCGAAATTTTCCTGCCATTGACGCAGCTTTCCACCCAGGCACAGGTCACCGACAAGTTATCGGTGGCGGCGCAGTATTTCTTCGAATGGGACACCACTCGGGCACCGGAAGGCGGCACTTATCTGGCGTCTGCCGACGTCGCCCTGGAGGGGCCGGACCGCTTGCCGCTGTTCAGTGGTGTATCACGGCCGTTGATCGATCCGGTCAAGCCCAAGGACCGGGGCAACTGGGGGGTGATGGGCACTTACAGCTTCGACTTCCTGCACTCGGAGGTCAGCCTGTTCTATCGCCAGTTCGACGATTACAACCCGTGGGGCCTGCAGGTGGCGCCCACCTTCGCCCGGTATGTGTACGCCGAGAACGTCAAGCTCTATGGCCTGGGTTATTCCGCTGGCCCGGTACTGGGTGGTGGCTCCCTGGGAGTAGACCTGTCGTATCGCCAGAACACCTCGCTGGTCTCCAGCAATATCAGCACCGTCGACAACCAAGGTGCCCGGGGTGATACGTGGCACATGGTGGTCAACGGCTTGTGGTTGCTGCCGCGCACCGATTATTTCGACACCGGCAGCCTGATTGCCGAAATGGCTTTCAGCCATGTGGCACGGGTGACCCAGCATGAAGAACTGTTCAAGGGCGAAGGCTATGGCGGCTGCCCGGCGGGCCAGGACAAGCACTACGGCTGCGCCACCAAGAACTATGTCGGCCTCGCCGTCAGCTTTGCGCCGCAATGGCTTGGGGTGTTCCCCGGCTGGAATATTTCCACGCCCATGAGTGTGGATTACGGCGTCAACGGCAATGCCGCAACGGGCGGTGGCAACGAAGGGAAATACACCTGGAAGGCTGGCATCAAGGGCACTTACGACGAGCGCGTTGACGTGACCCTGTCGTACATCGGCTACGGCAGTGAGCGCCACTACGCGGACGTCGCCGGTGTCGGCAAAACGGTGGTTGGCGGTTCCGGCGATGTTGGTCTGACCGACCGTAACTGGGTGTCCTTGACCCTCAGCACCGCGTTCTGAACAGCCTCTGAATGCAATGCAGTGATCGCCGGGTTCGGTGATCACCCCCCTCTGATCGGAGAATGTCATGATGGTTGATTTTCATGCGATAGGCCTGGTGGTCATCGCGTTGGCGGGTTCGGCGTTGGCCGATGACAGCTTCACCCCGGCCGACCTGGGCGGCAAGCTCACGCCGTTTGGCGCGATAGTCGCGGGCAACGCCGCGGGCACGATCCCGGCGTACGACGGTGGTTTGAAAGTGCCTGCAGGCCTGGTGCCCGGCGATGGGAACTGGCCCAACCCGTTCGCCAATGAAAAACCACGCTTGCGCATCACGGCGGCCAACGCCGATCAGTACGCCGACCAATTGGCGGCCGGGCAATTGCAACTGCTCAAGCAGAACCCCGACACCTATTATCTCGAGGTGTACCCCACGCACCGGACGGCGGCCTTTCCGGCTGACTTTCTGGCCGCCACCCAGCGCAACGCCAGCCGCAAGGAATGCAAAACCGAAAACGACGGTCTGTCGATCAGCGAAGGCTGCCGTGGCGGCCTGCCATTCCCGTTGCCGCGTGACGGTCGGGAGTTGATGTGGAATTACATCCTCAACTACCAGGGCGTGAATGGCTGGGACTGGAACCACAGTGCCTACGTGGTCAACGAAGGCCATGCGACGCTGACCAACACCAACCAGTCCACCGGCGAAAAACCTTTCTACCAATTGGAGGTGCCAGGGCGCGATCCGAAAATCGCCCAGCGTATCTGGTCGCGCATTGTCGCGCCGGCTCGCACCGCCGGGCAGGCATCCGGGTATTGGGATTACCTCGACCCGGTCGCCGACGCCCGATACGCCTGGAGCTACAGCACCGGCCAGCGCCGTGTGCGCAAGGCCCCGGAGTTCAATTACGACACCCCCAACTCGGCGTTCGGCGGGGTGGCGTTCTACGACGAAATCTTCCTGTTCTCCGGGAAGATGGACCGCTTCGACTGGAAGCTGGTGGGCAAGAAGGAAATGTTCATTCCCTACAGCAACTACACGCTGAAATGGGGTTGCGACATGGACAAGAAGCTCATGCCCAAACACATCAACCCCGCTTGTGAGCGTTGGGAGCTGCACCGCGTCTGGGTGGTGGAAGCGACCCGCAAGGACGGGGTGCGCCACGCGCAAAAGAAACGTCGCTACTACATCGACGAGGACACCTACGGCGCTGCGGTCTACGACGCCTGGGACGACAGCGGTGCGCTGTTCCGCACCGGCTCTCAGTACAACATCGAGGCCTACGGCATTCCCAACAATCCGCAACAGGATTCCTACTCGCTGTACGACTTCACCCGTGACCAATACGGCATGTTCGGCAATGGCCCGACGCGCTACCGAAAGGCACCGGTGGCTGAGCGTGAAGCCAACCCGCAGACCATCGCCGGGGGGCAGACCCGCTGACGTCATGCTCCTTTTCGGCGTTCGCCACGGGCGCCGATTTTTTTTATCCGTCCCGAGATTCCTTTATGAGCGAGATCCTGAAACGTCTAGCCGGCAAAATCTGTGTGATCACCGGCGCAGGCAGCGGCATTGGCCGTGCCTCGGCACTGCGTTTTGCCAGGGAAGGCGCCACGGTGGTGGTCACCGATCTTTACGCTGAATCGGCGCAGGCCGTGGCAGCGGAAATCGGTGCCAACGCCCTGGCCTTGCAGGTGGACGTCGGTGATGAAGACGCCTTGCGGCAGATGATTGAGCAGACCGTCCAGACCTTCGGTTGGATCGACGTGCTGTTCAACAACGCCGTGTACCGAAACCCGGCCACCACGCGCGATATCGACTTCATCAACTTCAACACCGAGCTGTTCCACAACTGCATGCGTGTCAACGTGCTGGGCGGTGTGCTGGCGTGCAAATACGCCTTGCCGCACATGCTCGCCCAGGGCAGTGGCTCGATTTTGTTCACCTCGTCCACCAGCTCGATTGCCGGTGAGATATCCCAGTTCAGCTACGGCGCCTCCAAGGCCGCGCTCAACTGGTACGTGCAAAGCATTGCCGCCACCTTCGGTAAGCGCGGCATTCGTTGCAATGGCATTTTACCGGGGGTGATTCGCACGCCTGCCATGGAAAGCTGGGCCAACGAGGCCATGAAGGCCGCCTTTCTCGATCTGCAAAACGTACCGCAACTGGGCGAGCCGGAAGATATCGCCGCCATGGCTGCTTTCCTCGCCAGCGACGACGCGGCCTATGTCAACGGCACGCTGATGCGCGTGGACGGCGGCATGAGCTGCGGCACGCCGATGGTGCCGGTGGTGCGTAATTTCCTGCTGCCCAAAGCCTCGGTCTGATGCCGATCCATTCACTGCACTGGAGCCCGTTTCATGGCACTCGAACAGGAACGCTTCATCCTCGACATGCTGGCCGCCTGGGGCGATGGCAGCGACGGCAGCCGCCCCGATATCGACCGCATCATGGCCACCTTCGCCGACAACGCCGTCTGGCAACTGTGGGTGCCGGGTGGCCCGGTGATCCGCGGGCATGCTGCGTTGCGTCGCGAGATCGAGCGGCAGATGAGTTATGTCACGCATAACCGCTGCACCACGCGCCACATTGTCTCTTCCGAGCGCGTGGTGATGACCGAGCGCGACGATTACTGCGTCAGCAATGGCATCCCCATGCCGCACTCGATGGTGGCGGTGTATGAGCTGGATGAAAACGGGCTCATCTGTGCCTGGCGCGAGTACCTGGACACCGCCGACCTTGCCAGGAAAAAAGGCGTGCCGCTGGAACAGGTGGGCGGGCCTGGCGCTGGAGTGACCGACACCCATTGAAAACGGCGCTGGTCATCAGCGCCTGATGAGGACCTTGTATGTCAACAACAATAAATGCGACCTGTGATCCGCTCGAAGAAAAGCTGCGTACCTTTGTCGAAGGGCTGCTGGGTGGGAAAGTCACTGCCATGCAACGCCTGCCGCGCTGGCGCCCGGCCTGGAACCTTGAACTGCAACGCGAGGGCGAAACCCTTCAACTGCACATTCGTGGCGAGCGCGGGGGGGATGTCAGTCCATTTCCGGAGCTACGCCGGGAAGCGGATATTCTCACTGTGCTCGATCAGCAAGGCGTGCCGGTACCGCGTATCTACGGTTTCTGCGAAGATCCGCAGGCCATCGTGATGCAGTGGGTGCCGGGGAGTCGTGATGTCAGCACCGCGCAGAGCGATGCCGAACGCCATGGGGTCGCACGCCAGTGGGTCGACGCCATGGCACGCATGCATCAATTGCCGCTGCAACCCTTTGTCGAGCAGGGTATTGACCTCCCAACAGGTGCCGAGGACATGACCTTGGCAGGCCTGGAGGCCTATTACCCGCTGTACGCGCGTAATAAAACCAAGCCGCAACCGCTGGCCGAATTCGCCCTCGGTTGGCTGCGCCGCAACGTGCCACGGCACCGCACCCGGCCTGCTTTCGTTCAGTATGACTCGGGGCAATTCCTGTTCGAGAACGGCCAGGTGCTTGGCCTCTATGATTTTGAATTCGCCATGATCGGCGATCCCCTGGCCGACCTGGCTTCGGCGCGCATGCGCGACAATTATGAGCCGCTCGGGGACAGTTTCGCGGCCCTGTATCGCTACTACCAGCAAGTGACCGGTGAACCGGCGGACCCCGATGTCGTGCGTTATCACACCGCCCTGTTTGCCACCGTCAGCACGATGCAGTTCTCGGCGTCGGTGGCTACGCCACAACCGGGTGACCCCCATGACACCTACGCCGAGTTTGACCTCGCCCTGCGCCGGGTGGTGGTGCATGCGCTGGCCGAAGCCATGGGGGTCGCTCTGCAAACGCCGACACTGGACATTGTCAGCAGTGGCCCGAATGCAGCGTTGCTGACCATGCTCGCCGATGCCCTGGCACAGGTGGAAGTGAGCAGTGACTTCCAGAAGACTAAACTGCGCGCAGTGAGCAAATTGGTGGAATACCTGGGTCGTGGTGATGCCATGGAGTTGCACTTGCGCGAGCTGGAACAACAAGAAGCGCAAGACCTGCTGGACCGCACCTTCAGTGGCTACAACGAGATCGATGCAGCGCTGGAGGCCTTTGTCAAAAGCGCCGGGCCCGAATACGACGAGCCCTTGCTGCGCCTGTTCATGGCGCAAATCGAGCGCCGCGTCCTGGTCTATGGCAGCACCGCCATTGGCGCCTCCGCCAGCCACATCGACCTGCCGCCTGTCATCTGACGCGCTGAAACCTTCCTCGTCCGGTGATCGGTCACCGGACCCTCGTTTTGGGAGTCCCTATGCCTGTTCCTAATAATGCCTTCGCGCATCGGTATGGCCCATGGGCCGTGATTGCCGGCGCCTCCCATGGCTTGGGCGCCGCGTTCGCCCGTTCACTGGCCGAGCGTGGCCTCAACTGCGTGCTGGTGGCGCGCCGTGGTAACGCGCTGGCGCAATTGAAAAGCGAATTGGAGCAACGGTACGCCATCGATGTGCTGGTGGTGACCCAAGACCTTGCTCATCCGAATGCCTGCGAGCAATTGATGGCGGCTGTGGGTGAACGGCAAGTCGGTCTGTTCATTTACAACGCTGGCGGTGACCCTTACATCACACGCTTCCTCGACACCTCGGTTGAGGACTGGGGCGCCTTGCTGCGCCTCAATTGCTCGACCGTGATGCAATGCAGCCATGCCTTTGGTGCCGCCATGCTGGCGCGCGGACAGGGCGGATTGCTGCTGGTGGGTTCCCAGGCTGCATTGGGCGGTATTCGCAAACTGGCGATGTACGCCGCCACCAAGGGGTTCGCATTGAATCTCGGCGAGTCGTTATGGGCCGAGTGGAAAGACCGTGGCGTGGATGTGCTCAACCTGCTCATCGGCACCGTCGACACACCGACCATGCGTGATGCCATGGTCAAGTTGAACATTCCCGACGCTCTGACCATGACCTTGCCCCAGGCTGAAGACCTGGCGCTCCTGGCGCTTGAGGAACTGGGCAATGGCCCGACGCTGATCCATCCCGAAGACATCCTCGCCCAGGGCGCGGATACACCCGGTGCGGCACGTCGTGCCCATGTGCTGGGCAAGAGCGCGCAAGCGGCTGTGTTTATCGGCAACGACTGAGGTCACCCCCATGAAAGGTTTTGATAACGCAGAATTCAAACGCGGGTGGCAAGTGCTGATCCTGGCCCTGATCGGCGTCGCGACCAGTTCCAGTTCGTTGCTGCTGTACAGCTTCAGTTCCATGGTCATTCCTCTGGAACAGGCCATGGGCTGGGGCAGGGCAGAGTTGCAGGCAGCGATCACCGCGCTGTCGCTGGGCACCATTGTCGCGTCGCAGTTGGCGGGCTGGCTGAACTTGCGATATGGCCTGCGCCGGGTCACGTTGCTGTCGCTGCTGGCGCTGTCCCTGAGTGTCTTCACCCTGACCTGTATCAACGGTTCGATCTGGACCCTCTACCTGGGGTTTTTCCTGGTGCCGCTAGCCGGGCTGGGTACATTGCAGGTGACCTGGTCGCACCTGGTCAACTTGTGGTTCGAGGAAAACCGTGGCCTGGCGCTGGCGATCATCCTCAGCGGCTCCGGGCTGGCCGCCATCATGCTGCCGCTGGTTACCGCCTGGGCGATCGGCCGCTGGAATTGGCAGGCCGGTTTCCTGGCGCTGGGCGTATTGCCGGTGCTGCTGGCGTTGCCCTTGGCACTGCGGTGGTTATTACCGACGGCCAATGTCAGCCACAACACCACACAACTCCCAGCCGCCAACGGACAAGCTGGAGGGCTGTTACTGCGGGAGGCGCTGCGTTCATGGCGGTTCTGGGTTTGCAACCTGTCGATGACCTTGGTGGTTTCCTGCGTGGTGGGCATGGTCACCAATATCGTGCCGTTGCTGCAGGACAGAGGCCTGAGCGCCTTGCAGGCCAGCCAGGTTTTCAGCAGTTTTGGCGTGTCGCTGATTCTTGGCCGGCTGCTGGTGGGCTACCTGATTGACCGGTTGTGGGCGCCCGGCGTCGCCTCTTTGGCGCTGCTGATGCCGGCATTTGCCTGCGGCATTTTCGCCTATGGGGATTCCAGTATTGCGCTGTACATCCTCGCCACGTTGCTGGTGGGCGTGGGGGCGGGTGCCGAGTTCGATATCGCGGCATTCCTGATCGCCCGCTATTTCGGTATGCGTGACTACGGCCGCTTGTTTGGTGCCCACCTGGGCCTGATTACCGCCGGTGCCGCGATTTCACCGTTACTGTTCGCGGGGTTGTTCAAGCTCACCGGTGGCTACTCGGCCATGCTGCTGTTGAGTTCCATCTGCTTTGTCGTCGGGCCCTTGCTACTCCTGACGCTGGGTGGGTACCCGCGTTATCAGGTCGAGCCATTGACGAGCAGTTAAACGCGGCGCTTAAGTAAATATGGACAGATAATAGAAAAATGTTCAATTATTGCTCGGGTGCAGCCTGACAATAAAACAGACAAGGAGAATGCCATGCGTGCCGCAATCATTTCCGAGCGCAATGCACCGCCAGCCGTCGGTGAGTTTCGTGAGCCGCAATCGCAAGACGGCGCAGTCCTGATCGATGTCGATACCGCCGGCCTGGGCGGCTGGGATGTCCTCGGCGCGTACCGACTCGGGGTTGAATACCCCTGTGTCATTCGCGGCGAAGGCGTGGGCCGGGCACCGGATGGTCGCCGGGTGTATTTCGGCGAGCGCTCGGTGTTGCCGTTTGGTGCCTGGGCAGAGCGCACCCTGGTGCCGCAAGCCGAGGTATGGAATGTGCCGGACGACGTCGACGATAAAACCGCGATCAGCATGGGCATCGCCGCTACCGGTGCCATCGTGCCGCTGGAAAAAGCCGCGATCCAGAAAGGTGAAAAGGTCCTGATACTGGGCGCCACCGGCACCCTCGGCCAGATTGCCCTGCAATTGGCGCGTGGCATGGGGGCTGGCAAAGTGGTCGGTGCTGCACGGTCGGGCGAAGCGCTGGGCCGTTTGAAGTCGCGGGGCCTGGCCGACGCTGTGGTGACGCTGGGTGGCAGCGATGATGTGGCTGCACTGAAGGATGCGGCCGATGGCGGATTTGATGTGGTGCTTGACCTCGTGTGCGGTCAACCCATGTTGACCTCCCTGAAAGCCACCAATTGGGGGGCGCGGATCATGACCATTGGCACGGGAGCCGGTCGCCAGCTCAATCTGGATATTGCCGATCTGTTGTTTCGCAACTTGTCGTGCATTGGCACGGGGCAACGCCCGCCCGCAGACCGTGAGCAGATCTGGCTCCGACTGCTGAAGATCGCCAAAGAGCAGCAGATCCAGGTGGATTACCTTGATTACACCCTCGACCAGGCGGCTGAAGCCTGGGCCGCGCAGGTCAATGGGCCACACGCCAAAATCACCGCCAAGATTCATCGCTGAAGCCATGAGCGCGAAAAGGGCGTCCTTGTCAGGGCGCCTGTCAGCGCTGGCGCTGGTGGCGAAACTCCTCGGGTGTGACACCGAGTTCTTTACGGAATGCGGCACTGAAGGCGGCGGCATTGTTGAAGCCGGCCTGATAGGCAACCTGTTTGATCAGCAGTCGTGAGTCGGCCAATAGCGCCACGGCTTTTTGCAGGCGACTTTGCGCGGCGTACTGACGCAAGGTCATGCCGGTGGTGTTTTTGCAGCGACTGGACAGCGTTCGCAGCGGCAGTTGGCAGGCCTGCGCCAGGTGGCCGAGGGAGCGGCCCTCATCGCTGGCGCTGTCGAGCAGCTCGCGCAGAATGTTGAGTTGACGAGGGCTGAGTTTTTCCGCGCTGTGCGAGGAGTGGACGGCATCGTCGTCCGCGTCGATGAACTCGCGACGCAGGTCCAGGGCGATGCTGGTGAGCAGGCACTCGGTTTGCAGTTCGCTGGCAAAACCGGGGTGGGCCACCTCTTCGGCCAGACGCTGCAGGGAGGCGTGCAGGTAACCGCTTTGCAGGTTGAGCATGGCTTCGCTGACGCCGTCTTGCCAATTCCAGCGATAGCTGCCCAGGACGCCGAGGGAGGAGGGATCGAACAGGCAGACCAGCGCTTTTTGCTCGCTGGCCGCGTGACGCAGGTGAAATTCGGTGCCGCGGGGAATGAATAATAGATTACCCAGGGGGTGGAATCGATGCGCGCCGTGGCTGGGGAAACTGCCGAAGTTAGGCTTGGTCTGGGCACTGGTCGGCAGCATCAGGCGTAACAGGCAACTGTCGCCGGTTTCGATCAAGGCGGTGCCCGTGTTGGACCACTGCGCGTGTTCAACCCGGATGTCGAAGCCTTGTCTGGCCAATGAAGCTTCAGTCAGGAAATTACCCGACGCTTCGCAGTCGTACTCGCTGTAGTGGATCGCGTTCATGGTTCAACCTTCAGCCATTTTTATTATTGGCGCTGAAATTCGAAAGATAACGATACGTCAGGGAGTTACCCGGCTTTGAGTGTACCCAGCGCGTGAGCCGAGCTGTTTCACATATTCAGGTGACAGGTATCAGAAAATCCGATGACGAAAGGCAAAGATATTTCCATGCGTCAACTGCGCTATTTCGTTGCCGCCGCCGACGCGGGCCAGTTTTCCCAAGCGGCGCTCAAGGCGCATGTCTCGCAGTCGGCGATTACTGCGGCGGTGCTGCACCTGGAGCAGTCCATGGGCGTCAGCCTGTTCGACCGTTTACCTCATGGCGTGACACTGACCGCTGAGGGCAACAAGTTTGCCCAGCATGCGCGGCACATCCTCGACACCTTGCAGGATGCCCTCAGTGAACCGCTGTTTCTCGGCCACACCATGCAGGGGACCGTGCGCATCGGCGCCTCCTACACGGTGCTGGGTTACTTTCTGCCTGCGCTGCTGGCACGCTTCAAGCGTAGCTACCCTCAGGTCGAGATCGACCTGATCGATATGAACCGCCAGAGCATTGAGGAGGCCCTGGGCAATGGCGACCTCGATCTCGGCCTGACGATCGTCTCCAACACACCGAACCTCGACGGATTTGCTCACCATGTGCTGGTCCGTTCCCGCCGCCAACTCTGGTTGGCCAGCCAGCACCCGTTGATGGCTGCCACCTCGATCAATCTCGAGGACGTCGCCGGGCATGCCTATATCCTCCCCACGGTGGATGAGGGAGAGGCGTCGACCTTGCGCTATTGGGAATCCCGTGGGCTGGCCCCCAAGGTAGCTTTTCGCACCTCTTCCATGGAGGCGTTGCGCGGGTTGGTGGCGCATGGCTTCGGTGTGACCATTCTCTCGGACATGCTCTACCGGGCCTGGTCACTGGAAGGCAAGAAAATTGAGATCCGGCCGCTGGTGGATGTGATTCCACCCATGGAACTGGGGCTGATCTGGCTGCCGGATAACCGGTTGTCGGCGCCGGCCCAGGCGTTCCGGCAGTTCCTGATCATGGCCTGCGCCTCGTAGCCGCTACCGGCAGGTGGCTGTTCTAGTCGTTCACTCAATAATTAAATGAACACTTAATTAAAATGTGTCTATATAGTTGGCGATGCATTTATACCCTCAAATCGATCCGGAGCCCCTGCCAATGGGGCGTTCGGTCTGCTGGCTCATTACAATAAGGAGAACGCCATGCTGATTGATGTCCACGCCCACTTGCTGACCGAGGGCATGTTGAACCGCCATGAGTTCTGGGGGCCGTTCATGAAGGTCCAGGGGCTGACCGTGGGGCATTTTTCCCTCGGTACCAAACAACCGGCCAAAGCGGCTACGGATGCCGAAGCGCAGGCCAATCTCCTGGCGCGCATGACCCACGCCAGCCGTCGAAAGCTGATGGACGAGCGGGGTGTCGACAAACTGGTGATGTCCACGCCGTCCCACTGCTTCATGTACTGGGCGGGGGACTTCGCCAATGAGTACGCAAGCATCTGCAACGATGAATTATCCGCGTTTTGCCGGGCCGACCCCGACCATTTCGATTTCTGGTGCCATGCCAACCTGGCGGACCCGCAAAACGCGGCCAAGGAGATCGAGCGCGCCGTGACTCAGCTAGGCGCCAAGGGTGTCTGCGTGGGTGGGGCTAATTTCAATGGTTTGGAGGCTCACGATGAGCGCTTGTTTCCTGTCTGGGAAAAGCTGACCCAGCTGGATGTGCCGATTATGGTGCACGGCTTCAACCAGTCGATCTATTGGGGCGAGAAACATACGCAAGACAAATTCGAAACGACGTCGATCGTGGGCGACTGTGTCGATGAAACACTGTTTTTCTGGTACCTGATCTGCGGCGGCGCGCTGGATGTGTTTCCGACCCTGAAAACCTACATCACCCATGCCGGCGGTATGGCGGTGTTCCAGTTGGGGCGCCTGAGCGAACTGAACCGGGCCATGGCGCCGGACTCGCGCAACCAGCGGCCATTGATGGATTACCTGCCGAACTTTTACTTCGATCTCGACGTTCATGCTCCGGGCTTGCGTCGTGGTGTCGCCGAAGTGGTGGGCGCGCAGCGTCTGTTGTACGGCACCAACTTCGGCGGTGCCTACGACCATGGCGATCTGACCGAAGGCATCGGCTTATCCACTGAGGACCGCGAGCGGATTCGCAGTGGTAACGCGATTGAACTGCTCAAGCTGACGGTGCCGGCCAGCACTGACCGGATATTGACGCCGTGATGGAATAGCCTGCCAGGCATGGCCGCCAGGCGGCCATGCCTGTGTTATTCGCTGGCAGCGTTACGCGCCGCGATGGCAGCGGCAAAATCGCGCTTGAGGGTTGGGAAGTAGGCAATCTGTCCGCCCATGCCACCGGCAATGTCGATCGAGGCGGCGCTGATGAAGCTGGCATATTCACTGGCCAGGAACAGCGCCATGCCGGCCACGTCTTCAGGTTTGCCGTAACGCCCGAGCGGTACGACTTTCATCACCATGGCATCGAATTCCTCGCGACTGACGCCCGGGCCCATTTCCTTGTAGTGGCGATCCCACTGACCGGTATCGATCCAGCCCATGTTCAGGCTGTTGACCAGGATATTGTCCTTGGGCAGGGACATGCCCAAGGAGCGGGAGAGGGCGATGCACGAGGCGCGGTTGATCACCGAGGGAATTCCGTCGGGCGTCGGAATCGCGCCGGCCAGGGCATTGATCTCAATGATCCGCCCCCAGCGCTGTTCACGCATGAACGGCACCACGGCCTGAACGAACCGGAAATGCCCCATCTGCAGAATGTTGGCATGTTCGAGGATGGCTTCCGGCGTCAGGGTCTCTAGATTGCCGCCACGCCCTTGACCGGCGTTGTTCACCAGCACATCGACACCGCCCCAGGCCTGTGCAACTTCAGCCACGAATGCTTTGACCCCCTCGCTGTCGGTCACGTCGACAGCCCGGGCAATGACCGCTTGGGCGTGTTGCGAGAGCTCCTTTGCGGCTTCGTGGACGGCAGTCTCGCTGCGGGCACAAATCGCTACCCGTGCGCCTTCGGCCGCGAAAGCCCGGGCAATGGCCAGGCCAATGCCCCGCGAAGCGCCCGTGATGATCACGCGTTTGGCACTCAAATCAATGTTCATGGTGGCTCCTCTTGTTTTTATCTGCCGCTGCGATGGCCGTTTTTTGCTGGGGAACATCCCAAATTCACTGGGTTTTCCGGAGCTATTGAAAGCTGAAAGAGGAAAAGCGTCAAAGACTATTTGAACGTTTATAGATTTTGTGTGCAGTATTATTCCTGGCATCGCCTGTGGCTGAAATCGGTATCCCAAGGAAGTCGATCGATAATTCTGTATATAGAATTGAAATCTTTATGTGGAATTTTTGGTTCTTATCCGTTACGGTAACTTCAGCTGAGGAGGGAAGCGGTCCTGGAGCGTGCCAGGCCTCCGTGAGCGGACTGTCCAGGCGGGACTTGCAACGATCCTGTGAGGTTTCGCAGATTGTTGGAAGGACTGTTTGAACGCACTAAACGACTGAAAATAAAAATAAAAGGTAGTGTGTATGAAAGAGAAGACCAAACAGGGTCGGCGGGTGCTGACTCAAGGTGCGCTGACACTGTTGATGGTTGGCGGCGCACAGGTTTCGATGGCGGCCTCGTTCGACATGTCGAACCCGGACTACCGTGTGCGTTGGGACAATACGGTCCGTTACAACCTCGGGATGCGCACCGACAGTCAAGACAGCCACATCATGAACACGCCGAACTACGACGAGTCGGACGGCAAGTTCGATAAAGGCGATATCGTGACAAATCGCCTCGATCTGTTGAGTGAGTTCGACCTTTCCTACCTCAACGAATGGGGAGGGCGACTCAGTGCCGCCGCCTGGTTTGACCAGGCTTATCACGACGACTCGGTGACCAGTAACATTCCCGGCTACGCGACCAGCTATCACAACAATAAGTACAGCGATGAAGTGGATCGCTACATGAACGGACCGTCGGGCGAGATCCTCGATGCGTTCGTCTGGCGCAACTTCAACATCGGCGACACGCCAGTCAACGTGAAAGTCGGTCGCCATACCAACTATTGGGGCGAGGGCCTGCTCTTCGGCGCCCACTCCGTGTCTTACTCGCAAGCCCCGAGCGATGGCGTGAAGGCGTCAACCAGCCCAGGTATCGAAACCAAGGAAGTGTTCCTGCCCGTCGGACAAGTGTCGGCCAAAGCGCAGGTCACCGACCGACTCTCCCTTGCCGCTCAGTACTTCTATGAATGGGAACCGACCCGGATTCCATTCGGCGGCACCTATTTCGGTGGCGCCGACCCTCTGTTCGAAGGTCCGGACCAATTGCCGGTGGCTGCCAATGGGGCAACGTTGCAGCGTCAGGATTCGCGCTTCGGGCGTGACGGCAAGAACTGGGGCGTGATGGGTAAGCTCAACGTCGAAGAAATCGAATCGACCTTTGGCGCCTACTATCGTCAGTTCGATGACTACCAGCCTTGGCTGGCACCGCAGGTCAAAGCGGCATCGGGCTCCTATCGGGTGGTCTACCCACGCGGCGTGAAACTCGCTGGTGTCAGTTTTGCCCGGGTCTTCAACACCGTGGCGGTAGGGACCGAGTTGTCCTATCGCATGGGCGGCGCGTTGAATGCCACCGGTGTCAGTGCCCTGGATGATGAAGGCCCTCGCGGCGATACGATCCACTTCATCGCCAACGCTGTCTACGGCGTACCGCGTAACTTCATTTCGGACAACGCCACGCTGGTCGGTGAGTTCGCCTACAGTCATTTGCAACGGGTGACCGAACACGAAGAACTGTACAAGGGCGTCGGTACGGCGGCCTGTACCAATGCCAGGACTCCCGGCATTCCTGATTCGGGCAGCGAAGCCGATGGCTGTTCGTCGAAGAACTACTACGCCGTCGCCGTCAACTATACGCCACAGTACATTTCCATCTTTCCGTCCTGGGATCTGGATGTTCCATTGACCGTCAACTACGGTCTGCATGGCAACGCACCGACTGCCGGTGGTGGGAACGAGGGAGCGCTGTCCTATTCGATCGGGCTGAAGGCAACTTACGCGCAACTCTATGAGTTCGGGTTGCGCTATGCCGACACCCGGGCTCAACCCAAGCACCTGGCGAACGGGACCGTGGCGGGTAACGGGCCCGTGGGCGGCACCGACCGCGGCTGGCTGGCGTTTACCTTCAAGACCTCCTTCTGACAAATACAACAAGAATCGGAGAATGTGTTCATGAAACGACAACTTGCCCTATCCATTGCCCTGATGAGCATGGCGACCTACACCCTGGCGGCAGGCGGTGACGCCTCGGAACTGGGCAAAAGCCTTACCCCGTTCGGGGCGATCAAGGCAGGTAACGCCGAAGGTACGATTCCTGCCTATGATGGCGGCTTGACCAAGGCACCGGCCGGCTTCGTAGCGGATAGCGGGTTCTGGGTCGACCCGTTCAAGGACGAGAAACCACTGTTTCGCATTGATGCCAAAAACGTTGACCAGTACGGGGACAAGCTCAGTGAAGGGCAAAAGGCCCTGATCAAGAAATACCCGACCTACTACATCGACGTTTACCCAAGCCACCGTACGGCGGCCTATCCTCAGGCGGTACTTGACGCCACCGTGCGCAACGCCACCAGCTGTCAGATCCAAAAGGACGGGTTGGCAGTCGATCCGGCCTGCCGTGGCGGCTTGCCGTTCCCGATTCCGAAAACCGGCAACGAAGTGATGTGGAACCAGCAGGTGCGTTACAAGATCGGCACCGGCTACTCGACCACGTCTTCTTCCAATAGCTGGGTAGTCGATGCGAACGGCTCGATTACCAAGACCGCTGAACAGGCGACCTTCGAGGAAACCCCTTATTACCAGGTGACTCAGCAGGATCGCGACCCATTGATGTATGCCCGGGTGTTCTCGCGCAATGACTATCCGGCGCGACGTTCTGGTGAAGTGGTGGTACTGACCGACTTCCTCGATCCGTTGGCCAAGGCGCGTCGTTCGTTCAGTTATTCCCCAGGCCAGCGCCGGGTAAAACTGGCGCCGGAATTCGCCTTCGACACGCCGGTCGCCAGCCAGGGCGGTGTGACGCTGTTCGACGAGCTGCAAATGTTCTCCGGCAGCCAGGACCGGTTCGACTACAAACTGGTCGGCCGCAAGGAGATGTACATCCCTTACAACGCCTACAAGTTCTATTTCGGCGTTGGCAAGCAGGAAGATCAGTTCATGCCGCACCACGCCAATCCGGCGAACGAGCGTTGGGAACTGCATCGGGTCTGGGTCGTCGAGGCGACGTTGAAGCCGGGCATGCGTCACGTCTACAGCAAGCGCACCTACTATCTGGATGAAGATACCTTCGGCGTAGGCCTGTATGACGCCTGGGACAAGAGCGGCGCCTTGTATCGCTCGATCTTCCTCAGCGGTGTCCAGCTCTACGACAAGAACATCCCCTACAACGTGAAGAACGTCGTTTATGACTTCAACAAAGGCATGTATGCGTTGCTCAACGATGGTTTGAAGGGCGGCTACAAATTCGTCGACAAACCACTTTCCGAGCGTGACATGAACCCTGAAGCCATTGTGGCCCGGGTGACTCAGCGCTGACGTGATCTCGCCTGTTCTGCGTGCCGGTTTGCGCATCAAGCCTGGCAGGCAGAGCGGGTGGGTTCGCCACGTGGGATGGTTAAGGAATAAAAATAATGACTGGCCCTTGCCCTGCTTCTTTTTTCCGCTCCACGACGCGCCTGCTGCTGGCTGTCGCGCTGATCGTCGGTGCGAGTCCGTGGGTGACGACGCCTGCCTATAGCGCGGTCGCGTCCTCCGCCGACTCGCTGGACGTGCCGGCGCAGCGGGTGGATGAACGTCTGCCCGCACCCTTGCTGTCGGTCGCCAGGGCTGGCAACGCGATGATCGGCGTCGGTCTGCACGGGCTGATCCAGCGTTCCACCGATGACGGCCGGACCTGGCGGCAGGTCGACAGCCCGGTTTCCAGCGATCTGGTGCAAGTACGCTTTCGCGATGAGCGCAATGGCTGGGTCGTCGGTCACGATGCCTTGGTCATGCGCACCACCGATGGCGGCGACAGCTGGCAGGTGCAACTTGACGGGCGCCGCCTGTTGACGTTGCTCAACGCCTACTACGGCCCGCGGGCCGAAAAAGGCGATGAAGCCGCAGCCCTGGTGCTCAGGGAGGTTGCCATGGCCGCCAGCACTTCGGCGACGCCGGACGTGTTGGCCGCACCGTTTCTGGATGTGATGTTCAATGAACACGGCAGCGGGTTTGTCGTGGGGGCCTTCGGCATGTTGTTGCACAGCGCTGATAACGGCCAGAGCTGGGAACCATGGATCGAGCGCAGCGACAACGATCGACGCATGCACCTGTATGGCCTGGCGCAGCACGCTGGCGCTTTTTATATCGCGGGTGAACAGGGCCTGTTGTTGCGCCTGGACGGTCAGCAACAGCGTTTCGTGAAAATCGATACGCCCTATACCGGTACCTACTTTGGCGTTCGTGCCTTCGATCATCTACTGCTGGCTTACGGACTGCGCGGCAATCTGTTGGCCAGCCGTGATGACGGCCAGCAGTGGCAGCCCGTGGAGACCCGGCTCAATAGCAGCCTGGTCAGTATCGTCGAGCAGGGCAACGCCTTGATCGTCGTAAGCCAGGGGGGGCAATTGGTCAGTGTCGATCGGCAGAGTTTGCAGGTCAGCCCGTTGACCGATGCGCGGGTAGGCGAGGTGTATGCAGCCACCGCCACCAAACAGGCTGGGAGCCTGGTCGTCACGCGCTTCAGCGGCGCGAAGGTCATCGATATCGCCCCGGCCAACTAACGCCGCCGGCACGATTCCCCTACGAGAAAGAAAAAATGGTCGAGCAAAAATTCAACAGCGGGATGCCAGTGATTGCCAACCTGGAGGACTTTGACAAGCACTCCGGTGGCTGGTTTGAACGGGTCATTTTCCGTCATCGCATGGTCGTCATCGTTGCCTGCTTGCTCGCCACGGTCGTGCTGGGCTTCTTTGCTACCCAGCTGCAGGTGAATGCCAGCTTCGAGAAAATGATTCCCAGCTCCAGCCCGTACATCAAGAATTACCTGGCCTATAAAAACCAGTTACCAGGCCTGGGCAACAGCATTCGCGTGGTGGTGGAAAACAAGACCGGTGACATCTACGACGCTGACTACTTGCTGGCCCTGCAGAAGGTCAACGACACCCTGTACCTGATTCCGGGTATCGACCGTTCCTGGATGAAGTCGCTGTGGATGCCCATCGTTCGCTGGAAAGAAGTGACGGAGGAGGGCATCGATGGCGGTGCGGTGATGCCAGCCGATTACGACGGCAGCGACAAGTCGATAAAGGCGCTGCGCCGCAACATCATGCGCGCCGGCATTATCGGCAACCTGGTGGCCAACGACGGCCGGTCGAGCATGATTGTCGCGCCACTGCTCGATACTCATCCGCAGACCGGGAAACCCCTGGACTACGGTGATTTTTCCAAGCAACTGGAAGCACAGATTCGCTCGCTGGAAAGCGACAAGGTGGGCATTCACATTGTCGGTTTCAGCAAGCTGGTCGGTGACCTGATCGACGGCCTGTATTCGGTGATGCTGTTCTTTGGCACCTCGGTGGTGATCGCCGGCCTGTTCGTCTACTGCTATACCCGCTGCCTGCGCAGCACCCTGTTGCTGGTGAGCGTGGCGGTGGCCGGTGTGGTGTGGCTGTTGGGTTTGATGCAGATCCTCGGCTACGAGCTGGATCCGTATTCGATTCTGGTGCCGTTCCTGATTTTTGCCATCGGCATTTCCCATGGCACGCAGAAGATGAACGGCATCCTCCAGGATATTGGCCGGGGCACTCATAAGTATGTGGCCGCGCGATACACCTTCCGCCGTTTGTTCCTCACCGGCCTTACCGCGCTACTGACCAATATCGTCGGTTTTGCCGTGCTGGTGATCATTGATATCCCGGTGATCCGCGACCTGGCCCTGACCACCAGCATCGGTGTGGCGGTGTTGATTTTCACCAAGCTGCTGCTGATTCCGGTGGCGCTGTCATACCTGGGTGTGAGTGAAAAAGCCGCGCGTATCGCCATCGCCAAAGACCAGGCCGATGAAGCCAGCCGAGGTTTGCTTGGGCATATCTGGCGTGGTCTCGACCGCTTCACCGAACGGCCGGCGGCCACGGCAGTCATTGCCTTGTCGCTGTTGGTGACCCTGCTGGGCAGCGTGGTGATGATGCATCTCAAGGTGGGCGACCTGGACCCCGGTGCACCCGAGTTGCGCGCGGACTCACGCTATAACCGTGACAACGCCTACATCACCAGCCATTACGGACTTTCCAGTGACCAGTTCGTGGTCATCATGAAGACCAACGAAGACAGCTGCCGTCTGTACCAGTCGCTGCAAAGCATGGACAAACTGGCCTGGCGCCTGCGCCAGACGCCGGGCGTGCAAACCACCCAATCGCTGGCCGAAACCGTGCGGATGATCAGCTCCGGCATGGCCGAAGGCAGCCCGAAATGGTTGAGCATCAGCCGTGACCAGGCGATCACCAACTCGGCGGTGGACGCGGCGATGATTTCCGCCCCCGGCATCACCAACCAGCAATGCTCGGTGACGCCATTGATTGCCTACCTGGCAGACCACAAGGCCGATACCCTGAGCCGGGTATTGAAGGTCTCCGAGGCGTTCGCCAAGGAAAACAACACCGCCGCCGGCGCCGAGCAGCCGGTGGAATTCCTGCTGGCCGCGGGTAACGCCGGCATCGAGGCCGCCACCAACATCGAGGTTGAGAAGGGCATCATCACGATGTACCTGGCTGTGTATGGCGCCACGGCCTTGCTCTGCCTGCTGACGTTCCGCAGTTGGCGTGCAACGCTGGTGGCGCTGATTCCGCTGCTGATGACCACGATCATCTGCAAGGCGCTAATGGTCTGGTTGGGCATCGGCCTGAAAGTGGCCACCTTGCCGGTCATCGCCGTGGGTGTCGGGGTCGGTGTCGATTACGCGTTGTACCTGCTGAGCGTGCAACTGGCGGTGCAGGCGCGAGGTGGCAGCCTGGCTGTCGCTTATCGCCGCTCGCTGGATTTCACTGGCCGTGTCGTCGCCCTGGTGGGCCTGACCATGGCCGCGGGGGTGATTACCTGGGCCTGGTCGCCGATCAAGTTCCAGGCGGACATGGGCATTCTGCTGACCTTCATGTTCCTGTGGAACATGCTCGGTGCGCTGGTGTTGATCCCGGCCCTGTCACATTACCTGCTCAACCCCAAGGGCAACTCCAAGGCCGGAGTGACGCTTGACCTTGAAGACGCCCGCGCGCAGCAGGAACCGCGTAAGGCCGCGACCAGTGCACCAACACACTCATTGACTGAGCTCGCCTTACCCCGGCGTGCCCGCTGACTAATGGCCGGGCCCAGGCCCTGGCTGGCAATTGCAAGGAGATAAAGATGTTCGAGTTATTGATGAGTGCCGACATGATGGTTCCAGACCCGGACGGCATGACGCAAATGTTGGTCGACAAGCTCGGGATCTACAAACACGAGCGCTGGCGCCAGGCGTTCGATAATCACCCGTACATCGCGCATTTTCTGCGGGTACACAAATCCCTGGCGGTGTCGCCGACGCGCATCGAACCGCAGTGGCACCTGGATCGGCCGAACCCCGGTGACCCGCTGTTTCATGATTTCCTGGAAAGCCTCAAGGATTTCCAGGGCCACCACCGGCCCATGCTTACCCACTCCATCGTGCTGGCGCTGCATGGGGACAAGTTCGACGCGCTGGTGGACAAACTGATGCGTCGTCGCTTGCCATTCCGCATGGCGCAGCGCACCCCGGAAATGCCGTTCGATCGCCTATGGCTGGGGGCGACCCCCGAGCAACCGTATTACCAACCCTCCGTGGACGGCGGCTTGTGCATTGAAATCATGCCGACCGAGCCTTTGCAGATGCCGCCGGAAACCTACCAGCTGCCACCGATGCAACCGCGCGATCTCAAGCCCGGCGACATGGTGCGCGTCACCGCCCGTGGCTTCCTGGTACGCGACCTCGATGAAACCCTGCGCAAGGTATCGACCAACCTCGACTGGGAGCCGAGCGGCCCGGTAGAGACCATCGGTAGTGAAGGTTACCGCCGTGCGCGGATGGGCTTCACAGTGCCCAACAGCGCCACCCTCGATGTGCTCGAGGCTACCTACTGGAACACCGACGCCGGCCACTACGTCAATAATTGGGGCCCGGGTCCGTACTACATCCGCATCGGTGTCAACGACCTGGCCGCCAAAGCCGAGGACTTGCGAGCGCGCGGCACTCGGTTCCAGTGGATCGAATCCTCGGCGGCCGTGGGTGGCCGTGCGTTGATCAAGGTCGATCCGCAGGAACTCGATGGCCAAGTCTTCGAGTTCGAGGAGTGCTCTGCATGAGCCCGGCGCAGAACCAGCCGTCTTGCGTGCTGATCAACGATGCCGTGCGCCTGGAGCGGGAGGCCATGGTGGGCTGGGTGGTACTGACCCGGCCCCGGCAGATCAACGCCATCAACGACGACATTCGCCAGGGCGTGCCGCAAGCATTGGCGTTGTTGCAACAAGACCCGGAAATTCGTGTGATCGTGATTCGCGGGGAAGGCGAGCGAGGCTTTTGTGCGGGCGCCGATATCAAGGAACGTCGCGGTCCGGAGTCGAGCCTGCAAGTGCGCCAGCGCATGGAAAAGGTGCGCTGGATCGAAGCGCTGGATGGCATCGGCAAACCCGTGATTGCCGCCATCCATGGCTACTGCATGGGCGGTGGGCTGGAGCTGGTATTGGCGTGTGACATCCGTTTCGCCGCGCCCGATGCCGTGTTCGCCCTGCCGGAAACCGGCCTGGGCCTGATTCCCGGTGGCGGCGGCACGCAACGACTTTCCCGTGTGGTGGCGCCGGGTCAGGCATTGGACATGTTGCTTACCGGTGACCGGGTGGGTGCCGAACACGCGCAGCGCATTGGCCTGGTCAGCCGCCTGGCCAGTGACAACGCCAGCCTGCTGGACGAAGTACGGGCCTTTGCTCAGCGCATCGCCAGCAAACCACCCACCGCGTCGGCCTTTGTCAAACAGGCGGCCCGGGCGGCGCTGGACATGGATCTCAAGCGCGGCCTGGACTTGGAGCTCGATCTGTTCGCCTTGCTGGCCCCGACCAAGGATGCCCGCGAAGCGGCCCAGGCGTTCAGCGAGCGGCGCGAACCGCGCTTTACCGGCGAGTAAAGCGTCACCCAAAAAACAATAAGGAACAGGACATGAGCACAGGAAAACTGGCAGGGCGAGTGGCCATTATTACCGGTTCCGGTGGCGGCCTGGGCGCTGAGTGCGCCCGGGTACTGGCGTCGCATGGTGCAAGTATCGCAGTGGTCGATATCAACTTCGAGGGCGCGACGGCCGTTGCCGAGTCGCTGCTGGCTGCGGGTCATCAAGCCTTGGCGATCGCTACGGACGTGTCCTCGGAAGACGACGTGCGGGCGATGGTCGCCCAGGTGAAACAGCGTTTTGGCCGTGTCGACATCCTGCACAACAACGCGGCGATCCTGAATGCCGAGCAACGTCAGTTGGACCGTGACTTCGTCAACCTCGATATGCAGGCCTGGGATCGCGCCATCGCCGTCAACTTGCGGGGCGCGGTGCTGTGCACCAAGCATGTGATCCCGGTCATGCTGGAGAACGGCAAGGGCTCGATTATCTTTGCCACTTCAGGCCTGGGCATGCAGGGCGATATGTCCCTGACCGGCTACGCCACCTCCAAGGCGGGGCTGATGATGCTGCCGCGCATGGTGGCTTCGCAGTACGGCAAGCAAGGTATTCGTGGTAACGCCGTGCAGATCGGCCTGGCGCCTTCGGAGCACGCCATGCCTGAACCGGTGCTCGACATTCTGCGCGACAACCACTGCACCGCCGAGCTGGGCACACCCCGGCAGATCGCCGATGTCGTGGCATTCCTGGCCAGTGATGAATCCGCCTTTGTCACCGGCACCACACTGGTCGCCGACGGTGGTTTCAGCAGCCACACGCCATCCCTGGTGGCGATGCGCGCGCTCTTTGCGCAGATGGGCCGCACCGGCATGTAACGCTTGCCTCGGCGCCCTCTACGCAGTGCGCCGAGGCTGATCTTCGCCGCTACAGCCGCCGTGCTTGTATTTCGACATTGGAAGCCTGTAATGAACCAGAACCAAATTGAGAGAAACACTGATTTCGATGTAATCGTGGTCGGTGGGGGTACCAACGGCCTGTCAGCGGGCTGTTACTTGGGCATGGAAGGCAAAAAAGTGTTGGTCCTTGAGGCGTTGGACAAGGTTGGCGGGATGGCCTCGTCTGGCTACCTGATACCCGAAGCGCCGCAGCATCTGGTACACCCCTGTGCCTTGGACATGATGTCGATGCGTGTGCATTCCCATGTGCCGCTGGAATTGGGACTGGAGCGCCACGGCTTCAAATCGGTGGAGCTCGCGCCGGGGTATGTCTACCTCCACCCGGATGGGCAGTCGCTGATTTTCTGGCGTGACCGTGAGAAAACCGCTGCCGAGATACGCCGCTTCAGCAGCAAGGACGCCGAGGCGTTTCTCCAGTTCATGAAGGTCATCGACATGTTCCTCGATATCGCGCTGCCGATGATGCGGGTCGACCCGGCGAAAACCAACCTGGGCGTGAAGCTGAAAATGCTCGGCACCGCGCTTAAGCACAAAGCCTTGAAACCCGAGCTGATGGCGCTGATGACGGGCTCTGCGTTGCAGGCGGCCCGTGAGCGCTTCGAGCATCCGGTGACCCTTTCTGCGATGTGCGCACTCACCGGCCTGGCGGGCGATATCAGCGCCGATGGCGGTGGCATCTATTACGCCTTGCTCGGTTTCCTCCATCGTTTTGGCGTGGGCCGGGTGATGGGGGGTATGCAGCAGTTGAGCAATGCCATGCAGGCTCGATTGGAAGAGTTGGGCGGCCAGGTGCTGGTATCGGCCAGCGTCAGTGAAATCGTCGCCAGGCAAGGTCAGGTCAAAGGCGTGAAGCTGGCCGACGGTCGCGAGTTCACGGCCCGTGCAGTCATTGCCGGTTGTCATCCCAAGCCAGCGCTGGACATGGTCACCCGCGGCGAGATCCCGCAACACCTGCTGACCCGCATCGCCATGGCGCCGGCCAACGGCAAGGGCTCGGGACCGCTCAAAGTGGATGTCGCCTTGCGTGGGCAGATTTCCCTGCCACGTTTCGCTGCCGCGCGCGGCGACGGTGTGGATCTGCGCAAGACCGTGATGTTGATCGGCACCGAAGAGGCCGTGCTGGAAAACTTCGCCGCCTGCGCCCGTGGCGAGGTCCCCAAATTGCCCTATATCACCGTGGCCGCACCAAGCGCCGCGGATCCCTCCCAGGCGCCAGCCGGCCAGGATGTGTTGTACATCTACCCGCCCGTGATGCCGGTGAACCCCAACGAAGGCTGGGACGCGTTGCGTGAGCGAGTGGCCGACCAGGTGCAGGAACAGTTGTACGACTATATCGAGGGTATCGAAGGGCAAGTGATTGGCCGACGCATCGAGGCCGCCCCGGACTTTACCGAACGCCTGAACACCGTGAATGGCTGCGTGGTGCATATCGACACCACCTCGATGCGCTCGAGTACCATGCGCCCGGCATACGGCTTGGGAGGCGATACCTTGCCGGTGGCGGGATTGTATTTGGGCAGTGCCGGCATTCACCCGGGCGGCGGAGTCAATGGCATGGCCGGCCGGCTGGCGGCCAGGCGGGTGAGCAAGTACCTGAGTAAAAAAGGCAACTGAACCGTCGACAGATAAACCTGTGGGAGCGAGCCTGCTCGCGAAGGTGGTGTGTCAGGCGGCGATGATGGTGCAAGTGCTTGCCCCTTCGCGAGCAGGCTCGCTCCCACAAAGAGATCATGTTCAGGTAACGCGGGTAAACCTGTGGGAGCGAGCCTGCTCGCGAAAACGCGCCGACAGCCTTAAACGCTGTCGGCGTTCTTTTCTGCCCCCAGTGAAATACTCGCCAGGACAAAGTCCGCCGAGTACTGACGCCAGATGGCCATGCCTTGGGCCGAGTCGGTGTCCAACCCGGCGAGTGCCGACATCGAATAGCGGTTGGTGAACCAGCCAGTGGTCACCAAAGATGCACTGGCCAGCAAAAGGCGCGGGTTGATACCCCCACGGAAATCACCATTGGCAGCGCCGCGCAGCAGAATCGCGTCGAGTTTGGCGATCAGTTTCGGCGCCATTTCCAGGAAATGGTTACGGGGTGTTTCGTGGGTATCGTGGTAGCGGATGCCCTCCAGCGCCAGGCTGCCAAGGAAGGGGTCCAGGCGGTACTGATCGAAGAAATGGTTGAGCACGACGCGCATCGCTTCCGGTGGTGGAAGCGCTTCGACATTGAGGTTGACCAGCTCGGACATGATGTTGTCCGAAGACTCATCCAGTACCGCTACAAACAGCCCTTCCTTGGACTTGTAGTAGTGGTAGACCAACTGCTTGGTGACGCCCGCATCCCGGGCAATTTCTTCCACTCGCGCACCGGCCAGGCCCTTTTTGGCGAACTCCATGCGCGCAGCAGCGAGCAGGCGATTCATCGTATTGCGCTTGCCCTGTTCGCCACCTTCTCCTGCCTTCACCGCCACCTCGTACTCCTCATGCCTGCATGGGGCAGGCTATTGATACTTTGAAGCATTTTCCCGTGGGCCTTCGTTTGACCCTAAGTCAAACGAAGCCGGCCACCGGTATGGATGCAAGCGCATACCATAGGTTAGCAGCCGGGCAATCTTGGTGTGCAAGAGCCATAAAAACAAGACGGGAGACCCTGATGAACAACGACAGCGCGGCACTGGACCTGGCAACCGCTTATTCTGCCGTATCGCAAATGTACCGCGGCACCGACCTGGATATTCACGCGGTGTGCCGCGAGCAACGGCTGAAATCGCCCATCTATGAAGGCGACTTCATCACCCAGTTCGGCGTTCCGACCAATGCCGGGACCCAGCAGGGCACTCGCCCGACCTTCGCCTTGTTCAAGTACCAGGATGTGATGACCGTCCTGCGCGACGGTGCGACCTACACCAGTGGATTCATTGCCGAAGGTCTGGGCGCGTTCTTCGATGGCCTGATCATTCTTGCCATGGACGGTGACGAACACCGCAAGGTCCGCGCCTTGCTGCAACCGGCATTCATGCCGGAGACCGTGAACAAATGGCGCCCGCAGATCGATCAAGTGATTCGCGAAGAATACATCCGGCCGATGCTGCCAGCGAAGAAGGCCGACTTGATGAAGTTCGGCCTCGAACTGCCGATTCGCATCATGTACGCCTTGATGGGCTTCCCTTCGGATGACCCCTCCAAGTACAAGCAATACGCCGCCTGGGCCTTGGCCATTGTCGGCGGCAACCAGATTGACCCGAGCAAAATGGCTGAAGCGCGCCGCCAGGCCGGCATCGCCGTCAAAGGGCTGTACGACGCGCTGGCCGAGGTCGTGGTGCAACGCCGTGCCGAGGGTAGCCAGGGCGATGATGTGATCGGGCGTTTGCTGCGTGCCGAATACGAAGGGCGCACGCTGGATGACCATGAAGTGATCACCTTCACCCGCTCGTTGTTGCCGGCCGCTGGCGAAACCACCACGCGCATGTTCGGCTCGGTGATGACCTTGCTACTGACCACGCCCGGCCTGCTGGAGCGCGTCAAGGCCGACCGCTCGCTGATCGGTAAACTGATGGACGAAACCACCCGCTTCGAGCCGGTCGCCACCTTCAAGGTGCGTGAAACCGCCAAAGAAGTGGAGTTTCACGGCGTGAAGATTCCCAAGGGTTCGTTTGTCCAGTGCATGGTGGTGTCCGCCAACCGCGACGAAGACGCTTTTGAAAACCCCGATGTATTCGACATTGATCGCAAGCCAAAACCCTCCTTTGGTTTTGGCTTTGGCCCGCACATGTGCATCGGTCAATTCGTAGCCAAGGTGGAAATCAGCTGCGCGGTCAACGCGATCCTCGATCTATTCCCCAATTTGCGCCTCGACCCGAGCGAGCCTGTCCCGCAGATCGGCGGGGCGCAACTGCGCGGCGTGTCCAAGCTTCCGGTGATCTGGGACTAACCACGCCTAAGAGCCATCTCCAGGCCTCAACAAAAACAACAGAGGGCATTATGAGAACGTTCAAGACCATTCCGGAACGCGGTGATTTTGGCTTTCAACAACTGGTCGGGCCGCACAAGGTCACGGGGGCTTCGATGTCCGCCGAACGCGGTTTCTTCGGGCTGCACCTGAGCAAGAGTTCCCCGTTCGGGTCGGTGCGCGATGAACAAGGCAACATCTATTCATTCGTGCGTTCGCTGATGGCGCCCAATGGCACCCCGAACCCGACCAAGTTCTTCTACCTGAACAACCACGTCGACAACGTCAACCTGCGCATGGACCACGAAAAAATGGCCCGGCAGGCCCTGACGCCGTTGCCCGTGCACAGCCTGGAAGGCGATGTCGCACGCTGGGCCAGCCAACCGGGTGAGCCCGGTAATGGTTGGGAAATCACGGCCAGCAGCGAGCGCCTGACCTGGAAGGAAGAAGGCCTGTTTCACCTGGAAGGGCGTCTGCTCGGCCCGGGACTGCAGTGGTACTTGCCGGGTGTGGACTGGGGCACCTTCTACGTTTCGCAGTTGTGGGACATCGCCGGTGTCTGCGAGGGGCGGGCGGTGAAAGGTGCCATGGCGCTGGACCAGTTCTACATGGCCGAAGGCGGCGCTATTCACTTCAAGAAAGACCTGGTGGTGAACAACAACAAGCACGTGATCTGGTGGTCCTTTGTCACCGTTTACAAAGACGGCAGCTGGGACACCGGTTCCTTCATGGTCGGTCACGACCACTTGGGCTACGCCATTTTCAACAATGAAAAGGGCGAGGTACGGGTCACCACCGATATCGAAGGGCAAACCGTGCACAAGGACGGCAGTTACTTCCTGAAGTCGGCCAAAATTGTCCTGGAAGGCCAGGAAGAGTGGGAGTTCCTGCCCGACGAGAAGGGGGAGATGATCGACTTCGTCGGTGGCTTCCCGATCACGGCGCAGCAGGAAGGACGCTGGCGTCGGGTGGGCGATACCCGTGAGCCTTCGCACTGGCTGGGCTGGGGCGAATCGGACCGACGTAACGGCTCGGCCCGTAACGTTCCAGGCAAGGACCTGTAGTCGGTCGGGTGCGCCGGGTTGCGATGGGTTACCCGGCGCGCGCGCTGCGTCAAAAGCCTCTTCTAATAACAACAATGAGGAACCGCAATGAAATTCCGTGACAAAGTCGTGCTGGTCACCGGTGCCGGTCGAGGCATGGGCCGTGCCATTGCCCTGGCCTATGCCCGCGAGGGCGCCAAGGTGGTCGTATCGGCACGCACCGCTCGATACGGCGAAGAAACGATCAGCCAGATCAAGGCCCTGGGCGGTGAGGCCTGTCTGGTCGGTGGCGACATCGCCGACCGCGAGGCGATCAAGTCGATGGTGGAAGGTGGCGTGGAGCGTTTTGGCGGCCTGGATATCGTGGTGCATTGCGCGGCCGATACGAGCCACGGATTGATCGCCGACATGGCCGATGACACCTTCGATCACATCGTGCGCAGCAACATCCAGTCGTTGTTCTGGCTGGCCAAGGACAGCGCCTTTTACCTGTCCCGGGCGGTCGATAAAGGCCGGTTGATATTCATCTCCTCCGGCGAAGCCAACCGCAAATATACGCCTCGACTGATTGCCTATAGCTCCAGCAAAGCCTTTATGAACGCCTTCGCTCGTGGCTTGGCGGTGGAGTTCGGCGCCATGAATATTCTGGTCAATGTTGTCGAGCCCGGGCTGATCGGCACTGACCATATGCTGGAAACCCTGGGCAATGAACTGCCGCATAAACTCGCGGCACATTTTCCCGTGGGGCGTTTGGGTGAGTCCGCCGACATTGCCAATGCCGTACTGTTTCTGACCTCCAACGAGGCCTCCTACATCACTGGCACCTCGCTGCTGGTGGATGGAGGCGCCACCATGGTCGCGCTGCCCAAAGTCGAAGAAATCCTCAAGGGCCACTAATCATGTCGCGCGTCCGCAATGGCGGGCCGCGCTGGGAGTCAGGTCATGACTACAAATACACGCAACAGCACCACCTCGGCCCACGCCGGCAATGATTTCTCCGAGTTCAAGCGTGGCTGGCACATTGTCCTGCTGGGGTTGTTTGGCATCTGCACGAGCATTTCCGCTGCGTTGCTGTATTCCTTCGGCACCCTGGTGATTCCGCTGGAGCAGGCGTTCGGCTGGAGTCGTGGCGACTTGCAGGCCTCGATCACCTTTCTGTTTGCTGGTGTGGCGATTTCCACGCAGTTGGTGGGTGGGTTGTATCGCCGTTACGGATTGCGCCGAGTGGCGATTGTTTCGATGGTGCTGCAGATCGTCGGTTACCTGGCCATCACCCGGATCCAGGGCTCGATTGGCTGGTTGTACCTGGCATTCTTCATCATGCCGATCATCTGCGCCGGCACCATTGCGATTACCTGGACACAACTGGTCAACCTGTGGTTCGAGCGTAATCGTGGGTTGGCGCTGGCCGTGATCCTGTGTGGCACCGGCTTGATGGCGATGATTCTGCCGCCGCTGTTGTCGCGGTTGATTGCCGCCTACGGCTGGCAGGCCGGGTTCATTGCGTTGGCGGCGATGCCGATGCTGTTTACCCTGCCTTTGTCATTGATGTGGTTACGCATGCCGGCACCGCTCGCCAGTGCTGATGCCACGCCTCAGAAAGCGCTTGCGCAACTGACTGGCATGTCGTTCAGACAAGCCTTGCGCTCAGGGATGTACTGGGGCTTCAACGTCGCGTTGATATTGTCGGTGTCGTTGACCGTCGGCATGGTCACCAACCTCGTGCCGATGCTGCAAAGCAAGGGCTTGAGCCCCCAGCAGGCCAGTCAGATTTTCAGCAGCTTTGGTATTTCCATCATCGGCGGACGTTTGTTGGTGGGCTATCTGCTGGATCGCTATTCACCTTCGGTGGTCGCGGCCGTGAGCCTGGCGCTACCGGCGCTGGGTTGTGCGATCTTCCTCTTGGGCGGGGCGCAGAACACCTCGTTGCTGGTCCTTGCCACCCTGTGCATTGGCGCCAGTGCCGGGGCTGAATTCGATCTGGCGGCCTTCCTGATGGCCCGCTATTTCGGCCTGAAGGACTACGCGCGAATCTTTGGTTTGCACCTGTGCCTGATTACCATCGTCTCCGGGCTGGTGCCCATGCTGTTCGGTCATCTTTATGACGTGTACGGCAGTTATTCGGCGGTGCTGGTGTGCTGTTTCTGTTGCGCCATCATCGGTCCGATCATTCTGTTGTGGTTGAAGATGGAGCCGGCATTCCTGGCCCGTCAACAAAACCCGCAGCAAGGACAACACGCCTGACCCCACCTGAGGATGAACCTGATATGAGCATGGACAAACAAGCAATCGAGCACTTCCTGCACGGCCAGATCGACTGCTGGAATAAAGGCGACAAAGAGGGTTTTTTCGCCCATTACCGCAGCGTCTCGGCCAATGGCTTGAGTATCGAATATGTCGGCAAACCCCTGCATGATGCCTGGCAGGTGTTGGAAGGCATGTGGGCGCTACAGCAGCCGAAGATTCGCGTGGAGGTGCGCCAGTGCATCGTCAATGGCAATGAGGCGGCCTGTCATCACCTGAACGCCTTTCGCGAGCAGCAAGGTGGCATCGAGACGATCGAGTTGTACCGATTCGAAGACGGCAAGTTGTCTGTGCGTTATTTCATCAACCAGTAACCGTGGACGCCCTGGTGCGTGCAGCTTTTGTCAAGAAAGGCTATGCGCACCTGCGGTTATTCGCCATCGGTGGAGCAGGTCAGCGGCCGCCACTGCTCGATTTGCACGAGCATCTTGTCGAGCTTGTCGCGGACTTGCTGATAAGCGTCGGAGCCTGCCAGGTAACGCAACGGTGGCTGCGCACTGTTGGCCAGCTGTACCAGCGCGCTGCCCAGTTTCGTCGGGCTGCCGGTTTGCCGGTGGTTGTAGGCGGCCGAAGCGCTTTTGACCTTGGCGGTGAATGTTGCGTAATCCTCTAGCCCACCTGCACCGAAGACCGCTGAACTGGCGTCGAGAAAGTCGGTACGGAAAACGCCGGGTTCCACCAGCGTGACCTTGATACCGAACGGCGCCACCTCCAGGGCCAGTGATTCGGAAAAACCTTCCACGGCAAATTTCGACGCGCAATACAGCGCCGCACCGCCCATGCCCACCAGGCCGCCCATCGAGGACAGATTGAATATATGGCCGCTGCGTTGCTGGCGCATGATGGGTAAGACGGCACGGCAGACGTTGAACACACCAAACACGTTGGTCGCGAACTGCTTGTCGGCGTCGCTGGCGAAATTGTCTTCAAAGGGCCCCAGTTGCCCGTAGCCGGCATTGTTGACCAGCACATCAATTCGGCCAAAACGCGCAACGGCCTTCTCTGCGGCGGCAAGCGCCTGGGCTTCATCGGTCACATCCAGGGCCACTGCCAGCACGCGCTCGCCATACTCGGCGAAGACATTTTCCAGCGCGTCGGTGCGCCTGCCGCTGACCACCACACGGTCGCCGTCGGTCAGCGCGGCCTTGGCAATGGCGGCACCCAGGCCTCGGGCCGCACCGGTAATAAACCAGACTTTGTTCATCGCATCGCTCCAGGCATTGTGCAAAAAAAGCCGCGTCAGCTTTGGGGCGGGCGCGGCTGCGGGTTTACAGGTCCGCAGTGCTCAGTCGCGATTGGCCACTTCCCAGGCCTTCAGGTCGAAACCGTCAGCGGCGGCTTCGACAGCCGTCAGCTTGGGCGCGCGGGCGAGGATCTTGCGCGCGGCCATGTGATCACCCATGCGGTTGCAAGACTCCACGGCCACCAGGCGGTCATTGCGGAAACACAGCACAGAGACTTGTTTCTCGTCGACGGAGCCGAGGACAACGGTGCTGTCGTAGCCATTGGAGAGCCCGGCAATCTGCAGCTTCAAGTCCCCCTGATCGGTCCAGAACCAGGGCAGGGCGCTGTAAGGCGCCGGCTTGCCCATCAAGCGCGCGACGACCGCGCGGGCCTGGTCGACGGCGTTCTGCACCGACTCGAGGCGGGTATGTTGTTCATCGTTCTGCTGGCAAGGGAAACTGGCGACGTCGCCCACCGCGGAGATTCGCGGGTCAGAAGTCAGGAGGCTGGCGTCTACCTTGATGCCGTTCTCGATGTCCAGGCCTGCTTCGGTCGCCAGTTGCGCGTTGGGGATCACGCCGATACCAAAGACCACCAGGTCAGCGGGCAGAACACGTCCGTCACCGGTTTGCACCGCGCACACCTTGCCGTTGTCGCCATCGATGCGGCTCAAGCCCTGGCGGAAGTCAAAATGCACGCCCCAGGCTTCATGGGCCTGGCGAAACACTGCAGACATCTCCCGCGACACGGCACGGGCCATGGGGCGCTCACCCAGCTCCAACACGTGCACGCTGGCGCCCAAGGCAGCGGCCACTGCCGCGAACTCCAGGCCGATAAACCCGGCCCCAATCACCACCACGTTTCGCGCTGCTTTCGCGAGCGGCGCCAGGGCATCGGCATCGGCTTTGGTCTTGATACCGAACACTTGCGCCAACTCTGCGCCGGGAACCGGCAGGGGACGGTTGTGCGCACCGGTGGCCAACACCAGATGGTCATAACTGACAGCCGCACCCGAGGCCAGGATCACCCGTTGGTTCTGGCGGTCAATGGCGCTGACCTGGTCATGTAGCAGTTCAATACGCTGGGTGGCGTAAAAGTCCGCCGGGCGAAACAGCAGATTGGTCGCCTGGATTTTGCCGAGCAGATAGGCCTTGGACAGCGGCGGTCGCTGATAGGGCAGGCCTGGTTCATCGCCGATCAGGGTAATGCGCCCGTCATAGCCTTCCTGACGCAGGGAGGCAGCGACCTGAAAGCCGGCCTGGCCGGCACCGACGATAACGACTGAGGCGAGGGTCATGAGAGCTCCTTCAAGTGCATTCAGAATTGCGACGACGGCAGGTGCAGCACCATGCCGTCCATTTCTTGGCTGATGATCAACTGGCAGCTCAAGCGGCTGTTGTCGCGGCGTTCGAAGGCGTACTCGAGCATGTCGCTTTCCATGCCTTGCGGTGCTTGCACCTTGCCCAGCCAGGCCTCGTCCACGTAGGTATGGCAAGTAGCGCAACTGCAGGCGCCACCGCAGTCGGCGGAAATACCGGGCACCGAGGCGAAGGTCGCGGCTTGCATCACCGATTGGCCGATGTCGCCCTTGACCTGATGGGTGGTGCCGTTGTGTTCGATAAACGTCAATGTGGGCATGTTCTGCTCCGGTTCTTGTTGTGGGGGGAGGGCTCAGGATTGGCTGGGAAGTGGTTGCGCATTGAAGCGTGGTACGCGTCCCAGGGTCAGTAAAAGCAGCGGACCGACCAGGCAACAGGCGGCGCTGTACACCAGCATTGCCGTGTACGAACCAGTACGTGCCAGCAGGTAGGCGAAAAGCAATGGCGCCAGCGCCGAAGCCACGGTATTCAAGCCCTGATGGACGCCAAACAGACGACCGTACTCGCGCAGGCCGAAGTAGCGGGCAATCAAAAAGGCGGCAATATCGAATTCTGCCCCGGCGCCAAAGCCGATCAGTACGGCAGCCAGCATCAGCGGCGCAAATTCAGCGGTGGGGCTCAGGTAGATAAAACAACCGACGGCGGGCAACACCAGGCTGAGCGCGGACACCGCCGGTGGCCACAGGCGATCGAGCAGATAGCCGATCAACATCCGGCCGAAGATCAGCGAAATACCAAAACCGCTGAAAATGGTGGCGGCATCCGCAGCGGACAACCCCCTGGATTGCAGCATGGGCACGGTGCTCGTGACCATGCCAACGATCGAAGAAATCACCAGGCTGAGCGCCAGGTTGCAGGTCCAGAACTTCAGCGAGCCCATACCCTCACGAAAGCCCATGCCGGGCAATCGCTCCAGTGCATGGCCGTCGTCTTGGCTACCCGCCGCAGCGGGCAGCTTGAACCACAGCAGAATCAGAGGCAACAAAACCAGCAGGTTGAGCAGGGCGAGAATCACGAAGGCCGCGCGCCAGTCCCATTGTTCGATCCCCCATGCCATCAACCGGGGAATAGTGGCGGCGGTGAGACCGGTGCCGGACAGGCCGATGGCCAATGCCAGGCCGCGATTGCGGTCAAACCAAAGGCTCAACAGTTGTGTCCAGGTCACCGCCAGTGCGCCCATGCCCACGATCGGCAGCACTGCAAAGGCGATGTACATCGACCAGATCGATTGGGTCAGTTGGGTTGTCGCCAGGTAGCCGAGTGACAACAACAGCAGGGAAATGACCGTGACGCGCTTCATGCCATAGCGCAGGTTGAACCAACCCACCAGTTGCAGTGACACCACGGCGCCGCCAAACAGAAAGGTGATGCAGGCCTGCAGCTCGCTTCTGCTCCAGCCAAAGGCATCGCCGAGCGGCACGACCAATGTGCCGAAGCCATAGAGCAGGGCGGCATTGATGCTGATGGCAACACCGGCGACGGACAAAATGAGAATTTTCCAGCTCTGTCGAAATTCGCGCGGATCGATTGCGGCTTGGTTTGTAGACGGGTGCATGGGGTTGGCTTCCTTATAGGTTTTGTTGAGCCAAGCATTGCTACAAGGGGGAAATGAATCCACCCTCAGCAGATTCTTTGAACAGAATCTGGTTTTTTATTCAGAATAAAATCAAAAATTCCGCTTTGTCCAGCCCAACCATCTGACTTATAGACAAACGAATTCCCTGCGTGGGGGCCTCCTTCGGACCAATCTGGGCCTCTGGGAGCGAGCAAGTTCGCCCACATGGATCTTTGTCTGGCACGGCGATCGTCCCAGGTGACTGCCAGCATAGCCGTGCCAAATATTAATTGCACATAAAATAAAATAGTGTTCATAATTTGCCGAGGCTGAACCTGATAAGGAGAAAAAAATGAGTTCAGAAAAAGCGCAATTCAAAGCCGTGGTAGACCGTAGCCGCTGCTGTGGTTATGGTTTATGTGCCGCGATTTGCCCCAGCCTGTACAAGCTCGATGCCGATGGCCTGGTGTATTTCGACGACGCCCATATCCCCCCGGAGTTGGAGGAGGAGGCCCGTGAGGGCGCTGCCGCCTGTCCCGCCGAGGCGATCTGGCTTGAACCCATCACCTCGGAAAACGAAGCCGTTTGACGGCATGAACGTTTGCCGCAATGTGATAACCACAGAGGTGAGGGTGTGCTGATGGGACGTTTACAAGACAAAGTGGCGTTGATCACCGGTACCGGTGGTGGCCAGGGCCGGGCGGCGGCGCTGCGTTTTGCCCGCGAAGGCGCAATCGTGGTTGGTTGCGACGTGGTTGCCGAAGGTCATGAGGAGACGGCGGCCTTGCTGCGGGCCGAGGGCCATACCCTGTATGGCTCGGCGCCTGTGGACCTGGGCGATCATGAACAGGCCCAGGCCTGGATCGATGCCGCCGTCGCCGAACATGGGCGCATCGACATTCTCTACAACAATGCTTCCGCCGCTCGTTTCGGACTGGTCAGCGAACTGTCGATCGAGGATTGGCAGTACACCATGCGCAATGAAATCGACCTGCTGTTCTATACCACCAAGTATGCCTGGCCCCACCTGGCCGAGCAGCGCGGGGTGATCATCAACGTATCGTCCACCGCAGCCTGGGGCGGCTCGAAAGTCGCCGGCATCAGCGCCCACTCGGCAGCAAAGGGGGCCGTGGTGTCGTTCACTCGCCAGCTGGCGGTGGAGGGCGCCCCGTTCGGCATCCGTGCGGTCAGCTTGAGTCCGGGATTTGTCGCCACCCCGGGTACCCGGCCGTTTCTGGAAGACCCGAAGATTCGCGCCATGCTGCTGGACGGCGTATTGATGGATCGCCCCGGCGAGCCTGAGGAAGTGGTGGCCATGGCGGTATTTGTCGCTTCGGATGAGGCCTCATTCATCACCGGTTCAGACTTCGTCATCGACGGTGGGTTGCTGGCTGTCTAGCGCGGCGTCAGGGCGGGTGCCGCAGGCACCTTTCATCTCGAACAATAAAAAGGTGAATAACGTGGACATCATCGGTATCGGTTACATGGGCTTCGAAACCCCCAATCTCGAGGCGTGGCGTGAGTACGGCCCGCAGGTAATGGGCTTTGGTATCGGCAAGAATCCCGAGAGTGACCCGGAGTCGCTGTACTTCAAAATCGACGATCGACGCCATCGCTTCGCTTTTCATCCAGGCAAGGTAGACCGAATTGCCTACATCGGCTGGGAAGCGGTGGGGCGCATGGCGTTCGAAGAGGGCATCAGGAAGCTGGCGGCGGCGAATGTCGACTACAGCCGTGGCGACGCCCAATTGTGTGAAAAGCGCGGTGTGCGCGAATTGGTGCGCTTCCGCGACCCCGTGGGGTATCAGCACGAACTGTTTTACGGGCAGAAATGGCTGCCGCGCTCGTTCCAGCCAGGGCGTCCCCACAGTGGTTTCCTGGCTGACGAACGGGGCGCGGGCCATGTGGTGCTGATCACCCCGGACTACACCCCGGAACTGGAAGACTTTCTGCTCAACGTGATGGGCTTCAGTTGGTATGGCGCGGGTGCGGGCAAAGGGCGAACCGGTTTCTTCCGCTCCAAACTCAACCATCACACCAGCCATGATATTGCCTATGGCCATGGGCCGGGACGCATGGGGGTGCAGCATGTCGGGCTGTTCGTGCGCAATGTGCGGGATGTCGGGGAAACCTACGACATCGTGCGCCAGCGTGGGCTGCCGATGATGATGACCCTCGGCCAACATGCCCAGGACCCGCACCTGTCGTTCTACCATTTCAATCCGTCCGGTTTTGCCTTCGAGACCATTGCTGAAATCGAGCCATGGCAAGGCGATCCCTATGAGTTGAACCCGGAAAAACTCAGCCTGTGGGGCCACGAAATGGTTGGCCCGATTCTCGGTCCCAGCGTCAAGACGCCGGAAGAAATGCTCGATGCCGAGTACCTGCCGACGTACCTGGCCAAGCGCTGATATGCGTCTGGCGCGGGTCGAAGTCGCTGGGCAGGCGTTCTGGGCACTGTTGGATGGGCAAACCGAGCATTTGCGGCGGATTAACGCGCCGTTTTCCCACTGGGTCGGGCTGTGCGCGGATCTTGCGATAGACGCCCTGGACCTGGCAGGCCAATGGTTGCCGTTGTCAGCCGCGCGCCTGCTCGCGCCCTTGGAGCCGGGCAGCCGCGTCTTTGGTGTGGGCCTCAACTACCTCAGTCATCTCAAGCGCCTGGGCAGTGATGCGCCGGCGCACCCGCTGGCCTACATGAAGCCTGGGTCGGCGCTGGTCGGTGCCGATGACGATATCGACTACTCACCCTTAACCGCCCAACTTGACTATGAGGTCGAACTGGTCGCCGTGGTGGGCCGACCGTTGCTGGATGAACCCCATGCCAGCGATTGCCTGCTGGGGTACACGGTGGGCAATGACATCAGTGCTCGGGATGCCGGCAAGCAGATTGGTCGCCTGGACCTGTTGACGCAGAAAGCCATGGATCGCACCACGCCGGTAGGTCCCTGGATCGTGACCACGGACGAAGTGGCCGTCAGGGGGCAACCGGCTCTGGAGATGCGCCTGAGCGTCAACGATGAGTTGCGCCAGCAGGACAATACCCGGCAGATGATTTTTCCCTTGGACGAGTTGCTCAATTATTTGGATGCGCGCATCAGCCTGCGCCCGGGTGACCTGGTGTTTACCGGTTCCACCCACGGCGTGGGGCTGGAAAGCGGGCGCTTTTTGCGCCCGGGTGACCGCGTCGAGGCCGAAATCGAAGGCATCGGCCGACTGCGCAATACCATTGCTGCGCCACGCCCGCTCAGCCCCGCCCGTGCGGTCGGGCGACTGGGCCTGCCGCTGGATAAGTGAAAGATCCTGTACCAAGTGACGGCGCCAGAGCGCGATGAATTTGATCGCCGTGTACGCTGTAGGTAAGGCGCGACGGCGCAACGGTGCGCAAAACTGGTGCCTTTACCGCGACATGGCGGACCCGCAACTCTACAGTGAGCGCTTTATTGTCGAGTCCTGGCTGGAGTATCTGCGCCAGCAGATGCGGGTGACCCAGGCTGACCATGCCCAGGAGTGTCTCATTGAGCGTTTTCGTCGAGAGAACCTGCAAACCCGCCGGCTGATTTACCAGCCGTTAGAGAAATACTCCGTCTCAAGTGTTCGACTAATTCCCAGATAAAACTTTCACGTTGTCGTTCATTCTCAGGCTAGAATGCCGGCACTTTAAAGTGACGGGATCGGGCATGGAATTCACTGACGTCAATGACAGCACCAAATCGGCCGGCGTAACCCTCGTCAAGCCCGTTTCCAACGCCATTCGCATCCTGCGCTACCTCAGTCAGGTGGGCACACCGGAACGTTCGGTGGATATCGCCCGGCAACTGAAGATCAATCCCAGCACCTGCTTCAATATCCTGCGCACCCTGGTCCAGGAGGAAGTGGTTGATTTCAGTCCCATGTCCAAGCGTTACTCCGTGGGCCTGGGGCTGGCGCGTTTAGTCGAGCAATTGGTCACCCAGGGCCACCGCGTACAGATGGCCAAACCCCTGTTGCAGAACCTGGCTGCACGCCTGCGAGTGACCATCACCCTGTGGCGCAAGATGAGCCCTGATCGCATCGTCATTGTCAGCTCCGCGGCCAGCCCGACCGATGTGCGCATCGACATGGCCGAAGGTCAGCGCCTGCCGATTCTGATGGGTGCCAGTGGCCGTCTGTTCGCCACGCAGATCGACCTTGACGACCCCGAGGTACAAAGCAGTTTCGAGACCATCCGCTGGGCTCAACCGCTGTCGCTGGAGGTTTACCGCAAGGAAGTGAGACAAGCTGCCGAGCGTGGTTGGGCGGTGGATGATGGCCATTTCTCGGGGGGGATTCTTGCCATTGCGGCGCCGGTCTACTCACCGACCAACAGCATCGACTTCACCGTTTCAGCGGTGATGTTCCGTGGACAACGGGATGAAGCGGGCCTTGCCGAACTGGGCAAGGCGCTGATCGAGTTCTGTAACGAAGTGGCTGGCGTTCTCTACTGAGGCGCGCGGTCACTCGCGCACCAACAGCAGGCTGCCTCCCAGCGGACCGCCGCCGGCGGCCACCGCACTGACGCGGTGTTCGCGGGTTTGTCGGCCTTCGGCACGCCCCCACAATTGCAGGCAGGCTTCGTGCACATAACCCAGGCCGTGGGTGCGCCCGCCAGACAGTTGCCCGCCATTGGTGTTGATGGGCAAGCTGCCCTCCAGCGCAATGCGCGTGCCACCCTCGACAAACCCGCCACTTTCCCCGGTCGGGCACAACCCCAGGGCTTCCAGCCAGATAAGGGTCAAAATCGAAAAACCGTCATACAACTGCGCAGAGCCAACGTCCTGCGGAGTGTAGTCGGTGCGTGCCCACATCATCTGGCCGACATCGAAGGCGGCCATCCTGGTCAGGGAAATCTGGTCCCACGACCATGGCTGGTTCAACGCCGCGCCCATGGCCTCGATGCGGATCGGTGCGTTCGGCAGATCCCGCGCGATATCGCGACGCGACAGGATGATGGCGGTGGATGCATCGCAATGCACGTCGCAGTCGAACATGCGCAGAGGAGAGGAAATCATCCGCGACGCCATGTAGTCGTCCATGCTCATGGGCGTTCGGTACAGCGCTTTGGGGTTGCGCATGGCGTTCTGGCGACACGTCAGGGCGATTTGCGCCAGTTGCTCTGGCCGGGTGCCGTACTCATGGAAGTGACGTTGGGCATACAGCGCCATCAGGTTGATGCCCGATTGCACATTGAAAGGGGTAAACCACTGCCAGGCGTAGCTGCTGTCGCGACCTTGAGTCTTGTTGGTGAGAGCGCCCGCTTGTTTGTTGACCCTGCGAGCCGACGCTTCGGTGATAGTACGAAACACCAGTACGTGATTACACAGGCCCGCCGCAATCGCCATGGCGCCATTGATCACGCCAGTGAGTGGGCCAGGTCCTTCATAACCGCCGCCGAACCAGTTGACGTTGAGCCCAAGGGCACTTTTCAGTGCGCTGGGGCCGACCGGGGAGAACGGGTCACCGTTATTGTTGTCGCCCGGCCAGCAGGCCACGCCGTCGATATCGCTGCGTTGCAGGCCAGCGTCGGCAATCGCTTCCAGGCAGGCATCCAGCGTCAGGCGCATCGCCGACTTGTTCGAGGGGCGCCCGACTTCCGATTGGCCGACGCCGGTGATGGCGACGTCTTTTTCATAACGATGATCGAACATCACTGATCCTTCTCGAACAGAGGTAACCACACATCCTCGACATTGAGGAAGCTGACCCGTACCGGCATGTCGATATGCACATCCGTGACCGGCATGCCCACGATGTTGCTTACGAACTGCAATCCGGACTGTTCGACCAGCTCGATGATTGCCACCACATAGGGCACCTCCAGGTCAGGAGCCCAAGGCTGGTGGTTGATGGTGTAACTGAGCACTTTTCCCTTGCCTGACACCGCCTGCGGTGCCACGTCAAAGCTTGCACAATGCGGGCAGAGCGGGGCCGGTGGATGGAAGTACCGGCTGCAGGCCGCGCAACGATGAACGAGCAGTTCGCCCCGTTCGCCACCTTGCCAGAAGGCGCGGTTGTCGGCGTTGAGTGCAGGTAGTTTTCTGGGCATCAGCGCTCCGCAGGTGAGTATTTGACTGGAAGTCATACGGTATCATTTGTACATATTTTCTAAAAGTGTCATATATTTGTTCCGACGAAGGCACGAATCGACCGTTCGCGCCGTAAAACAACAACAAGAGGATTTTGCGATGTCCCAGTCATTACTGGACAAGAGGGTAGTCGTTACCGGCGGGTTTGGTGCCCTTGGCAGCACACTTGGCAAATGCCTGCTGGCGCGCGGCGCCCGGGTCGCTTTGCTGGACCGTAGCCAGGCGCCAGCCGCCTTGCTGGATACAAAGAATCTGCTGTGCCTGGGCGGTGTCGACCTGACCTCGACCGAGTCGGCCAGCGCGGCGTTCGAGCAGGTCGCGGCGCAGTGGGGCGGCATCGATGGTTTAGTCAATGTCGCGGGCGGTTTTGCCTGGGAGACCGTCGAAGGCGGCAGCCTGGAGACTTGGGATCGCCTCTATCAGATAAACGTGCGTACCGCGGTCATCAGTTCTCAATCGGCGCTGACGCACCTGTTGGTCTCCAACGCGGGACGCATCGTCAATATCGGTGCGCTGGCGTCGGTCAAGGCCGAAACGGGGATGGGGGCTTATGCGGCCTCCAAGGCTGGTGTGGCCCGGTTGACCGAAGCCCTGGCCGAAGAGTTGAAGGAGCGTGGCGTGACGGTGAACGCCGTGCTGCCAAGCATCATCGATACCCCAGCCAACCGTGCCGACATGCCGGATGCCGACAGCAGCCGCTGGGTGACGCCAGAAGCGTTGTCGGCGGTGGTGGCCTTTCTGCTGTCGGATGATGCTGCCGCTGTAACCGGTGCGCTGTTGCCCGTGAGTGGTCGCGTATGAGACTGGTGACCTATACCGACGCCGAAGGCTTTGACCGCGCAGGAGCCTTGCTCAACCAGGACCAGCAGGTGCTCGACCTGCAAAGGGCTTACCGCTTGCTGGAAAGTCGCGACAGTGTGGCACTGAGCAGCATTCTGGCCTTGGTGGAGGGCGGTGAGCCGGCGCTGGAATTGGCCCGTTCGCTGGTGGCCAAGGCACCCTCGGCGGCGGTGCTGGAACGTGCCAACGTGAAACTGCGCGCACCGATTCAGCCACCCCCACAGATGCGCGACTGTTCGTGCTTCGAATTGCATCTGCGCCAGAGCTTCGCTGCGGCCCGTCGCGCCCGTGCGCTAAGTACCGAAGATCCGGAAGCTACTTTGAAAGCGATGAACACTCGTGCCGACGACCGGGTGATCGAGACCTTCAACCAGCAGCCCATCTACTACAAGGGCAACCGTTTCGCGGTGATTGGCATCGACGATGAATTCCAATGGCCGAGCTTTAGCCGGGCGATGGATTTCGAACTGGAGTTCGGTTGCTACATCGGCAAGCGCGGCAAGGACATCAGCCGTGAAGCAGCCCGTGGGCATATCGTCGGTTACACCATCTTCAACGACATGAGTGCGCGCGACGCGCAGGCCCTGGAAATGCCCGGCATGCTCGGTCCGGCCAAGAGCAAGGATTTCGACACCGCCAACATCATGGGGCCATGCCTGGTGACCGCCGATGAACTGGGTGATCCCTACGATCTGAATATGGTTGCCCGGGTCAATGGGGAGGAGTGGGGGCGCGGCAATACCCGTGATATGCGCTGGAGTTTTGAAGACGTGATTGCCCACGTGTCCCGTTCGGAAACCTTGTACCCCGGTGAGTTTCTTGGTTCCGGCACGGTCGGCAACGGCTGTGGCCTGGAGCAATTGCGTTATTTGAAACCCGGCGACGTGGTTGAGCTGGAGATCGATGGCATTGGCGTGCTGCGGACTCAAGTGGGCAAGGCGCCCGACAGGGAATGACTATGATGCGAGGACGGAGACATTCACCGCTCGCGAATTAAATGTACAGAAATATAGAAAGTGTCTTATATTTTGTGGCGACCAACCGTGTAACGCTCTGATCAGGAGGCAATCATGCTAACAAAAACAAGCCCCGTATTGTCCGATGGAACCAAGGTCTCGGACCTCATCTACCCCTCTAGCCGTGAAGTGCAAATGCGCGTGTTGTCTGATCGCGAAATTTACGAACTGGAGATGGAAAAGATCTTCGGCAAGATCTGGGTACTCCTGGGGCACGAGTCGGAAATTCCCAACTCCGGAGACTTCATGGTCCGAGACCTGGGGTCCGATTCCGTCATTGTGGCCCGTGGCAAGCAGGGCGAGGTGTTCGTGACCCTTAATGTGTGCCCGCACCGCGGGATGCGCATCAGCACCGCCGACTGCGGCAATACGCAAATTCATAAATGCATCTATCACGGCTGGGCGTTCCGCCCCAATGGCGATTTCATCGGCTCGCCCGTCGAACGTGAATGCATGCACGGCAAGATGTTGCCCAAGGAAGAACTGGGCCTGAAGAAGGCGCGGGTCACGCTGTATGGCGGCCTGGTATTTGCCACCTGGAATATCGATGGGCCCTCGTTCGACGAGTTCCTGGGCGATGCCAAGTGGTATTACGACATGCTGTTCTGTCGCTCCGACAAGGGCATGGAAGTCCTCGGCCCACCGCAGCGCTTTATCGTCAACGCCAACTGGAAAACGGCGGGCGAGCAATCGGCGGCGGACGGTTTCCACACGCTGACCCTGCACCGTTGGTTGGGTGAGGTGGGTAATTACGCCAAGAAAGGCGAGGGCGAGACAGCCGACCTCAGCCCGGAAATGATTGGCGTGGAAATCAGCTCGCCGCACGGTCATGCACTGCGCTGCATCGACCTGGCGCGCAAGATCAAGCGCCTGACCGGCCTCGATCCGGCGGAGTTGACTGTGCAGCAGAAACTTGAAGCATTGCCGCCGGCCGGCATGACGGCCGACATGGTCGAGCAGTTGGCACGCAATCTGACCGAAGATCAATTGAACGTGCTCACCAGCATGCCGCCCCAGGTCGGTGGGATGTTCCCGAATATTCTTTTCGGCTTTGTCTACATTCCGCAGCCAGATGGCTCTGTCGTTGGCTCGATGACCCTGCATGCTTACGTACCGCAAGGCCCGGACAAGCTCGAGTTCGTCAACTGGGTGTTTGCCGAGAAAGACGCCTCCCCGGAACTGCGCGACAAGATGCTCAAGCAAACCATCCAGCTGTTCGGCACCTCTGGCATGGTTGAGCAGGATGACTCCGACACCTGGCCGCACATGACCCTGGCCGCCAAAGGGGCAATGGGCCGCAAGAGCACGCTGAAATACCAGGCCTGCTTTGAAACCGGCGCACCTGAAGGCTGGCCTGGCCCCGGCATCGTCAATGAAGGCTTCACCAAGGACGATACCCAGTGGCACTGGTGGTTGTACTGGCATGAGCTGATGACGGCATCGGATGACCAGTAACGCCCGCTGTCAGGCCAGGTTCGACTGCGGTCCTCGGGCCGCCGTCGGCGGTAACAGCATTAACAAGAATAACAGTGAGGGAATGACTCATGGCTCAGGTTCAACAGCGCGGCGTGGAAGATATCCAGCCGGGTTCCCCAGTCGGTACCAAGCGGGTGCCGGTGGGGTCGCCGATATACAACGACGTGGTGACCTTTTTGTACGAGGAAGCCACGCTGCTCGACCAGATCCGCCTGCAGGAATGGGCCGAGCGCCTGGACACCGACCTGGTGTACACCGTGCCGCTGCGCCAGACGCGCCTGGCGGCGGAACTGAAAACCACCATCGTGCGCAGCGTTCAGCATTACCACGACGATTACCGCTCGATCATGGGCCGCATTTTGCGCCTGTCCGGCAAAAGCGCCTGGGCGGAAGACCCTCCCTCGCGTACCCGGCGTCTGGTGACCAACGTGTTTGTCGAAGAAACCGACAAGCCCGATGAGTTCGTGGTGACCAGTTACCTGCTGCTGACCCGCAGCCGTTTCAAAGACCACCACGTCGATATCATCAGTGGTGAACGGCGTGACGTGCTGCGTCTCGGCGGGGCGGGCTTCAAGCTGGCACGGCGCGAAGTCATTATCGATCAGGCGGTGCTCGGGACGCCCAACCTGGCTGTTTTCCTCTAGGGTGGTATCGGCGATCCGGCTCGCGTCCGGATCGCCAACCCTTGGAGGTATCGGCCGCACCGCTCTTTACGCCAGTGTCGCGCGGCTAGCGTTTCTGCCTGAGCCACGCCTGGTCCTGGTCACACAGCGCTGATGCTTGATAGCTGAAGTCCAGGGTCGAGCCCTTCATTCGCAGTGCCCGTTCGGCGCGCTCGGGTTGTTGGCTGTAGCACCGGGCGGTGCTCGAGGCGTGAATCTGTTCGTCGAGGTTGTAGGCCCGTCCCATCGAAATCAGCGTGCAGCGGCGAAGTAGCAGGGCTGCCTCGGCGGCTTCCTCACTGAGGGTGTTGAGGGCCCAGCGGGCCATGCCTTCGCGAAGGTTGATGCCGGCATAGGGCGCAGGTCCTTCGATCAGGGTGCCGTTCACGTCCCAGGTCAGGTCTTGATTACCATCGCGTATCAAGATGGCGCGGGTACGGTTGTCGATGCGCCGGCCGATATTGATTTCGTAGCGACGTTGGTGAGTACCGCGCGCGGCGGCGGCAATGGCCAGGCCCGCCAGGTCGAACAAATGGGTGCATTGATGGCTGGCGTCGGTCTGCCGGGTGACGGAGTGGGCAATCCGATTCAATGTCATGCCCAGCAACTGCTGTAACTGATCGCAAGCCTGTGGGCACAGAGAATAGGGGTAGCGCAACGCTTCACCGCCTATGGCGGTGACTTCACCTTCATGGTGACGAACCCAGACGCGGAAGTGGTGGAAGTCGTCTTCCAGAGCGGCACGGACTTCCCCCGTGGCCTGGGCATGATGAGCAACGATGTCCACGCGGCGACGAAATACAGCCATTCTCGATATCCTTGTTCCGCTACTGTTCGGTCAGAAGAAATCAGCTATAGTTGAACACTATAAACAAAAATGTTCACTGAATAACAAGAATTGGAGTGGCTATGGCATTGCTAAACGAACAGGTTGCGCTGATTACCGGTGCAGGTGGCGGAATCGGTCGCGGCATTGCACTGAGTTTTGCCAAAGAAGGTGCTGCCGTGGTGGTCGCCGAGCTGGATGTTTCCAGTGGCGAGGCTGTAGTCGCCGAGTTGAAAGCGCTGGGCGCCCAGGCGGTATTCATCAAGACCGATGTGTGCAGCAAGACCGATATCGAAGCCGCCGTGCAATTGGCCGTCGATCAGTTTGGTGGCCTGGACATCCTGGTCAATAACGCCTTCGCTCCCACGCCCAATGTCCTTCTGGAAGAAAAAACCGATGCCATGCTCGAGCAGACCCTCGGCTCTACGGTATGGGCTGCCTGGTGGGCAATGAAAGCCGCGCTGCCCCATATGAAGGCGCGGGGCGGCGGCAAAATCATCAACTTCTATTCCATCGATATCGAGATCGGCGCCTGGCTGCACGGCGACTACAACACAGCGAAGTCAGCGATCGTCGGACTGACCCGCAGCGCGGCCTCTGAGTGGGGGCGCTTCAACATCCGCACCAATGCCATTGCCCCTACCGCGATGGGGGCCACCTTCCACAAACTCGCCGCGGAAAACCCCGGCTTTGCCGAAATGTCCGCTTCGATGCGGCCGTTGGGTCGTTGTGGCGAGCCTGAGGCCGACATTGGTCCGGTGGTGGTGTTCCTCGCGTCGGAGATGTCGCGGTTTATCACGGGCGAGACTATTCACGTCGATGGTGGCTTGCACCTTCCCGGCTACAACTCCCGCCCGAAAGGTGTTCCCGTGCGGGAGTACTGATTGAGCCCGTAAATGTGGGGGCGAGCTTGCTCGCTCCTGTGACCGGATACGGCGCCAGACCCAAAAAACGCGAAAGCCCGCTTCAAAGCGGGCTTTCTGTGTTGGCGCGTACCAAGCAAGAGGCCGCTACTTTTTGGACACTACGATCGATGTGGTTTCCAGATCCCAAGTGGTTTCGGTTTTTCCTTCATCGCGCAATAGATACTTCAACACCCGACCCTGCGGGTTTTTTGGCAAGCTGCTGCGAAACTCGATGTAGCGCGGCAGGGCGTAGTAGGGCACCGAATCGGTGGCCCAATGGAACAATTGCTCCGGTTCAAGCGTTACGCCTTCATGCAGTACGGCAGTGACCTTCACATCGTCCTCACCCCGCTCTGACGGGACGGCATGTACCGCCACTTCTGCCAGTGCCGGGTGAACAGCAAAAGCGGCTTCCATTTCAAAGCTGGAAATGTTTTCACCCCGGCGGCGCATGTAGTCCTTCTTGCGGTCGACGAAGTAGAAGAAGCCGTCGTCATCGAATCGGCCAATGTCGCCGGTGTGGAACCACATATTGCGCATCAATTTCAGGGTGTCCTCCGGACGACGCCAGTAGCCCTGGAACATGATGTCCGGACGTAGCGGGCGTACGACGATTTCGCCCACGCAGTTGGGTTGTACTTCCTGATCCAGGTCATCGACGATCCGTACGTCAAAATCCGCGATGCGTTTTCCCGACGAGCCGGGCGCGGCGTATTCCCCGGCCGCCAGCGAGGTGACGACACAGGCTTCGGTCAGGCCATAGCCGTTGCCGCCTACCCGTTGGGTGCCGAAACGCTCGCGCCAGATTTTCTTGGTCTCTTCGGTGTAAGGGTTGCCACGTGCGGTATGAATCTGCCCGACGCAGCGCAGCATCGCTTCATTGTCAGGCGCTTGAGCGAGAAGGCCGCCCATGCCGCCCAGGATCGAGGCGATGGTTGCGCCCGAGCGCTCCACTTCAGGCCAGAAATTCGAGACCGAGAAACGCGGGAGAATGGCGGCGCGCGCGCCCACCAGAATGCTGGCGATGATCGATACGCACAGTGCATTCATGTGGAACAGCGGCAGCGGGGTGATGGTCACGTCATCGGCACTGGCTGGACCGGCACGCAATTGCAGGCGCGCCAGATTGCACATGAAGTTGTAGCTGATCATGCAGCCCTTGGAGGGGCCGGTGGTGCCTGAGGTGTAGATCAGGCAAGCCAGGTCTGAAGGCTGTGGTTTCTTGACCAGCGGGGTCGTGTCATGTCCGCGCCATGCATCCAATGGCGCAATATGAATCGGGCAATCGGGGACTGTCTCCAGTGCGCCGCGATGGAGAATGTGCTGTACGTCGTGCAGTTGTCCGGCCAGTGGCGTTATGCGCGGCAGGTAGGCTGCTTCGCAGATCACCACCGAGGTGCCGGTATCGGCGATCTGATGGCGCAGGAACTCCCCTTTGAGGGCGGTGTTGATTGGCACGCTCACGGCGCAGAGCTTGTTGATGGCCAGCCAAGTGGTGACTGCGTCGATGTTGTTATCGAGCATTGTCAGCACCGTGTCACCGGTCTTGACGCCCAGCGAGATCAAGGCATGCGCCATTTTTGTTGAGAGTGAGTCAATCTGTGAATATGTGTATAACTCTCCGCTGAAATCCAGCAGTATCTTGTCTGGATGCCTTGCTACCGCCCGATCTAACGCATCGATAACAGTGTCTCGTTCTCCCACTGCCCACGTCTCTGGATTTCCACTGCTGCCCATCAGTTTTCTCCTTTTAGGCGCCCACGTTGGTAAGGGTTGCCTGATTTTATTTTGAAGAGAGAATGAGATTCTAAATAGAAAATGTGAAAATGTCTTTAGCAATAAGTTGAACATATCCTGTTATTTATGCCCAGATCCTGTGGTAACGTTGCGCCATCTTTACTTTCCTTGAGCGCATCGATCCATGCCAAAAGCCGCATCCCTGAAAACAGAAGCGCCTACGCCGGCCTCCAGAACGAAGAAAAAGGCGTTGCCTGATACAGGGGCGAGCCAGGTTAAACCGGTCGAGCGACGTATCGCTGCCAATGGAGGGGCAGGGATCAAGGTGAAGCCGAACCGACGTTCGGAAGAGACAATCGCCAATATCCTCAAGGCCACTGAAGAAGTGGTGTTGATGTCCGGTGCCGATCGTATTTCGATCCTGGATGTGTGTCAGGTCGCGGGTGTTTCGCGGGGGACCTTCTACCGCTATTTCGCCTCCCAAGAAGATCTGCTGGACACTTTTTCGCGGCACAAACGCGAAAGTTTCCACAGCTCGCTGTCCCAGGAGCTGGGGCATATCAGTGATCCGGAAGCGCGTCTGAATGCGCTGTTCGCTTATCTCGACAATTACCTTGAGCAAAGTCGGGCGCGGCGCCTTCTGGTGGTTGCCCCTGATTATGCGTTGGGTTTTTTCCGGCGGATTTTCCACGATTCGATCGTGCGTTTTCAGGATGGCTTGGGCATTGTTTTCGACGATTGGGACGAGCGCCTGGGGGTACGTCTTGACCGTGAGTTGATCTGCGAAATGATCATTCGTTATGTGTTGAGCGAAATCCTGGTGCCGGAAGCCGCGGGGCGACGCTTGTTCCCGGTGCGGATGAAAAAACTGCTGGGTGCGCTGATCATGGGTTCCACATCCCGTACCCGCCGCTGACCTTCGACAAATCACCCATCGCTTGACTAAAGCCCTCGCATATCGAGGGCTTCGCGTTTCCGGGCGCTAGTTTTTTCGCCGCTGCACTCCTCATTTTTCGAGCTTGGCTCGTGCTTTCCAATCCCTCGATGCGTTTCAAGACTTAGGTCGAAGGCCCTGCGTCAGGCTTCCTGGCGATTTTTCAAAATAAATTGAACAGTATTTTGATTTCTGCTCAATTTAAATTTAAGCTCTGGTCCTGGTAGTAAGCCTTTTCGTGACGGGTCGATCCTGTCCATGTGAAGGCGCCGCGCTAATAAACCAACAAAAAGTGCCAACCTCGAGGTACCAGACATGCTTATCGATCTACACGCCCACGCACCACACCCTGGCTATTACAACCAGCACCCTCACTGGGGGCCGTTCTTCGAACAACATGCCGACGGCGATATCAAGCTGCGTGTAGGTGATTGGATTCTCGGGCTTGGGTCGCCCGAGCGTAAGGCGGCCGTGCGCTCGGGCAACGGTCCCAAGCTTGAGGAGTATTTTGCTCGCTGGGCTGACCCGAAAACGCGTCTGGCCGGCATGGATGCCGCGGGACAGAATTTGCAGGTGGTTTCTGTCCCATCCCATTGCTACATGTACTGGACCGAAGCCGAATTTGCCGTACCGTTCGCCCGCACCGTCAATGAGACGCTGGCGCAATACTGCTCCGCCGCCCCTGATCGCCTGATGTTCTGGGCCCATGTACCGCTCAATGCTCCCGAAGCGGCGGCGGCTGAATTGCGCTACGCCTGCACCGAGCTGGGCGCCAAGGGCTTGGTCGCCGGAGGGGCCAACTTCGGCGGCCTGGAGTTCGATTCGCCGGAGCTCGACGTGGTATGGAGAACCCTCTGCGACCTGGATCTGCCGATGTTCATCCACGGCTACAACCAGTCGGTCACGTGGGGTAAGAACGCCAATGATGACCGTTACGAAACCACTGCCATCGTAGGCATGCAGTACGACGAAAGCCGCTGTTTCTGGAACCTGATTTGCGGCGGTGTGCTGGATCGTTTTCCCGATTTGAAGGTGTACATCACCCATGGAGGTGGTTATGTCCCGTACCAGCTCGGTCGCCTGGCCAAGACCAACGAAAACCTCGACGTCAAATACAACAAAAAGCCGCTGCTCGAGTACATGAAGAACTTCTACTTCGACGTCGAGCTGCATGAAGTGCCGATGCGCCAGGCTCTGGTCGATATCATTGGGGCAGACCACGTGCTGTACGGCAGCAACTTCGGCGGCAGCGATGCCGTGCGTCACGACCTGACCCATGGTTTGAAGTTGTCCGACGCGGACCTGCGCAAGATTCGCTATGAAAACGCATGCCGCCTGCTGCACTTGGATCCCGCCAAGTTGGGCAAGGTAGGTGCCTGATGAAACTGGCGCGTTGTGAGTATTTTGATACTGGGGTTTTTTGGGCGGTGGTTGATGTCGCTCAGAATCAGGTGACACCCATTTGCGGAGAGTTCAAAGACTGGGCACCCGCGGTGGCGGCCGGGCGCGGTATCAGTTCGGTACGTTTCGCCGGGCCCTCGTTGCCGCTCTCCAAAGTACGTTTGCTGCCGCCTATTGAGCCTGTCAACCGAGTGGTGGTGGCGGGAGCCAATTACGCCAAGCATCTGGTGGAGTTCGGCTTGCAGGCGCCGGCGCAGCCGGTTGCATTCCTCAAGGCCTATGGCGCGTTGATTGGCGCCAATGACCCTATCCGCTTTCCTCCGTTGACTGAGGAGCTCGATCACGAAGTCGAGTTGGTCGCGGTCATTGGCACCGATGAGATCGACCTGGAAAACCCGCTGGCTTGCGTGCTCGGTTACACGGTCGGCAACGACGTCAGTGCCCGAGACCTGCAACGCAGCGGGCCTGCGGGGATTGGCATGGACCTGTTCGCGGCGAAAAGCCAGGACCAGACCACCGGCCTCGGGCCCTGGATCGTCACCAAGGACGAGTTCCCGGAAGGTTCGCCGCGGCTGCGCCTGACCTTGAAGGTGAACGGTGAAGTACGTCAGGACGGATCGACAGCGGAAATGACCTGGGATGTCGGTCAACTGATCCGCTTCGTGCAGCAGCGTTCGAGTTTCGCCGGTGGCGACGTGCTATTCACCGGTTCGCCAGCGGGGGTGGGGATGGGCACCGGTGTGTTCCTCAAGGAAGGCGACGTGGTCGAAGCCAGCGTCGAGGGCATTGGCACGTTGCGCAATGTGGTCAGTAAAAAGAACTGCGCCTAATCGAGAGCCAAACATGAACGCCAATAAAGAAAAAGTAGTCGTCGTCGGTGCTGGCTTGATGGGTACCGGTATTGCACATGCGTTCGCCAGCTCCGGGTTCAACACGTTGCTGGTCGATACCAATGCCGCCTCATTGACAAATGCCAGGGCGAGCATCGAAAAGATCCTTGCCGATGGTGTGCGCCTGGGCAAAGTCAGTGACGAAAAAGCCCAGCAGTCCCTGGCCAACCTGCTGACCTGCAGCGACCTGAGCGAAGCCGCGAGTGGCGCAAATTGGTTGGTGGAGACGGTGTCCGAGCAGTTGGCGGTGAAGAAAACCGTTATCGCTCAGGCGGCGCCACTGCTGGCACCGGACGCGATTATCGCGACCAATACTTCGGCCCTCAGCGTGACCGAAATTGCTGCGTCGGTGGACTGTTCGGATCGCGTGATCGGCATGCACTTCTTCAACCCCGTGCACAAGATGAAGCTGGTGGAGCTGGTGCGAGGGTTGGCCACTCGCGATGAAGTCGTGGCGCGTACGCGCACCCTGTGTGAGCAGATCGGCAAAACCTCTATCGTCGTCAATGAATCGCCAGGACTGACCACCAGCCGCATGTCTGCGCTCTTGGGTAACGAGGCGATGTGGATGCTCCAGGAGGGTACGGCGACCGCCGAAGACATCGACACGGCGTTGCGCCTGGGCTTCAACCATCCGATGGGACCATTGGAGCTGGGTGACCTGACTGGTTGGGATACGCGGTTGTCGGTGCTGCGCTATTTGCACCAGACCCTGGGCGAAAAATTCCGGCCTTGCCCGCTGATCATCAAAATGGTTGCCGCCGGGCGGCTGGGTCGCAAGTCGGGGCAGGGGGTCTACCGCTATGAAGAGGGTAAACAAGTTCCGGGTTCGGGGCTCAAGGCGAGCGCGCTATGAAAGACATCGTCATCGTTGATGCCGTACGTACGCCAATCGGCAAGTTCCGTGGCGGCCTTGCCAGCGTGCGCGCCGATCATCTTGGGTCGCTGGTGCTCAACCGCTTGCTGGAGCGGGTCGATGTGTCGCCGAATCTGGTCGATGATGTGATCTTCGGTTGCGTCACGCAAATCGGTGAGCAGTCCGCCAACATCGCCCGCACAGCCTTGCTCGGTGCCGGATGGCCAGTGACTGTTCCGGGGCTGACCATCGACCGCAAATGTGGTTCGGGTGAAGTGGCGGTGCATGTGGCTGCTGGCGCTATTGCTGCTGGCGCCGCTGATGTCGTGGTGGCGGGGGGCGCGGAAAACATGAGCCGCGTGCCCATGGGCAGCAATCGCGAAATTCACGGCGAGGCGTTTGGCTGGATGGTGGCGCAGCGTTATGAACTGACTGGTCAAGGCGAGGCAGCCGAGCGTATCGCCGACAAATGGGGGCTCAGCCGTGATGCCCTGGATGATTTTGCGTTCGCCAGTCATCAGCGCGCCGCCTCGGCGTCCGATGCCGGTTATTTCGATCATGAAATCGTGCCGGTTGCGGTCGAGGAGTTGTCTGAGCGGGTGCTGGCGGCGCCGGCCGCTGTGTTGCGTCAGGATGAAACCATTCGTCGTGACACGTCGCGGGAAAAGCTGTCGACGCTTAAGACCAGTTTTCGTCCGGACACTGGACGCATTACGGCTGGCAACTCGTCGCAGATCTCCGATGGTGCTGCGGCTTTATTGTTGATGAGTGCCGAAACCGCGAAAAAACTCGGGCTCAGGGCGCGCGCGCGGGTTGTGGCCTTCACCACGGTCGGTTCCGATCCGACGTTGATGCTCACAGGCCCCATCGATGCCACCTGGAAGGTATTGAGCAAGGCCGGGCTGAGCATCAACGACATCGACCTGTTCGAAGTCAATGAGGCGTTTGCCTCCGTGCCGCTGGCGTGGATGCGGGAAACCGGTGTGCCTCACGATAAGTTGAACGTCAACGGTGGCGCCATCGCCCTCGGTCATCCGTTGGGTGCCAGCGGTGCGCGATTGATGACGACTTTGTTGAACGAGCTCGAACGCCGTGGTGGTCGTTTTGGCCTGCAAGCCATTTGCTGCGCTGGCGGCATGGGCACGGCGACCATCATCGAACGGCTCGATTGAGATGGCGCGCCTACCGCTGGTTTCGCTGGAGGCCATGCCGGTTGCGTTGCAGGACGCAGTCGAGCGTGGTCGGTACAGCCGCATGCTCAGTTCCACGACGCCGGTTCAGGTCTGGGCGCATCGACCGGCGGTAGCGCTGGCTTGGCTGGGCTTGATGGAGAGCTTGCACAACGACAGTGTGCTCGATGAGCGCTTGCGCGAGCTGGTGCGGCTGAAGATTGCCAGCATCACCACCTGCAAGGCCTGCCAACTGGCGCGTAAGTCCGATGCGGTCACTGAGGAAGATATTGCGTGCATGGCAACGGACAGCGCGTCCTTCACGCCAGCCGAGCGCGCTGCGCTGCGTTATGCCGAGTTGTTTGCCGGCGACTACCTGGCAATTGACGACACCGATTTCCTCCAGCTTGGGGACTTCTTCTCCACGGCCCAAGTGGTAGAGCTTGGGCTGTATTGCGCGCTGATGTTGGCTGGAGGTCGTATGACCCTGGTGCAGCAGGCCTATTGATACCTTCGATGTCGAGGTATATATGATCTATTTTTTAATAAGTGTCCAATAGTGTTCGGGCAAGGCCTATGATTGGCCGTAAAGTATGGCCTTAAGCGAGCTTTCTTGAAAAATAATGACAAAAATTACGGAGACGATCATGTCCACACCCGCACAGAGTGACCTGGTCAAGGTTTTTACTGACGTAGCCAGTAATTATCGCGGCACCAGCGATATCGACTTGCACGCGGTCTACCGCGACATGCGCGCCAACTCGCCGGTGCTGCAAGACAATTTCATGGCCCGGCTGGGCGTGCCCTCGATTGCCGGGCTGGATGCCAGTCGACCGACCTTCACATTGTTCAAGTACGACGATGTCATGGCTGTCATGCGTGACGCCGGCACCTTCACGAGTGGTTTCATAGCGGAAGGGCTGGGTGCGTTTTTCGATGGCTTGATCCTCACGGCAATGGACGGGGATGCCCACAAGAACATCCGTAACCTGTTGCAGCCGGTCTTCATGCCGGAGACGGTGAATCGCTGGAAAGAAACCAAGATCGACCGGGTGATTCGCGAGGAATACCTCAAGCCGATGGTGCAGGCCAAAGGCGCGGACCTGATGGATTTCGCGCTGTATTTCCCCATCCGGGTAATTTACTCGTTGATCGGCTTCCCCGAGGACCGTCCCGAGCAGATCGAGCAATACGCTGCCTGGGCCCTGGCCATTCTGGCGGGTCCGCAAGTCGACCCGGAAAAAGCCGCGGCTGCCCGGGGCGCCGCCATGCAAGCGGCGCAGTCCTTGTATGATGTGGTGAAAGTAGTCGTGGCCGAGCGTCGCGCAAGCGGGGCATCGGGCGATGATCTGATCAGCCGGCTGATTAACGCCGAATACCAGGGACGCTCCCTGGACGATCATGAGATTGCCACCTTTGTGCGTTCGCTGCTTCCGGCTGCCAGTGAAACCACAACCCGAACCTTCGGCACCTTGATGTCCTTGCTTCTGCAAAATCCGGACGTACTGGAGCGGGTGCGCAATGACCGCAGCCTCGTGAACAAGGCCATCGATGAAGCGGTGCGCTTTGAACCGGTGGCTACTTTCAAGGTGCGTCAGGCCGCTAAAGACCTGGAGATTCGTGGCGTGCCCATCCCTAAGGGGGCGATGGTGCAATGCATTGTCACTTCCGCCAACCGCGATGAAGAGGCGTTCGAAAATGCCGATCAATTCGACATCGACCGAAAACCCAAACCCTCGTTCGGCTTCGGCTTCGGTCCGCACATGTGTATCGGTCAGTTCGTTGCCAAAACCGAGATCAACTGTGCGCTGAATGCCATCCTCGACCTCATGCCCAACATTCGCCTCGACCCGAGCAAACCCGGCCCGCAAATCGTCGGCGCGCAGCTGCGCGGCCCGCACTACCTGCATGTGCAGTGGGACTGATGGGCGCTTGGGTCTGATTTAATATGAACACAAATAAAAAATGTGTTTAATTAAATCAAGATGTGCACTATGATTCAGGCACAACAACAAGCCCGAATGCGAAGGGGAAAACAATGAAAGTTGAAGATCTGATTCTCGTCAGTGTCGATGACCACGCGATCGAGCCGCCAAATGCCTTTGCTCGTCACATGCCTGCCCGTTTCAAGGGGCGCGAGCCGCATGTGATCAAGAAAGGCGATCGCGATGTTTGGGTGTTCGAGGAGCAGGCCACTGGCTACATGGGCCTCAACTCCGTGGTCGGCCGACCCAAAGAGGAATACGGCATGGAGCCGCTGGGCTACGAGCAGATGCGTCGTGGCACCTGGAGTATCAAGGACCGCGTCGACGATATGAACGCCAACGGCGTGCTCGGTTCATTGTGCTTTCCTACCTTCCCGGGTTTTGCCGGGCAACGTTTCCAGGTGCACGCTGACCGTGACGTGTCGATGGCGGCCATCCAGGCTTACAACGACTGGCATTTGCATGACTGGTGCAATGCAGCGCCAGGTCGTTTCATCCCGCTGATGATCGTGCCGTGGTGGGACATGAAGGCCGCTGCCGCCGAGGTCGAGCGCCTGGCCAAACAGGGGGTGCACGCGCTATCGCTGTCGGATAACCCGGCCATTCACGGTTACCCGTCGATTCACAGCGATTACTGGGACCCGTTGTGGAAGGCCTGCAGCGATAACAAGGTGGTGATCTGCTGTCACATCGGTACCGGCGTAAAAGCCAACCACGCATCGGATTTGTCCCCCATCGATGCCTGGATTACCTCCATGCCGATTTCCATCGCCAACTCCGCCGCCGACTGGATCTGGGCGCCCATGTGGAAAAAATTCCCGGACCTGCGCATGGCGCTTTCCGAAGGCGGCATCGGCTGGATTCCTTACCTGCTGGAGCGGGCTGACTTCACCCACCGTCATCACAACGCCTGGACCAATTCCAACTTCGACGGAAAAATGCCCAGCGACATTTTCAACAAGCACTTCATCACGTGCTTCATCGAAGATAATTTCGGCCTGAAGAACCTCGATTACTTGAACGCCGAGATGGTCACCTGGGAAAGCGATTACCCGCACTCCGACTGCACCTGGCCAAACTCGCCGGAAACCGCCTGGGAAGGGTTGCAGCACCTGCCCAAGGAGATGATCGACAAGGTCACTCACTTGAATGCCATGCGTGAGTTTTCCTTCGATCCGTTCTCCATCCATGGCCGGGAAAACTGCACGGTCGGCGCGCTGCGGGCTCAGGCCACGCACGTCAGCATCGAGCCTGCCCTGGGCCTGGGCGGCGCCGATCATGGTCGCCATGACAACAAGCCGGTCACCTCCGGCGACATCAATGCGATGTTCGCCCAGGCTGACGCGCAAACCGCGTTGTAAGTTGTCGCTGCTCCCACAGTCGCCGGCCAATGGCGGCTGTGGAGCGGTTGCCGTTCTGTGGTCGCTTCGTTCGAAGCGATTGCGCCTGTGTTGAGCGTGAGAGAGCGCATATGGCCATCAGTCAATTTTCCTACAGCAGTATTCCTCCCGAGGCGGAAGCGCTTCGCCCAGAGGTGCGAGCGTTCATTCACGATACGCTGGCCGATTATCCTCCCACCCTGAGTGCGCGGTCCTGGATGGGGTTCGACGCCGAGTTCAGCAAGAAACTCGGCGCCAGGGGCTGGGTCGGCATGGCCTTGCCCAACGCCTACGGCGGTGCACAGGCGAGCCCGTTTGCCCGCTATGTGATTATCGAAGAGTTGCTGGCTGCCGGTGCGCCGGTATCAGCTCATTGGATCGCCGACCGGCAAAGCGGGCCGCTGATCAATCGTTTCGGCACCGAGCAGCAAAAACAGCATTACCTGCCGGCCATTTGCCGGGGTGAAAGCTACTTCTGCATTGGCATGAGCGAGCCCAATTCCGGCTCGGACCTGGCGTCGATCAAAAGCACTGCGGTGCGTGAGGGTGATGATTGGCTGGTCAATGGTCAGAAGGTCTGGACCACCAACGCCCACCATTCGCACTACATGATTGCCCTGGTGCGTACCGGTGAGAAACAGGCCGCCAGGCATGAGGGCATGTCGCAATTCATCGTCGATCTGAGCCTGCCCGGCATCACCATCCGACCGATTCGCGACCTGGCCGGTGGCGAGCACTTCAACGAAGTGTTTTTCGACAATGTGCGGCTGCCCGCCGACGCCTTGATCGGCACTGAAGGCAAAGGGTGGGACCAGGTCACCGCTGAACTGGCCTTCGAGCGCAGCGGCCCTGAGCGGTTCCTCAGTTGCATGGCCTTGTTGAAAACGCTGATTGACGCGGTGGGCAAGACACCCAATGCGCTACAGGCGCGGGAGATCGGGCGGCTTTCGGCCAAGTTGCTGACACTGCGCAATATGTCGTTGTCGGTCACGGCACAGCTGGCAGCGGGTGAGCATCCGGCCTGGGCGGCTTCCTGCGTGAAGGACTTGGGCAATGCCTTTGAGCAGGAAATTCCCGAGGTTGCCCAGCTGTTACTGGAAACCGAACCACGGCAAGACGGCGGCAGCGAACATGCACGGGTGCTGGCCTACCTGACTCAGATGGCGCCCTCATTCTCACTGCGCGGGGGCACGCGCGAAATTCTACGCGGCATCATTGCCCGCGGGTTGGGGTTGCGATAATGCGCGAGATATTTGAAACGACGATTGAACGCCTGTTTGCCGATGTGGCGACGCCGGCTTATGTGATGGGTTGTGAAGGCGGCGAATGGCCGGCCGAATTATGGGCCGCGCTGGACGAGTCGGGCTTTACCCAGGCGGGTGTCACCGAAGCGCTGGGAGGTGCTGAAGCCAGTTGGGCCGATATGTATGTGCTGGTCCGTGCCGCCGGGCGCTTTTCGGTGCCCGCGCCATTGGGTGAGGCCCTGCTCGCCAACTGGCTACTGAGCAAGGCCGGCCTGGAGGGCAGGGCAGGCGCCCTGAGCATGGCGGCCAGCGCTGATCTGGTGCTCGATGGCGAGCGCGTTCATGGCGCTGCCTATTCGGTCCCTTGGGGGCGCAATGTCGAAGCGCTGGTAGCGATTGCCAATAGCGTAACCGGTGTCCCACATGTGGTGTTGCTTGAGCGCAGTGCTGCCAGCGAACTCACGCCGAGCTTGAATGTGGCGGGCGAGCCACGGGATGACCTGGGGTTCACCAGTGCCCAGGTACTGGCGCAAGCGCCGCTACCCGCCGGGCTCGACGCCGATGTCCTGGAACTGGGCGGTGCGATGCTGCGTGCGGCGCAGACCGCCGGGGCTTTGCACGCGCTATTGGACATGACCGCCAACTACGCCGGCGAACGCAAACAATTCGGGAAGGCCATTGGTTCGTTCCAGGCCATTCAACAGCAATTGGCGGTATTCGCCGAACAGGCTGCTGCCGCCGGCATTGCCGCCGAGGCCGCCTTTGCAGAGTCCCGTTGGGGCCTGGCCGCGCTGACCATTGCTGCCGCGAAAATCAGCACGGCAGAAGCGGCCAGTGTTGGCGCCGGCATTGCGCATTCCGTGCATGGGGCTATCGGGTTTACCGAGGAGTACCCCCTGCATTTGCTCACGCGGCGGTTGTGGGCGTGGCGCAGCGAATTCGGATCGGCCAGCGTTTGGAGTCAACGTTTCGGCGCTCAAATATGCCAGGGAGGCAGCGATGGATACTGGCCGTTGCTGACCAGCCACGGCCAGCAATCCTTAATCTGTCCTGCGAGTAACCCGGCATGAGCAACTTTCTTCAGATCGAGCGCGAGGACGGCATCGTCACTGTGCGCATGAACCATCCCGATACCCGCAATGCGCTGACGACGCCCGAGCAGATTCAGGAGTTTGTCGACCTGTGTGCGGAACTGCGGCGCGACAAGTCGGCGCGGGTGATGGTGCTCACGGGCAATGGCAGCGCGTTCTGTGCCGGCGGTAACGTCAAGGATATGCACGAGCGTGGCGGTATCTTCGCCGGTTCGCCCTATGAGTTGCGCAATACCTACCGCGATGGCATTCAACGCATTCCCCTGGCGATTTACGAGCTGGATATTCCAGTCATCGCGGCGGTAAACGGCCCGGCGATTGGCGCGGGTCTCGATCTGGCGTGCATGTGCGACATCCGCCTGGCGGCGCCCAAGGCGATCTTCGCCGAGAGTTTCGTGCGCCTGGGCATTGTTCCCGGGGACGGCGGTGCCTGGCTGTTGCCGCGCATCATCGGCATTCCCAAAGCCAGTCTCATGGCGTTTACCGGCGATGCCATCGATGCCGCAAAGGCGCTGGAATGGGGCCTGGTGGAGCAAGTCTGCACGCACGAAACGCTCCAGACGGAAGCTCAGGCGCTGGCGCGACGAATCGCCAGTAATCCGGGGCATGCGTTGCGCCTGTGCAAGCGCCTGCTACGTGAAGGCCAACATATGCGCCTGGATTCGCTGCTGGAATTGTCCGCGGCGTATCAGGCGCTGGCGCATCACACCGAAGACCATCAAGAGGCGGTGGCGGCTTTTGTCGACAAGCGCGATCCCGATTATCAGGACCGCTGATCACCCATTGCCCACAACAAGAATCGAGCTGGAGTAAGCAAAATGCGTGGCGTATTTCGAGAAGACCACAACATGTTCCGTGATCAGGCCCGCCGCTTCGTCGACCGCGAAATCGTGCCTTACCTGCATGAGTGGGAAAAGAACGGCATCGTTCCCAAGGAGGTTTGGCTCAAGGCCGGCGAGAACGGATTGCTGTGCTCCACGGTGCCAGAAGAATATGGCGGCCCCGGAGGTGACTTCGGTCATTCGGCGGTGATGATCGAAGAGCTGGCGCGAGCCAACGCCACTGCCGTGGGTTTCACCACCCACTCGGAAATCGTAACGCCTTACATCGTGGCCTACGGCAGCGAAGAGCAGAAGCAGCAATGGCTGCCGCGTATGGTCAGTGGTGAATTGATTGGCGTGATCGCCATGAGCGAACCGGGGATCGGCAGTGACCTGAGGGCCATGCGCACCTCGGCGCGGCGCGACGGTGACGACTACATTGTCAGTGGCCAGAAGACCTTTATCACCAACGGTGGGAATGCTGGCCTGGTGGTCACTGCCACCAAGATTGACCCCGCGGCCAAAGAGTTGACCTTGATCTGCGTCGAAGAAGACCGTGCCGGCTTCGCCAAGGGACGCCTGCTGGAAAAGATCGGCCTGAAAGGGCAAGACACCGCCGAACTGTTTTTTGATGAAGTCCGGGTGCCTGTCGGCAATCGTTTGGGCGAGGAGGGCATGGGGTTCAAATACCTGACCCATCAACTGGCCTGGGAGCGCCTGATTATCGCGATCCGTGCCGCGCAATCGATCGACACGCTGCTGGAGGAAACCATTGGTTATACCCGTGAGCGCAAGGTCTTCGGCAAACCGGTGCTCGACTTCCAGAACACCCGTTTCAAACTCGCTGAAGCCAAGGCCCAGGCCACCATGTTGCGGGTGTTCGTTGACGACTGCCTGACCAAGGTGATGCGCGGTGAGTTGACGCCTGAAATCGCCGCGATGGCCAAGCTACTGGGGTCGGAAATGCAGGGCAAGCTGCTCGACGAGTTCCTGCAATTGCACGGTGGTTATGGCTTCATGAGCGAATACAAGATCAGCCGTGCCTGGGTAGATGCTCGCGTTGCTCGGATCTACGGCGGCACCTCGGAAATCATGAAAGAAATTATCGGCCGTACCCTTTGAAGTACTGCCGCAGGAGGCAATCAGATGAATAACTCCCTTTATGACATTCCTTTGAAAAAAAACGATGGCAGTGCCAGCCGCCTGGGCGACTATCAGGGCAAAGTTCTGCTGGTGGTCAACGTCGCTTCAAAATGCGGCCTGACCCCGCAATACGAGGGGTTGGAAAAGCTGTACCAAAGTAAAAAAGACCAGGGGTTTGAGGTGTTGGGTTTCCCGGCCAATAACTTCAGAGAACAGGAGCCGGGGAGCGACGCGGAAATCGTCGAGTTCTGTTCGGTCAACTATGACGTCCACTTTCCGTTGTTCTCGAAAATCTCGGTGGTCGGCGCGGATCAGCACCCTCTCTACACTCAACTGACTGGCTCGCAACCTGAAGCCATCGGTGACGGTCCGTTCCGTGAGCGGTTGAAGGGATATGGCATCGAGTCGGCCAACACCACGGACGTGCTGTGGAATTTCGAGAAATTTTTGATCGACCGCCACGGCGCGGTGGTTGCGCGTTTCGCTCCGGACGTTACGGCGGATGACCCTCGGTTGCTTGACGCGATAAATACACAGTTGGCCAAAGAGGCTTAGGCGTGCAGACGGTCGACACAGTGAGTGCACTTCGCGCGTTGGTAACCCGCGCGCGCAGTGAAAACAAGAAAGTCGCTCTGGTGGCAACCATGGGCAATTTACATGAGGGTCATATAGCCCTGGTTCATTGGGCCAGGCAGCGGGCTGATTATGTGGTCGCGAGTATCTTCGTCAATCCACTCCAGTTCGGGGCGAGTGAGGATCTGGCCGGCTATCCTCGGACGCCGGAGGCGGATCGAGAGAAACTGGTCGACGCTGGCTGTGATGCGCTATTTGTCCCGGCTGTCGAACAGATCTATCCCGAAGGAATGCTTAACCAGGCCATTGTTAGTGTGCCGAACGTCTCCGAAGGTTTGTGCGGTGCAGCGCGCCCAGGACACTTCGATGGCATGGCTACGGTCGTTGTCAAATTGCTGAATATCGTTCAGCCGAACGTCGCGGTTTTCGGGGAGAAGGACTATCAGCAGTTGGCGGTCATTCGTTCAATGGCCAGGGATCTCAATATGACAGTCGACATTGTCGCTGCTCCGACCATTCGAGCCCCGGATGGGTTGGCGTTATCTTCCCGCAACGGTTATCTGACCGATAGAGAGCGTGCCATTGCTCCAGTGCTTTATGCATGCCTGCAACAAATGGCGGCGTCTATCCAGGTTGAGGGTCGGGTGGCTGAGGGCCAGTTGATGGAATGTCGTCGACGTATAAGCGACGCCGGTTTTCAGCTGGAGTACTTTGAGGTCAGGAATGCCCAGAATTTAAATCCTGTGACAAGCACTGATACTCATTTTGTGATCCTGGTGGCGGCGCGCATCGGTAAAACGCGACTCATCGATAATTTGACGGTGGATCTTCGCCTGGGTGACTGAATTAACCATCACGGAATGCATCACCACACAGTCCCAAGGGGGGCCTCAGTCCATCGTGAAAACAGAAAGATCACCAAAGGAAACGACAGTGGGCCTTTATCGAGCATTCGCTGCGCTTTGCCTGTGTTTTGTCTCTCTAGTCGGCGTTGCTCAGCAAGCCCCAGCGGATGCCTATGGTGCCGACACCCAGCGTGCCAAAGCCTTGCTGGCAAAAGCTGTCGCCGAGTACAAAGCCAAGGGCGACACAGCGTTAGCCGAGTTCAGCCGGCAGGGGGCCTATGTCGATGGTGAGCTGTACATCTACGTGGTAGATACCTCCGGTGTAATGCTTGCGAGCGGCGGGCCTTCAGTTTCACTGGTCGGCAAACCGGTGGTCAGCTTCCTGGACGACGACCTCAAAGCTGTATTCCAGCAAGCCATTTCACAGCCAGATGACGGCGTTGTGCATAGCGCCGAATACCGCTGGTGGAACTGGCAACACGCCAAGGTCGAGCGCAAACGGGTGTTCTATCAGCGTGTGCAGGATCGGGTGATCTCCGTGGGTTACTACATGCCACGGTCGAGCCCGGAACAGGCACAACAACTGCTGCGCCAAATCTCGGGGCAAATTGCCAACGACGCTAAAACCACCTTCAGCCTCATTAATCAGCACGATAAGCAGCTCACCCGGGATGATCTTTATGCCTTTGTGGTGGACCTGAAAACCCAGCGGTTTGTCGCTCACGGTTTTTCGCCCCGGTTGATCGGCACCGACTTCAAGTCATTGCGCTCAACCGACGGCAAGCCTATTGGCGAGGATATTCTCAAGCAGATGAGCGCCCATGAAACAGGGGAGATCGCCTATCTGTGGCGCAACCCTATGACCGGGCAGAACGAATACAAGAGGACTTTTCTGCAGCGGGTGAACGGGTACATCGTCGCCGTGGGCTGCTATGCAATCAAGTGATCAATGATGGGTGATATCGGTGTTTTGAGCCATGGCAGCGACAAGGCGACCCGTAGCCATTGGATGATTCTGTCCATTATCAGCTTCAACTTTATCTCGTACGTATGCAGTGGCTTGCCGCTTGCTGTGTTGCCGGGCTACGTCCTCAATGACCTGGGCCTGCCCTCGGTTTTCGCGGGTGTGGTGATCAGCTCGCAGTACCTGGCGACGCTCCTGACCCGCCCCTTGGCTGGTGGCGTGGCCGATCGCCTGGGTGCCAAATACGCGGTGGTGTGTGGGTTCAGTGGCTTGATGTTGAGCGGCACCCTGACTGCGCTCGCCATTTTCCTGCACACCCAACCCTGGTTGACCCTGACACTATTACTGCTGGGGAGGTTGGTGTTGGGGGCGTCCACAGCCATGATTTCCACGCCCTGCTGCACCTGGGCCATCGGGTTATGCGGTGCCCCTCGGGCAGCACAGGTCATGTCGTGGAACGGAATAGCGGCTTACGGCGGCACGGCTGTTGGCGCGCCACTGGGTGTGCTGCTGCACAATTCGTTGGGTATCGCCAGTGTGGGGTTGAGCACCGTGTTGCTTGGCCTGATGTTCCTGCTTTTGGCTCTGGGCAAGCGGTCAGCTCCATTAGTGACAGGCGCCCGTCTGGCATTTTATCGAGTCCTGTTCGCCGTCTTGCCAAATGGCCTGGTCCTGGTTTGCAGTTCGGTGGGGTTTGGCGGGCTGACGGCGTTCGTCGCACTGTACTTCGACAGTCTGGGCTGGGATCACGCCGCCTACTGTCTAAGTGGCTTCGGGGCAGGTTTTATCGTTGCCCGATTGTCGTCGCCGGGAATACTGCAGCGATTCAGAGGGTACAAGGTGGTGGGTGGGTGCCTGCTTGTACAGACCTTGGGCATGCTGCTGATATGGCTGGCGCCGTCTCCTGCGCTGGCCATTGCCGGCGGGGCGTTGACCGGGATAGGTGTGTCATGGGTCTATCCGGGGCTAGGCGTGGAGACATTGGCGAGCACTCCGGCCGCGAACCGTAACTCGGCGCTCAGTGCCCTTTCAATATTTTTTGATATTGCAGTGGGGATCGCCGGCCCGGTGATGGGCCTGGTTGCCTCAGGTTTTGGCTATGCTGCGATATTTCTCTGTGCTGCACTGATGTCAGCAGGCGGGTTTCTAGTGGCGCTCTGCCTATGTTGGCGGAAGGGCCGCATACGCGATTGATACGGCTTGCTTAATGGTCCCTCTGTTTGACATGACTAATGCGCAAGTAAGCCCTTCGACGCTCTGAGAGCGCAGCGATCCACAGGCTTCCTGTTCGCGGCCTGCCTGGCCGACGATGTGATCGACTGGACGCCATGCCATAATGGAAAGCCCTCTCGATTTTGAAGACCGTTTCCCGCTCCAATTATTTTTCTATAGCCTTCCATTGAAGCATGTAGAAACCAAAAAAAGAGGCTTCGGCCTCTTTTTTTATTCCAGTAAAGTCCATTCTGATACATTAATAGCCACAATTTTTCAGTACATTATTTAGTACATCAATTCGGCATTTGATAAATCGCTTTTTCGTGGTACTCACCTCACTGGAAACCGTACAAATCTCCTCTATTCAAACGAGACGGAGATTGTAAGATGGCTCTCACAGACACTGCAGTCCGGCATGCCAAACCCCGTGCAAAGGAATACACCCTCCCTGACTACAACGGCCTTGCCCTTTTCGTAAATACCAAAGGCGCCAAGTGCTGGCACTTCCGCTTTTCCTGGGCGGATAAGCAACCCCGTATTTCGCTCGGTACCTATCCTGAAGTTATCTTGCGAAATGCTCGGGCGCTGCGTGATGTTGCGCGGGCACAGGTCGCCAGGGGCATTGATCCGCGTGTCCATCGGCAGTTGGAGCGTAATGCCAGGCGCCTGGCCACGGAGAACGCCTAAGAAACGGTTGTTCAGCATCGAAAGTGGTACACAAAGTTGAACATCGTGTTTGTGGTCGTGGGTCTCGACAGGCCGGTCGGACCCAGAACCTCCCACTTCAATTGGCCGCCGAATCGGCTGACAGCGAGGGCGCTCAGGTTGAGGTGTAGAGGGCGACGCCTTACCTTCGTCGTTTATGGTCAGTTAAACCGTTGGGCCAGGTCGGTAATCAGTCGTTGGGCAGGTGCAACTGGACCTCCATGGCGTCATGAAGGAGTCGGACGACCTCGATCACGTCGTCGTTTGCCACGCGATAGAACACGACATGGCGCGGGCTTTTGACCGTTCCATGGGGGTGTTTAGCCTGCTGGCGTGAATAGATGAGGTGATAGCTGCGAAGGCCCGGCGCAAGCTCATCGCGGTCGTGGCTGCCAATGCGATAAGGCGTATCGGCAATCGCTTGAAGCGCCGCGAGGATCAGCGCCTGGTAGCGCTGGCGTGCTTGATCGCCGAACTGCGTCTGGGAGAGCCTGAGGATGTCGACAATGTCGGCGCGCGCCGCGTTGGAAATCCGATACTGCGGCATGCTCAGTGTTTCTCTCTCGCGGGGAGAGTGGCCTCCAGACTTAAGCCCTCGAGGTAGTGCTCCAGCTCCCCTTCGTTCAACTGAGTGAAGCGCCCGTGCTCAAGATCCATAATGCCGATCGAGGTAGCCTGACGCAGAGCCTCAATTTTGGCAGCGTCTTCGGCGACGCGCTGTTCTAATAGGCGCAAACCTTCTCGCATCACTTCGCTGGCATTCTGATAACGGCCGGACTGCACCAGGTCCTGGATAACCTGTTCCTGGTGAGGGGTGAGCACAACGTTTCGCGTTGCCATAATTAGCTCCAGCTTTGGGCAAACAGGTTTTTCGACCATTGGCATAATATGCCATTTTTACCGAGGAGCACATATCTTAAGAGCTGTATCTGACGAACTGAGTCGTACAGGTTCACCCGCCGCGCACTGATGTGTGGCAGGCTTGTTCAGGATTTGGCCAAAGCCAAGCGTATTCCAAAGCTAACCTGAAAGACATAAACGGAGCCGCTGCACTTGGTCGATCTGTCCACTGTCCCCCCTCCGTAAATGGGGAATCACGCGCAGGTAATTGATCGACACTGAGAAGGATCAATACCCCCGCAACGCACAAATGGGCTGAGGCGATCCACCGCCAATGCCCAGATGCGCGAGGGCTGTCTTGGGTGTCGTGACAAGACGATTCGGCACGTGCGGTGGTGCTCTTCGGTGACCGGATTCCTGACGGTGCGCTCCACCCGCAGGGGGGGCGCTACGCAGCTTGACCAAGGATTCGAGTATATTCGACACGGTGCTATTTCTGGCAGACCGGATTGGTGTTGCCATTATTGCCGAGAAAAGGTTTATCAAATGACCGAGCAGCGCCCTGAAGTTACCCTCCTTGCGCGCCTCAAGAGGGAATTATTTTCATGCTTCGTTTTGTGAGTGACTGCATTTGGATTTATCATTAGGCCATAATCAAGTCTGTTATTAGCTTCTAGTAAATGGGTTGTCCATAGTTAATGAGTCTGGTTGCTGTCTTTCGTAAAATATATACGACTAAAGTGTAGGCTCTGTATTGTTTTTGTCCACCTTTTGCAGCAGTGCTTTAGCGTTGCGCTCACGGTCAACGATGAATAGCAAGAATATAAACCAAGCCGCTCCCAGAATGCCGGCACTTACAGCGATGAATCTTTGAGACTTAATGGCTTCTTCTATTTGTGGATTTTGGTTTCCCAACACCAGATCGCAGATAACCTCTTTGTCCCATTCATTGGCGAGCGGGGCGGTATCTGTGGAAAATAGGCAATATTCTGTATCGATTATCCAAGATTCTGAGAGCCAATCCAAAGCTTTTCCGGTAGAACTCCTGGCTTGGTTCTCTTCAACCCAGAAACTAGTCTTGGTTTTGTTCACGGTGTAAAAAGCCAGTCTGGCATCGACAAATACCGCCCAGACCTCAGTCAGTATTGCGATACCTGCCAAGATGCTGGCGCGCATCGTCCACCGGTGCCACGGTGTAGGAATCGCAAATTCGAGTTTGTTTGCGTTGAAGTAGCGTCGCGCACGGCAGAGTTCCTCGATAGTTAATTCATGGTGATCTAACCAAGACAAGAATTTTGTCATATTACGTGAGGTTCGGAGGTTCATGCCGAACCACAGGTTAAATCGTTGGAAATCTTCATGCGCTTTCCAATGACGTTGGGCGGACTTGCTATGAAAGTCTTTTGCTCCCCCTAAAATTTGATGGCCACGGTATACGATATAGAAAAGCGCATTCGTTCTTCCTAGAACGTATATCGCCAAGATGAGCGCTCCGAAGTATGGAGATATTTTTATTCCAGCATCGATTAGTTGAAATGGAGAAATTGCGAGCGGTTCTGACAATGCGCTGCTTCCTGTATGGTAATGTAGGTTTGTCGAAAAGCATAAACTATTTTTTTGGTGCTTGGACATGCCGGCGTTGAAATCTATATCAACAACAAAATGATAGGGCCAGTAGTCACTGCTACGGCAGCCCCAAGGATCATTGTTGCGTTGGAATTACCGGGCGACGTGATCCTGGGGTAGTGTCTTGCCGATATTGTAACGTGCATGCAGGTCGTTGCCTCCAGTACCAGCCGCTCCCGCTTCAAATCCGGTTTGCGTTCGCTTTCGGTGCGAATGCTTTTCAGGCAATGTATCCTCGGCGCTATATCCAGCCGCCCTCCCTTTGCCAGGAATGCAGGCGTATCGCTCAAGGAGACGTTGATGAGCATGAAGATCGAGGCGGTTGTCGCCCGAAAAGTCGGCTTTGCCTCGCACCAGAACGCTGTTCCACTGCTGCGTGAGCTTAGTATCAGGAACGAAGGAGACGTGCCTGAGCAGGGCTTAGTACTTACGCTCACCACTGATCCTGAGTTTGTTGAAACCCGTACTTGGCACATCGACCGGGTCAGTCCTGGTGATCGACTCACCGTTAGCGATCGCGATATCAGGCTAAATGCGAATTACCTGGCTGGTTTGAGCGAAAGCTTGGCCGCAGAAGTAATATTGCGATTATTCCAGGGCGATGAGCTGCTTGCTGAAGAACGCTTGCCGACTGAGCTCTTGGCGCGGGCAGAGTGGGGTGGCCTCAATGCTATGCCAGAGCTACTGCCGGCCTTCTGTATGCCTAACGATCCAGCCGTCGATCGGTTGTTGAAGGCGGCGTCAGACGTACTACGCGGTGCAGGAAAAAAGATGGCATTGATGGCTATGAAGGAAAATCTCGCACGCGGACCTGGGAGCTTGCGTCTGCTATCTGGTCAGGTGTGTGCAGCTTTAAGCTGAGCTATGCGCTGCCTCCGGCGAGTTTTGAGCAGCAGGGGCAGAAAATCCGCACGCCCAGTCAGGTTCTGGAAAACGGTGTTGCCACGTGCTTGGACAGCGCACTGTTGTTTGCCGCGGCATTAGAGCAAGCCGGGCTTAACCCTCTAGTAATCATGACCAAGGGGCACGCATTCACCGGAGTCTGGCTACAGCCTCAGGAATTCTCACAATTGTTGACCGATGAAGCGTCGGCCGTTCGTAAACGTCTCGATCTTAAGGAACTCGTGGTTTTTGAAACCACATTAGCTACGCAATCTCCGTTTCCGAGTTTTAGCCATGCCGTTTCTGCTGCCGAGCGCCAACTGAGCGATGACGACTTCGTCATGGCAATTGATGTACATCGCGCGCGCATGCAAAAGATCCGTCCACTTTCGGCGAGCGTAGCGGCTTACGATGTTCCCGTAGAATCGGGACAACAGCCACAGCAACGTGAAGTGTTAGAAGAGGCTCCGTCGTTGCCAGGCTTCGACGTTGAGATCGTTGTGGAGACCAATGGTGCCGCAGGTAAGCTCATCTTGTGGCAACGTAAGTTGCTGGATCTCACTACGCGCAATCGCTTGTTACACCTTCCGGACAGCGCGAAAGGTGTTCGTTTGATGTGCCCGGACCCTGCGGGGCTTGAGGATTTACTAGCTAGCGGCAAGCGTATCCGGGTAGTCCCGGTGCCTGACCTCAGGAGTGGCGGTCGTGACCCAGCGTTGTATGAGCAGCAAAACAGAGAAAACCTCTTGGAGGAGGTGGCCCGGCAAGCGCTGGATCGCGGTGAGGTACTAGCGAACCTGGAAAAGACTAAGTTGGATGCCATCTTGGTCGAGCTCTATCGAAAGGCGCGGACTGATCTCGAGGAAGGTGGTGCGAATACGCTGTTTTTGGCTATTGGGTTTCTGAAGTGGAAGAAAAGCGCGGATGACCCCAAAACCTACTCCGCGCCATTGGTCCTGTTGCCAATAAAACTTGAACGCAAAAGCGCATTGTCGGGGGTGTCTGGGCCTATAGCTGCCATTCATAATCAACAGTAAACCACCCATTGCAGACGGTCGCGCCCGACGCAGTCGATCAAAATCATCTGCTGATTCAGGGTTTGAGGGGGCGGGAAAAATTCAGACGCCTTGAGGATCGATGACTCAGCTCTTGTAGAGTAACGCTTCAACTACAACGCCAAACGCTGACGAATGTTCACGGCGATTGGGGTAGTAGAGATGGTAACCGGCAAAGGGTTGGCACCAATCTTCCAACACCCGTACAAGGCTACCGTCGGCAAGCTCCTTCACCACCATGTCCTCTGGCAGGAAAGCCAAGCCACATCCCGCCACGGCCGCACGCAGAATTGGCACGCTGCTGTTGAATGTCCATTGGCCTTCGACGCGGGCCTTGAGTTCGTGGCCATCCTTTTCGAAATCCCATTGCATCAGGCTGCCGTGAGTCGGCAGGCGCAGGTTGATGCAGTTGTGCGCCGCCAGATCTCCCGGTTCCATCGGGTAGGGCCGATGCTGGAAATACTGCGGCGAGCCGACAACGGCGATGCGTAACGATGGCCCGATCGGCACGGCGATCATGTCCTTAGCCACCTGATCACCCAGACGCACACCCGCGTCATAGCGCTGCGCGACGATGTCGGCGAGGGCGTAATCGACGGTGATTTCGACCTTGATGTCCGGGTAGTCGGGCAGCACCTTCAGCAGCTTCGGCCAGAGAATATTGTTCGCCGCATGCTCGGACGCCTGAATCCGCACATTGCCGGCGGGGGTGTCGCGAAACTCGCTGACTGCAGCCAGTTCCAGTTCAATTTCTTCAAAGCGCGGCGCCATCGCTTGATACAGGCGTTGGCCCGCCTCCGTTGGTGAAACACTGCGCGTAGTCCGCGTCAGCAAGCGCACGCCCAGCCGGGTTTCCAGTGCCCGCAGAGTGTGGCTCAGCGCTGACTGCGAAACGCCCAGTTGCGCGGCAGCACGGGTAAAACTCCCTTCGCGGGCGATGACCACGAAGGCTTGCAGGTCGTTGAGATTGGGGCGGGACATTGATGAGAACCTCTCATGAGGAGCGCTTGATTATTCCATGAAAGCAGGTCGCGCACGGATGCGCGACCCTTGGCGCGCTGATCACAAGGTGCGTGCGTAAAAATCCGTCAGTTTGCCGATCGCCGCATCGACATAACGCGGCACCCAGTAGGTTTCAATGTGGGTGGCGCCATCGATGATGAACACTTCCTTGTCGGTGGTACCGGTGGCTTTGGGGAACGCATCCTGAGTCATGTACAGGCTGTCGGCCTTGCTGCCGGCGATCATCAGCAACGGTTGATTGATCAACTCGATATGGTCGGTGGCGTCGAAACGCATCAGGTCGATAAGGCTGCTGGTGGTGTATTTGAAGGTCGAGTTCGGGTGCGCGTGGGTTTTCCAGTAGTACTCATAACCTTGGCGATACAGTTGGAAAGGCAGTTTGGCAATCTGCTCGTCGGTGAGGTTGGCATCCCCCGAATACAGCACCGCGCCCCCCGCTGCTTCTTGCGCGCGGGCTGCTGATGCCTGTTGCAAACGTTGCTGGATGCTGTCCATTTGCGAGTCGTTGTAGCCGTTGCGGCGTACTCGACCCGAGTTGAACATGCTCACCGTCGCCAGGGATTTGAAGCGTTTGTCGGTTTGCGCCGCCGCCAACGAATAACCACCGCCGCCACAAATGCCGAGCAGGCCCAGATGCTTGTCATCCGCGCCAGCGAACTGGCTGATGAAATCGGCCATGCCGTGAATGTCTTCGATGCGATACCCCGGTTTATCGATGCTGCGCGGCTGACCACCGCTGGCACCCTGATAGGCCGCATCGGCCGTGATGGTGATGTAGCCCTGTTCGGCGAGGCGCTGGGCATACAGACCGGCGACTTGCTCTTTCACACCGCCGTTGGGATGCGCGACGACCACGGTCGGGTAGGTCTTTTTCGCGTCATAGTTGGCCGGGGTGTAGACGTTGGCAGCAACGTCCAGGCCGTTGAGCTTGTAGCTCACCGGATGGATGTTGACCTTGCCCGGTTCGTTTTTGCTGATGGCGCCGTCGTAAACGAGGGTGAACGGGTTCTTCTTGTAGTCGGCGGCCAAGGCTTCGCCTGCCGAGAGGCCGACCAATGCCGACATGAACGTGGCTTTGAGGGTGTTCTTCACGTGAAGCTCCTGAGCAAAAAAAGGCGGCAGTTGCAAAAGTATTTGGGTCAGTCGAGCTGTTTCTCTTTGAGGAATTGCGCGACCAGGCCAGCGATCTGCACGTTGTTCAAATCCGACATAGGGAAATGGGTGTTGCCGTGAATGCCAATCTCCGGCAAGTGGATCAGTTGCACATCACCGCCGTGGCGATTGACCGCGTCACGCCACAGTCGGGCCATTTTCAGGCGCGCGCGCCAACTGTCCTGAGCGGGCAGATCGACTGCCTGTTCCGGGATGTTGTCGCCATACAGGATCAGAATCGGAATGCGCGTCAGTGCCATGAACTGCTCCATCGGCACCGCTGCGCCTTGCACCGTGTCGAACGCGCTGGGGATCGGCGCCGGCACTTCACCGTCAGCAAACACGAAACTGCTGCCCGGTTCGAACGCCACGATGGCTTTGACCTTGTCGTTCTTGATCGCCGTCAACCAGCCCGGCCCGCCACCCTGAGAATGCGTAAACAGGATGCCGGGGCCGATTTTGTCGAACAGCGCCGACACACCGTCGGAGACCACGCCCATGTCAAACGGCCCGGTGTTCGGCGTCATTGCCCTGAAAAACTGCTCGCGGGTCTGGGCGTCCTGTGCCACTTGCACGCCGTTGAAGTAGCGGGGCCAAAGGCCGATGCGGAACTGGTTGAACCACAGTTGTTCGTCCGGCACAGGCTTGATGGTGGTCTCGACCATGCTGCGCCCGGCATCACCACGCCGGGGCTGATCGATCAGATAGACGCCGTAGTGGCGGCGCAGAAAGATGTTCTGAAAACCCTCGCGACCATCGGCGGTGGTTTCCCAGGTCTTGGAAAACTGACCCGCGCCGTGCCACATGACGATGGGCAGTTTTCGCGCGTCCACCGGGATTTGATAGAACGCGTAGGCGTGGTCGCCGTGGTAGGTCTGGCCGTTGGGCGTCATCGGTTGGCGCGGGTTGAAGGTGCCCGGTGCCGTGGTCATCGTTCCGCCTGCGGCGAAGCTGCCTTGTTTCTGGATCAGCAGCGGGCCTTCGGAGTGGTTCGCGCAGGCCGCCAACAGGCTCAGCAGCGTGACGCTCAGTAAATGCTTTGCAGATTTCATGTCATTTCCCCGCTGTTGCGAGCGCTTGGGTCAGCGCTGCGCTTGCCCGCTTGGCAGTCTGTGTATCGCCATGCTTTTCAAGCAGCTCGGTGACCTGGCGCAACTGTGCCGCACTCAGCCCGACGCGCAGGCTCGCCGCCATGTGCGAACGCAGTTGCGATTCCACGCCCGGGGTCGCTGCCAGCGCCCCGACTGTCGCCAGTTCGCGGCTTTGCCAGTCGAGGTTGTCGCGCTCGAAGATGTCGCCGAACAGGTGGGTTTGCAGGAAACGGTTGATCACCGGGGCGAACTCGAACACCGGGCCTTTGACCGGTGCGCCCGAGATCTTGGTTTGATTCGCCGTGCCCGCGGCCAGTAGCTCATCCCCGACCGGAATTGCCCGGCTCGGCTCACGCCCCGGCGCATCATCGATGCCACGTTGTTTGCGCGCCTGTACCACGGTCATCAATTCATTCAAGGCGTTGAGGCTGCGCGGGAAGCCGACGTAGGCGTAGAGCTGCACAAGAACTTCGCGGGTTTCGCTAATGGTCAGGCCGGCATCAAGCCCTTGGTTGAGCGCCGTGTTGAGGCTGGGCATGTCGCTGGTCGCCATGAACGCCGCGATCAGTGGAATGGCTTGTTGCTGGCTCGACAAGCTGGCTGCGCTGGCGGGTGTGCTGGTCATGGTGGGCGAAGCCTCGGCTGCTTGAGTGGTGACGCTGAACATCGCCCCGACGCCAAGGCAGAGCGCCATGAGTGTGGGGAGAGCAATGCTGTTGCGGGTGTCAGTGATCATCGTGAAGGGCTCCATCCTTTGCAGGGCGCTGCGGTGTCGCTGAATCGTACGGAGGTTGGTTATGGCGATTAACCCTGATATTGCGCATGGGTTCCTGAGCAGAACTCATGAGTCGACGTTGCAATAACCGCTGGAATCCCGGTGCGGGCCTGTTGTTACGGGGCCTTGAGGTTGCGTGGCGGTTTGCCGCGAACGTGCCGGTCGAGCAGCTTCGACACATTCCGTAACTTCATTTACCGGCGTATTGCCCATCCGAGACCTGTTCCGCCCAGGTGACGGTCTTACCATCCTCAGCCTCAGCGATGGCGATATGGGTCATGCCGTTGCCTGCCGTAGCGCCGTGCCAGTGACGGGTGTGCGGCGGGATCCAGACAACATCACCCGGACGGATCTCCTGACGCTGCCCGCCCTCTTGCTGCACGTAGCCGACGCCAGCGGTGACGATCAGCGTCTGTCCCAGCGGGTGGGTATGCCACGCCGTGCGTGCGCCGGGTTGGAAGGTCACCGTGCCGCCGCCAATACGCGCGGGCGCATCTCCTTTGAACAGGCCATCAACGCGCACCGTACCGGTAAAGTTTTGCGCCGCGCCCTTGACCGAGGGCTGCGAGCCGTTTGGCGTAATGCGGATTTCGCTGGCGGCCTGGGACTCTGCCGCCATCAGTGACAAAGCAACGAGTGGCGCAATTAATCGGTTCATCGGATTAGTTCTCCGGTCAAACAGGGAAAGCGACGCCGCACATGGCGCCGCGTTGGGCAGACTCAGAGTCCGGTCATTTTCAGTGCCGACTCCGGCAGACGTTCGCCGTGCACCTGAATCTGCGCCATCTGTTCGTTGATCACGCGCAGATCGTCGCCGGTCAATTGCAGCTCGACCGCGCCCAGGTTTTCTTCAAGGCGATGTTGTTTGGTCGTGCCCGGGATCGGCACAATCCACGGTTTCTGTGCGAGCAACCAGGCCAGTGCCACTTGCGCCGGCGTGGCGTGTTTGCGTTGCGCGACGGCTTTCACCACATCGACCAACGCCAGATTGGCCCTGCGCGCTTCAGGGGAAAAGCGCGGGACGAAATTGCGAAAATCGCTCGCGTCGAACTGCGTGTTCTCGTCGATCTGACCGGTGAGGAAACCGGCGCCCAGCGGGCTGAACGGTACCAAGCCGATCCCCAGTTCTTCCAGCACCGTCAGCAATTCCAGCTCCGGGCCGCGCCAGAACAGCGAATATTCGCTCTGTACCGCCGTGACCGCCTGCACCGCGTGCGCCCGGCGAATGGTTTCCACACCCGCTTCAGAAAGGCCGAAATGCTTGACCTTGCCCTCGGCGATCAGATCCTTGACGGTGCCGGCCACGTCTTCGATGGGCACCTGGGGATCAACGCGGTGCTGATAAAACAGGTCGATGCAATCGGTACGCAGACGCTTCAACGCCGCTTCGGCCACGGCGCGTATATGCTCCGGGTGGCTGTTGGTGCCGCCACCACGTGCGCCGGTGATCAGGTCGATATCGAAGCCGAACTTGGTTGCGATGACGACCTGCTCGCGGATCGGCTGCAAGGCTTCGCCCAGCAGCTCTTCATTGGCGAACGGCCCATACGCTTCAGCGGTGTCGAACAAGGTGACGCCTTGCTCGTGGGCCGAACGAATCAGCTTGATCATGCTGGCTTGGTCGGCTGCCGGCCCGTAAGCCGAAGTCATGCTCATGCAGCCAAGACCCAAGGCGGACACTTCCAGGCCATTGCCCAACGTGCGGATTTTCATGATGTCACTCCGTACAGAATTCGATTAATGCGTGAGAGGGTGATCGTTCAGCCAGCCGTTCACGCGTTCCATGGTCTTGCGCTCCTGCTCACCCTCCATCACAAATCCTTCCAGCACTTTGGCCTTCGGCGCGTGCTTGACCAGCACACTGCGGCTGTTGCCCAAGCCATAACCGCCGTGGGTGTTGAAGGGGATGAGGGTCTTGCCGGTCAGGTCGTGGGCGCTGAGGAATGCGCGCACGATCGGCGGCGCGGTTTCACCCCAGATCGGAAAACCGAGATAGATCGTGTCGTAGTCGCTGAGGGCGTGAACCGTGTTTTGCAGGTCGGGTTCGAAGCCACTGTCACGTTCTTGGCGCGCTTGTTCCACGGTTTGCAGATAGTCCTCGGGGTAGGCGTGGGCGGGTCGAATCTCGAACAGATCGGCACCCAGTCCACGCTGGATCAGCCCAGCGACCACGCGGGTATTGCCCGAGCGCGAGAAATACGCGACCAGAATCCGCGAGCCGGAACGCGGTGTTTCACGGGCGCCTTGCGTGTCGGCGAGCGACAGCAGCGGGGCGCTGGCCAGTGCGGCGATCACCGTGCGCCGTAGCGGATCGTGATCGTTGCTCATCGGCCGACGCGCGCCTTGAGGGCCTCGGAATAGCGCTCGCCTTCGATGCGGATCTGCGCTAGCGCCGTATCAATGGCCTTGAGTTCGGCGGCGTCTAGGGTGATGTCCGCGCCGCCGAGGTTTTCTTCCAGGCGATGCAGTTTGGTCGTGCCCGGAATCGGCACAATCCATGGTGCCTGCGCGAGCAGCCAGGCCAGCGCGATCTGGGCCGGTGTCGCTTGTTTCTGCGCGGCGATCTGCCGGATCAACACCACCAGGCCCTGATTGGCCTGCAGCGCCGACTGGCTGAAACGCGGGACGATGCTGCGGAAGTCGTCGCTGCCGTAAGTGGCCTCCGCCGACACCGTGCCGGTGAGAAACCCTTTGCCCAATGGACTGAACGGTACGAAGCCGATGCCCAGCTCCCAAAGCGTGGGCAGGATCTCCTGCTCGGGCTCGCGCCACCACAGCGAGTATTCGCTTTGCAGCGCTGTGACCGGCTGCACCGCATGCGCACGGCGAATGGTCTGCGCGCCAGCCTCCGACAGGCCGAAGTGCTTGACCTTGCCTTCGCTGATCAGATCTTTCACCGCCCCAGCGACGTCTTCGATGGGCACGTCCGGATCGACGCGGTGCTGATACAGCAGATCGATGTAATCAGTCTTGAGTCGACGCAATGAACCCTCGACAGCAACCCGGATGTGCTCGGGGCGGCTGTTGAGAATCTGCTGTTTATTGTCGCCGCCGAAGGTGAAGCCGAACTTGGTGGCGATCACCACTTGATCGCGCACTGGTGCCAGGGCTTCGCCTACCACTTGCTCGTTCAGATAAGGGCCGTAGACCTCGGCGGTGTCGAAAAAAGTCACGCCAAGATCGAACGCCGAACGAATCAGCGCGATCGCTTGCGCAGTGTCCGTCGCCGGGCCGTAACCATGGCTCAAACCCATGCAGCCAAAGCCGAGTGCCGACACTTCAAGTGTGCTGTTGCCAAGTGTGCGCTTGTGCATTTCGTTCTCCCAAGCTTGCGTTGGGGAACAGTAAGCGCGCTAACGACTGAGGACTAGACGGGTAAATCGGCAAGGCTTCATGAGGTTTGCTCATCAGTCCCGGGAAAGGGGATGTGTCGACTATCGAATGAAGGCCTGCCTCACGGTACGCCATCACCGCTCGCACACAAAAAATCTGACACTCTCGTTCTGGGGGGGCTCCAAATTTCCTGTCTGTAAAGGCACAAGGAGTTAAGGCTTAGCTCAGTAGTCAGCTCGCAGAAAAAGAGCTGGCCGGCACGGCAGGCGTACGGCTGATTGACTGTGATGGGCTTCGGGCCGCTTACGTCCAATTACCTGTGGGGGCGAACCAAATCGCATAGTCCAAAGCCACCTGTTCTTGGCCCTTGATACGCCCCAAGAACAAGTCCAGAATCAAGTCTTTTCCTGCCCCGGCAAGATAATAAACCCCTTACATTTCAATGAGTAGGACACCAGATACGAGTCTCGTTTCCCGCTCCAATTATTTTTCTATAGACTTCCATTGAAGTATGTAGAAACCAAAAAAAGAGGCTTCGGCCTCTTTTTTTATTCCAGTAAAGTCCATTCTGATACATCAATAGCCACGACTTTTTAGTACATTATGAATCGCCCCGGGTTTCCTAGACACTCTCCAGGCTCGCTGCGTAACGCTTTTCAAACTCTACCGGTGACAGCTGATTGTTGAAACTGTGGCGTCGTTTTGGGTTGTAAAACATCTCGATGTAATCG
>NZ_LEKF01000023.1:0-107388 GCF_001029595.1 Pseudomonas sp. ARP3
CTCCATCGGGGGCAAGCCCCCTCCCACAGTTTTGTTCCCTGTACATTCGCGGCAACGGCGGCTGCAAGGTGTGGGCCGTGAGAACCATAAGATGATGCTGGACCACTACCAGCAGACCAAGAACCTGTTGGTGAGCTACGACATCAACCCGTTGGGCTTCTTCTGATCCTCTAATTGCAATGCGATCAAGTGTGGGAGGGGGCTTGCCCCCGATAGCGGTGGGTCAGTGGCATAAATGTTGACTGACCCACAGCCATCGGGGGCAAGCCCCCTCCCACAGTATTGTTCCCTGTACATTCGCGACTAATGCAGTGCGGCATTTACTTCGAAAGTAGCATTCGCCCCCCCCAACCCCCCATGTATTAATGCCTTTACCGGAATCTTCCGGCACAACAAGAGGACTCTCCCATGTGGACCAAACCCGCCTTCACCGACCTGCGTATCGGCTTTGAAGTGACCATGTACTTCGCCAGCCGTTGATTCAACAGCCGGCCAGCCCAGTGCTGGCCGGTGCGCTATTGGGAATGACCCTTTGGTCTGATTGCAAACGCCTGCGGATCGGTTAGTGTGGAGCGCATCTTCCAAAAATAATAAGAACAGGCTTTCCAATGAGCCCAAACCTGAGCCTCCTGCGTAAATTCGTCTCGCCTGAAATCATCTTCGGTGCCGGTTGCCGGCATAACGTCGGCAACTACGCCAAAACCTTCGGTGCGCGCAAGGTGCTGGTGGTCAGCGACCCCGGTGTGATCGCCGCCGGCTGGGTCGCCGATGTGGAAGCCAGCCTGCAGGCCATCGGCATTGACTACTGCCTGTACAGCGCCGTATCGCCCAACCCGCGCGTGGAGGAGGTGATGCTCGGCGCCGAGGTGTACCGGGAAAACCATTGCGACGTGATCGTCGCCATCGGCGGCGGCAGCCCCATGGACTGCGGCAAGGCCATCGGCATCGTGGTGGCCCACGGGCGCAGCATTCTGGACTTCGAAGGCGTGGACACCATCCGCGTGCCCAGCCCACCGCTGATCCTGATCCCTACCACCGCCGGGACCTCGGCGGATGTGTCGCAGTTCGTGATTATTTCCAACCAGCAGGAACGCATGAAGTTCTCCATCGTCAGCAAGGCGGTGGTGCCGGATGTGTCGCTGATCGACCCGGAAACCACCGCCAGCATGGACCCGTTCCTGTCCGCCTGCACCGGCATCGACGCCTTGGTGCATGCCATCGAGGCGTTCGTCTCCACCGGTCATGGCCCGCTCACCGACCCCCATGCCCTGGAGGCCATGCGGTTGATCAACGGCAACCTGGTGCAGATGATCGCCAACCCCACGGACATTGCCCTGCGCGAGAAGATCATGCTCGGCAGCATGCAGGCCGGCCTGGCGTTTTCCAATGCGATCCTTGGCGCGGTGCATGCCATGTCCCATAGCCTCGGCGGCTTTCTCGACCTGCCCCATGGCCTGTGCAACGCGGTGCTGGTCGAGCATGTGGTGGCGTTCAACTACAACTCGGCGCCGGAGCGCTTCAAGGTGATTGCCGAGACCTTCGGCATCGACTGCCGGGGCCTGAACCATCGGCAGATCTGTGGGCGCCTGGTGGAACACCTTATTGCCCTGAAACACGCCATTGGCTTCCATGAAACCCTCGGTTTGCATGGCGTGCGCGTGGCGGATATTCCGTTCCTGTCCCAGCATGCGATGCACGACCCGTGCATCCTCACCAACCCGCGCGAGTCGAGCCAGCGTGACGTCGAGGTCGTGTATGGCGAAGCTCTCTGACGACCAGCAGCGCGCCCTCGCCGGGTTGCTCGGGCTGGGCGACCAGTCGGCGCGCAAGAGCCACTACCCCGAACTGACGGCACGCCTGGACGAACTGGAAGCCGAGCGTCGGCGCTATATCCGCCTCAACGATGAACTGGAACAGCGCGTGGCCGCGCGCACCGATGAATTGCTGGAGGCCAACCGCAACCTGCAACAGCAGATCGCCCAGCGTGAACAGGTGGAACGGCAACTGCGCGATGCCCGCGACGCCGCCGAGGCCGCCAACCGCAGCAAGGACAAATACCTCGCCGCCGCCAGTCACGACCTGCTGCAACCGCTGAACGCCGCGCGCCTGTTGATCGCCACCCTGCGCGAGCGGGCGTTGCCCAGTGTCGAGCAGGTGCTGGTGGAGCGGACCCATCAGGCCCTGGAAGGCGCCGAGGACTTACTCACGGATCTGCTCGATATCTCGCGGCTCGACCAGGCGGCGGTCAAGCCGGACGCGGCGGTGTATCGCCTGGAGGAACTGTTCGCACCGTTGATCTCGGAGTTTCAGTCGGTGGCCCAGGCGGCCGGGTTGAACCTGCGTGCGCGCACCGGGGGGTATGCGATCCATACGGACCTGCGTTTGCTGACGCGGATCTTGCGCAACTTCCTGAGCAACGCCTGCCGCTATACCGACGAAGGCTGCATCCTGCTCGGCGCCCGCCGTCGTGGCGATCGTCTGCGCTTGGAGGTGTGGGACACCGGGCGCGGGATCGCCGCCGACCGGCTGGAAGCGATCTTCCTGGAGTTCAACCAGCTCGATGTCGGCCGCGCGTCGGAACGCAAAGGTGTGGGCTTGGGGCTGGCGATTGTCGAACGCATCGCCGAGATTCTCGGCTACCCGGTGGCGGTGCGGTCATGGCCGGGGCGCGGTTCGATGTTCAGCATCGAGGTGCCCATCAGCGCAGAGATGCCACCCGCGATCAGCCAGTTGCCCACCCTGCCCACCACCGGTAACCCATTGCCGGGGCGGCGTTTGCTGGTGATCGACAATGAGATCAGCATCCTCGACAGCATGCGCGCGCTGCTGGGCCAATGGGGTTGCGACGTGGTCACCGCCACCGACCAGGCCGGCGCATTGCAGGCGCTGCAGGGCAGAGCGCCGGAGTTGATTCTGGCGGACTACCACCTCGACCACGGGGTGGTGGGCTGCCTGGTGGTCAAGCAGTTGCGCGAGCATTTCGGTCACAAGATCCCCGCCGTGATCATCACCGCCGACCGCACCGACCAATGCCGCCGCGCGTTGCGCCGGCTGGATGCACCGTTGCTGAACAAACCGGTCAAGCCCGGAAAGTTGCGCGCGGTACTCAGTCAATTGCTGGCCTAGAAGCTTGATACCTGTCAACACGTTGCAGCGGGCGTTACGGCAAGCTAAGGCCTGATCTAGAGGCCTGGAGTACGCCATGACCGCTGCACCTTTCAAATTGCCCCTGGGCCTGGTGATCGCCGTGTTGGCGATGGCCGGCGTGCTGCTGTTGCCGCTGCCCGCCGACCTGCCGGTGGCCGGGCAGCGCATGCTGGCGATCCTGGTGTTTGCCGTGGTGGTGTGGATCACCGAGGCGGTGTCCTATGAGGCCAGCGCGATCATGATCACCTCGCTCATGGCCTTTCTGCTCGGCACGGCACCCTCGCTGCAAGACCCCACGCACCTGATCGGCTCCAGCCCAGCCATCAGCATGGCGCTCACCGGCTTCGCCAACCCGGCGCTGGCGCTGGTGGCAGGGGCGCTGTTTATCGCGGCGGCCATGACCCATACCGGCCTGGATCGGCGCATCGCCCTGGTGACGCTAAGCCGTATCGGCACCAGCACTCGGCGCATCCTGCTGGGGGCGATCGCGGTGACGATCCTGCTCAGCCTGGTGGTGCCCAGCGCCACGGCGCGCAGTGCGTGTGTGGTGCCGATCATGATGGGGGTGATCGCCGCGTTCGGCGTGGACAAGCGCTCGAATATCGCCGCCGGGATCATGATCGTGGTGGCCCAGGGCACCAGCATCTGGAACGTCGGCATCCAGACCGCCGCGGCGCAGAACCTGCTGACCGTCGGTTTTATGGACAAGATGCTCGGCCAGCGCGTGTCATGGCTCGATTGGCTGATCGCCGGCGCGCCGTGGGCGCTGATCATGTCGGCGGTACTGCTGCTTCTGGTGCTCAAACTGCTGCCGCCGGAAACCGACAGCATCCCCGGCGGCAAGGAAGCCGTGGCCCAGTCCCTGGTGGAAATCGGCCCCATGACCGGCCCGCAGAAACGCTTGTTGGCGGTGTCGGTGCTGCTGCTGTTGGCGTGGGCCACAGAGGGGCGCCTGCATCCTTTCGACACCACCTCGACCACCTATGCCGGGTTGGTGTTCCTGTTGTTGCCGGGCATCGGTGTGATGACCTGGAAAGACGTGCAATCGCGCATTCCGTGGGGCACGGTGATTGTGTTCGGCGTGGGCATCAGCCTGGGTACGGCGCTGCTGACCACCCAGGCCGGGCAGTGGCTGGGTGCTGCGGTGGTGGCCCACACAGGCTTGGACCAGGTCGGACCGCTGGGGGTGTTTGCGATCCTTGGCGCGTTCCTGATCCTGATCCACCTGGGCTTTGCCAGCGCCACTGCATTGACCTCGGCGCTATTGCCGATCCTGATTGCGGTGCTGCAAACCTTGCCCGGCGAATTCAGCCGCTTGGGCATGACCCTGTTGCTGGGGTTTGTGATGAGCTACGGGTTTATCCTGCCGATCAACGCGCCGCAGAACATGGTGTGCCTGGGCACCGGCACATTTACCGCGCGCCAGTTTGCCAAGGTGGGGATTCTGGTGACGTTGATCGGGTATGGGCTGATGTTGGTGTTGGCGGCGACTTACTGGAGTTGGCTCGGTTGGATTTGATCTGGAGCCTGCCTCTAGATGCACTTGAGATCCAATGTGGGGGAGGGCTTGCCCCTCCCACTTTCTGACCCTACCCGCTTCAGACCTCCATTCCACCCCAAGATGGCAAGATGAACTCCGCTCAGGTTTACTGTTCTCTGAGTAGAGGTATTACCGACGCCCCCGTCGGGTCATCTAGGTCATTGAATGGACAAATACACCCCCCGCGCCTGGCAACCCCACGAACGCCCGAGCCTGCCCGGTTCGCCGTCGACGCCCTGGCACCCGACCTATAAGCGCTGGCTGTTCGCGATGGTCGGTGTGCTGGTGGCGATCACCGGCGGGCTGGGCAATTCGTTGGTGATCGCTAATCTGCAATACCTGCAAGGCGCGCTCGGTGCGACCACCGCGGAAATGGCCTGGCTGCCCGCCGCCTACGTAATGACCAACGTGTGCATGAACCTGCTGCTGGTGAAGTTTCGCCAGCAGTTCGGTTTGCGGGCCTTCACCGAAGTGTTTCTGGTGCTGTATGCGCTGGTGACGTTCGGCCACCTGTTCGTCAACGACCTCAACTCGGCCATCGCCGTGCGCGCGGCCCATGGCATGGTGGGCGCGGCCCTCAGTTCGTTGGGCTTGTATTACATGATCCAGGCGTTCCCGGCCAAATGGCGCTTGAAGGCGCTGGTACTGGGGTTGGGCACCGCGCAATTGGCGCTGCCGCTGGCGCGCTTGTTCTCCGAGGATCTGCTGCAGATCGCCGAATGGCGCGGCCTGTACCTGTTCGAATTGGGCCTGGCGCTGATCTGCCTGGGTTGTGTGTTCCTGCTCAAGCTGCCGCCCGGTGACCGTTTCAAGACCTTTGAAAAACTCGATTTCCTCACCTTCGCCATTCTTTCCAGCGGTGTGGCGCTGCTGTGTGCGGTGCTGTCCCTGGGGCGTATCGACTGGTGGCTGGAAGCGCCGTGGATCGGCATCGCCTCGGCCTGCTCCCTGGTGCTGATCATGGCTGGCCTGGCCATCGAACATAACCGCGCCAACCCGTTGCTGATGACGCGTTGGCTGGGCAGCGGCGTGATGATTCGCCTGGCGCTGGCGGTGATCCTGATTCGTATGGTGCTGTCCGAGCAGTCCACCGGCGCGGTGGGTTTTATGCAGATGCTCAATATGAGCTACGAGCAGATGCACACGCTTTACGTGGTGATGCTGGCCGGGGCGATCAGCGGGCTGGCGATCAGTGCGTTGACCATCAACCCCGCGCACCTGTTGATGCCGCTGGTGATCTCCCTGGCGCTGATGGCCACCGGGTCGGTGATGGACAGCTTTTCCAGCAACCTGACCCGGCCGCAGAACCTGTATGTCAGCCAGTTCCTGCTAGGCTTCGGCGGTACGTTCTTTCTGGGGCCGACCATGGTACTGGGCACCAAAAACGTGCTGACCAACCCGCGCAACCTGGTGAGTTTTTCGGTGATGTTCGGCATTTGCCAGAACCTCGGCGGGCTGATTGGCGCGGCGTTGCTCGGCACTTTCCAGGTGGTGCGCGAGAAGTTTCACTCCAGCATGATCGTCGAACACCTGACCCTGCTCGACCCCCGCGTGGCCGCGCGGGTGCAGAGCGGCGGTTCGGCCTACGGCGGGCTGGTGGCCGACCCGGAATTGCGCAACCTCATGGGCATTCGCAGCCTGGCCACGGCGGCCACCCGTGAAGCGAATGTGATGGCCTACAACGATGTGTTTATGCTGATTGCGATCATCGCGATCCTGACCATGCTGTGGATTTTTACCCGCAGCCTATGGCTGATGACGACCACCCAAGCGGCTACTCCTCCCGTTCAACCCAGCGGCGTTACTTCATGACCGAACCCTCGACCACGACCACCACCGCCATTGCTTCAACCCCGGAGGGCAGCACGCCGCCGGGTGCCGTGCCCACCGAGCTGCGCCCATTGCGGGTGCGCATCCTGTCCTCTCTGGGCTTTGCCGCGATTGCCATCGTCGGCGTGTTGATCGTGCTGTATGCCTGGCAATTGCCGCCGTTCAGCAGCGCGGTGGAAACCACCGAAAATGCCCTGGTGCGCGGTCAGGTGACGATTATCGGCCCGCAGCTCAGCGGCTATGTGTTCGAGGTGCCGGTGCAGGACTTCCAGTACGTCAAGGCCGGCGACCTGCTGGTGCGCCTGGATGACCGCATCTACCAGCAGCGCCTCGACCAGGCGCTGGCGCAACTGGCGGTGCAGAAGGCCGCGCTGGCCAATGTGGTGCAGCAACGCAACAGCGCCGAAGCCACGATCAAACTGCGTCAGGCAGCCTTGGCGGACAGCCAGGCCCAGGCGCGCAAAAGCACCGCTGACCTGCGGCGTAACCAGGAACTGATCAGCGATGGCTCGGTGTCCAAGCGCGAGTTGGACGTGACCCGCGCGGCGAATGCCCAGACTCAGGCGGCGGTCGCTCAGGCTCAGGCCAGCCTGGAAATCGCCCGGCAGGATTTGCAGACCGTGATCGTCAATCGCGGCTCCCTGGAAGCCGCCGTGGCCAGTGCCGACGCGGCGGTGGAACTGGCGCGGATCGACCTGTCCAATACCCGCATCACCGCGCCCCGTGACGGCCAATTGGGTCAAATCGGCGTGCGCCTCGGCGCCTACGTCAACTCCGGCGCGCAACTGATGGCGCTGGTGCCGAAGCAGTTGTGGGTGATCGCCAATATGAAAGAAACCCAGATGGACAATGTGCAGGTCGGCCAGCCAGTGACCTTTACCGTGGATGCGCTGAACCATCGCAAGTTTCACGGCACGGTGCAGCATATTTCCCCGGCCACCGGTTCCGAGTTCAGCCTGTTGCAGGCCGACAATGCCACCGGCAATTTTGTGAAGATTGCCCAGCGCGTGCCGGTGCGGATTACGGTAGACCCGGATCAGGCCGAGAGCGAACGCTTAAGGCCAGGGTTGTCGGTTGTCGTGAGTATCGACACGGCAGGGCGGCTCAAAAACAGCCCGCCCTGAAGGGGCTTGACCAATTGTGGGAGGGGCGGTGCGACGATTCGACTTGCCCCCGATTGCAGGGGTTCAATCACAGCATCTATGTCACTGGCCTGCCGCCATCGGGGGCAAGCCCCCTCCCACAATGGGGACATATTTCAGGCTGAAATCGAGGTGGGTTGATTGGCCTTGTTCCAGCAGCTTCAGGCCCGGCCTGCCCGGCAGGTGATGGGCATTTACCGGATGGCTCACCGGCTCTATGCAAAAGAATCCCAGCCCCGGTGGGCAGTACAGCAAGAAGTAATCGGCCCCCCTGGCCTGGCATTCCAATACATAGCCCAGCTCCGGCTGTTCGATCCGGCAAGCTCCGTCCCACTGGCAAAAACCGTTGTCCACCTGACGCTCGGGCAGCTCATTGAGCTGCCGGAAATCCCAGTCCGCCGGTATCGATGCCAACTCCGTCGCCAGCTTGGACGCATCACTCAGCCACACCTGCGCGGCCCTGGCCTGCAACCGCGTGCCTGGTCGGCGCGGAAAGTAGGGGTGCAAGCCCAAGCCGTGCCATGCCGGCTCCTCGGCCAAATGGGTGACGCGCAACGCAAGACTCAGCGCGCCCTCATGCAAGCGCACGCGCTGCTCGGCGCGATAAGCGAAGGGCGTGTCGCACTCCACCGCCAGCAGCACCTCATCCGCTGCCTGGCTCACCACCTGCCACGCCTGCTGCCAGGCAGAGCCGTGGATCGGCAGCGGGTCGGTCAGGCTGTTGGGCTTGAGCGCCAGCCAACCCAGGGGATTGTCGAAGCCGCCGTGGGCAATGCGATTGGACCAAGGCGCCAACGGATAGCAGCCCAGCCTGCCCGGCAGGCCGGTCGCAATGGCCTGCTCGTCGTTATGACGCAACAACGGCTGGCCGGTGGCGCGCACGCGCCAATTGACGAGGCTGCCGCCCACCGCTGGATTCAAGCTGAGGTGGGTCAACGCATCTTCAAGCTCAATCATCACAGCACCACGCTCGGCAGCCACAGCGACAGCGCCGGGATGTAGGTCACAGCCATCAGGATCAGAAACAGCACGGCATAGAAGGGCACCAGCGCTTTCACGGTTTTTTCGATGCTCACCTTGCCCACCGCTGCCCCGACGAACAGCACCGCGCCCACCGGCGGCGTAATCAGGCCGATGCCGAGGTTGACCAGCATAATCATGCCGAAGTGCACCGGGTCGACACCGATGCCGAGCACCACCGGCAGCAGGATCGGCGTGAGGATCAGGATCAGCGGCGCCATGTCCATCACCGTGCCGAGCAACAGCAGCATGATGTTGATGCACATCAGGATCACATAGCGGTTGTCCGACAGGGTCAGGAACAGCGTGGTGATCTTCGCCGGGATCTGCATCAGGGTCATGATGTAGCCGAAGCTGGCGGCAAACGCGATCAGGATCATCACGATGGAAATGGTGCGCACCGTGCGGTGCATCAGCTTGGGCAGCTCGCTCCATTTGTAGTCGCGGTAGATGAACATGGTGACGAAGAATGCCCACAGCACCGCAATCGCGGCCGACTCGGTGGCGGTGAAGATGCCCGAGAGGATACCGCCCAGGATGATCACCATGGCCATCAGGCCCCAGAGCGCGTCGGCGGCGATTTTCAGCGCCTGCTTGAGGGGGATGACTTCGCCCTTGGGGTAGTCGCGCTTCTTGGCGAAGATCAGGCACAGCACCATCAGACATGCGCTCATCAGCAGGCCGGGGACCACGCCGGCCATAAACAACGAGGCGATCGACACCGTGCCGCCGGCCGCCAGGGAGTAGAGCACCGAGTTGTGGCTGGGCGGGGTCAGCAGCGCCTGCACCGAGCCGCTGACGGTAACCGCGGTGGCGAACTCGCGGGGGTAGCCGCGACGTTCCATTTCCGGGATCAGCACCGAGCCCACCGAGGCGGTGTCGGCCACCGACGAACCGGAGATGGCGCCGAAGAAGGTCGAGGCCATGATGTTCACCAGCGACAGGCCGCCGCGCACGAAGCCCACCAGTACCCCGGCGAACGCCACCAGCCGCCGCGACATGCCGCCCTCGGCCATGATTGCCCCGGCGAGCACGAAGAACGGGATCGCCATCAGCGAAAACTTGTTCACGCCGCCGGCCACCTGAATCATCAGGGCCTGGAACGGAATGTCGATCCACCACGCGCCGATCAATGCTGATAGCCCCAGGGCGTAGGCCACCGGCATGCCGATCAGGATCAAGGCGATAAAGCTGCCCAACAGAATCAATGCGTCCATATCAGGCAGCCCCTTCGCTTTCTTCCACCAGGTCGAAGCGCACCACGCGCCGGTTGCTCTGGTCACCGAGCAGGAGTTTCTCCACCACGAATATCAGCGTGAGCAGCCCGCCGATGGGGATCGGCATATAGGTGATGCCCACGCGCAGGGTGGGGATGGCGCTCATGAATTGGTTCCAGGTCGACACGCACAGCTTGGCGCCCCAGACCGTCATAAACAGGCAAATACTGCCCATCAGCAGTTGCGTAAAAATACCGACGAGGCGGCGTTGGGCGGGAGGCAGGCGGTCGGTGATCATCGCCACCGACATATGGGCGCCGGCGCGGTAGCTGGCGGCGGCGCCGATGAAGGTGAACACCAGCATCAGCAGAATGGCGGTGGGCTCCGGCCAGCTGGAGCCGGTGCCGAGAACGTAGCGGGCGAAGATGCCCCAGGGAATGATCAGCGCGACCCCGAGTACCGCGAGGCCGGCGACCCAGATGCAGGTCATGTAAATGCGGTCGTTGATGCGCAGCAGTGAATTCTTCATGGCGTTCACCGTAACCGGGCGCGTCGATGTCGACCGCGCCGGGCCTTGTCAGGGAAGGGGAGCGTTACTGAACGGCGTCGATGCGCTTGATGATGTCGGCGTAGGCCGCGCCGTATTTCGCGCGGATCGGCGCGGTGGCGTCATAGAAGGGTTTTTTGTCGACGGTGATGAATTCCACGCCGGCGGCCTTGAGCTTTTCTTCGCTGCTGGCGGACTTTTTGTCCCACAGCACACGCTCATCGGCCTGGGCGGCCTTGGCGGCGTTTTTCACCATCGCCTGTTGCTCAGGGGTGAGCTTGTTCCAGGTGATTTTCGACATCACGATGGGCTCGGGCAGGATCAGGTGCTCGGTGAGGGTGTAGTACTTGGCGTTCTGGAAGTGGTTGTGTTCCAGCAGGGTCGGCGGGTTGTTTTCGGCGCCGTCGATCACCCCGGTCTGCAGGGCACTGAAGATCTCGCCGGTGTCCATGGCGATGCCGTTTGCGCCCATGGCATTGAAAGCATCGATGAACAGCGGGTTGCCCTGCACGCGGATCTTCATGCCTTTGAGGTCTTCGATCTTGCGCACCGGTTTCTTGGTGTAGAGGTTGCGCGTGCCGCCGTCCATCCAGGCCAGGGCCACCAGGCCGAACTCGGAGTCGGTGATTTTGGCGAGGATCTCATCGCCGATCTCGCCATCGATGACCTTGCGCATATGCGCCTGGTCGCGGAACACGAATGGCAGGTTGAACACGTTCACATCCGGCACCACCGGGCCGACGATGCCGAGGCTGACGCGGGTCATCTGCACGGCGCCGACCTGGGCCTGTTCGACCACCTCTTTTTCCGAACCCAGCACGCCGCCGGGGAAGTACTTGAAGGTCAGTTCGCCGTTGCTTTGCTGGGTCAGGGCCTTGCCCATGTTCTGTTCGGCGACCACGGTGGGGTAGCCGGCGGGGTGAACGTCGGCGAACTTGATTTCCAGCGCGTGGGCGGCGCTGCTGAGAAGAACGCTGAGGGGAAGTGCAGCGGCCAGCAAGGTGCGTTTGAAGTCCATGGGGGTCACTCCTGTCTTGTTATTGTTGTATTCAAGGCACAGCGATGCAGCTAGAGGGCGAAGGTGGGCTCCGGCAATCCGGTGACGCCGGGGTTGAGGGCGAACACGCCGCCGGCGATCGACTGGGGGCCCTGATCATCACGGATCGAGGTGACGAACAAAGTGTCCAGGCGGCTGCCGCCAAAGGCGCACATGGTGGTTTTTTTCACTGGCACGCTCAGGGAGCGGTCCAGGCGACCTTCGGGGGTGAAACGGTGGATCAGACCGGCGTCGTTGGCGCAGATCCAGTAGCAGCCATCGGCATCCACCGCTGCGCCATCCGGACGGCCGAGGTGGTTGTGCATGTCCACAAATACTCGGCGGTTGGACGGCGTGCCGCTGTCGACGTCGTAATCAAAGGCCCAGATCTGTTGCACCAATGGGTGCGAATCCGAGACGTACATCGTGCGCCCGTCCGGGCTGAACGCCAGGCCGTTAAGGGTGATGAAACCGTCCAGTTGGGCATGGGCCGCGCCGTCACCGGTGTAGCGGTAGAGAATGCCTGCGGCGGCGTTCGCACCCATGTCGAGCACCATGCTGCCGGCCCAGAAGCGTCCCTGGCGATCGCAGCGGCCGTCGTTCATGCGCATGTCCGGGCGTGGGTGCTCGACGCCGGCCAGCAGTTGGGTATCTAGATGCCCACCGGCTCGGGGGGTGAGTTGGAAAAAACCGCTCTCCATACCCGCGACCCAGCCGCCGGTTTCGGTGCGCGCAATGCAGGCCAGCATGGTGTCGGCATTCCAGCGCTGCACTTCACCGCTCTGGGCGCTCCAGCGTTGCAGGCCGCCGTGGGGGATATCGACCCAGTACAGCGCGTTTTCCTCCGGCACCCATACCGGGCATTCGCCCACGGCATTGCGGGCGTCGACGATTAATTCAGCAGTCATGGCCACTCATTCCCTTGGATTGGTAAACGCTCAGTCGCCAAACGGCCCAGCCGCGCAGAATGCGCCGCCCTGGTAGACCTTGGCCGGGTCGTTGTCGGCCACCGGCGGCTGGGCTTCGACCTGGGCGCGGAACACTTCGGAGTTGTCTTTGGGCACGAAGCCCAAGTGCGCGGCGTAGCGGTTGTCCCACCAGGTGTCGAGGTTGTCCGACATACCGTAGACCACGGTGTGGCCGACGTTGGGCGTGTACAGGGCGCGTTCGAGCAATTGGGTCAGGTCATCGAAGCTCAGCCAGGTGTGCATCATCCGGCGGTTCTGCGGCTCGGGGAACGAGGAGCCGATGCGGATGCTGACGGTTTCGATGCCGTAGCGATCAAAGTAAAAACTCGCCATGTCTTCGCCGTAGGACTTGGACAGGCCGTAGTAGCTGTCCGGGCGGCGCGGGGAGTGGGCGTCGATTTTTTCGTCTTGCTTGTAGAAACCGATCACATGGTTGGAGCTGGCGAAGATCACCCGTTTGACGCCATGGCGACGGGCGGCTTCGTAGATATGAAAAACCCCGCAGATATTCGCGCCGAGGACCTCCTCGAACGGACGCTCCACCGACACGCCGCCAAAATGCAGAATCGCGTCGACGCCTTCAACCAGGTGATGCACGGCCTGTTTGTCGGAAAGGTCGCAGGGCTGCACTTCTTCTTGGGCGTTGGCGGCGGGGGCCATTTCGGCGATGTCCGACAGGCGCAGCACCTGAGCGTACGGACGAAGGCGTTCGCGCAGGACTTTGCCCAGGCCGCCGGCGGCACCGGTAAGCAGCAGGCGATGGAAGGGAGCTGGGGTGGTGGTGGTCATGGGCATTCCAGATTTTTGTTGTAAGTTGTCGTATGACTATGTCGAAGTATTGTTAGGGAGTCCCTGGTTGTCAACGTCGATTCGGCTCGCCCCGATAGCGGTGGGTCAGCAAAGGCAGTATCGGCTGACCCGCGTCATCGGGGGCAAGCCCCCTACCACATGGGGTGGGCGTTAGTGTTCAGGTTCGGCAACCTTTAGAGCAACGAGATCGGGTAGCTGATGAATATCCGGTTCTCATCGAACTCGTTGGTGCTGAAATCCCGACGCATCGTGGAGTTGCGCCATTTCACGTTGAGGTTCTTCAGTGCGCCGCTCTGCACGGTGTAGGCCAGTTCCGATTCGCGGCCCCATTCCTTGCCGTCAGTGATCGTTCCGGTGTGCACGTTGCTGCCGCTGATATAGCGGTTCATCAAGGTCAGGCCGGGTACGCCGAGCACCGCGAAGTTGAAGTCGTGACGCAGTTGCCAGGATTTTTCCTTGGCGTTGTCATAGCTGGAGTTGTAGCTGTCGTTGGCCAGGGTGCCGCCGCTGGTGCCGTTGACGCGCATCCACACGCTGTCGCCGCTGAGTTTCTGCAGGCCCACGTAGAACGTGTTGCCGCCGTACTTGGCCGAGAGCAGGGCAAACGCGGTTTTGTTATCCAGGTCGCCGGCCAGGGCGCTGCCGTCTTCCTTGCCGTTGAAAAAACCGAGGTTGGCGCCCAGGGTCCAGTCGCCCAGCGGTTGGCTGTGGATGAGGTTGACGTATTGCTGTTGGTAGATATCGCTCAGTTCGGCGTACCACAGGCCGACTTGGGTGCGTTTGTCATTAAAGGTGTATTCGCCGCCGCCGAAGTTGAAGCGGTCCGACTTGAACGCGGTTTTGCCGTTCATGAACATGTCTTCCATGCTCGCGTCGTTGCGTGGGCTGTTGCCGCGAAATTGCCCGCCGTAGAGGGTCAGGCCGGCGATTTCATTGGAGGTGACCTGGCCACCGCGGAAGGTTTGCGGCAGTGAGCGACCATCGTCGGAGCGCAGGATCGGCAGCACCGGCATCCATTCGCCGACTTTCAATTCGGTCTTCGACAGTTTGGTTTTCAGCGCTACGCCCAAGCGCCCGAAGTTGTCGGCGGGGCGACCGTCGTCGTAGATCGGCAGCAACTGGGTGCCGCCGGTGCCTTTGCCGCCGTCGAGCTTCTGCGAATACAGGCCCAGCACATCGATCCCGAAACCCACCGTGCCTTGGGTGTAGCCGGACTTGGCGTCCAGAATGAAGTTCTGCGTCCACTCTTCAGCCTTGCCCTGGGCGTTGCCCGGGTTGGTGAAGTTACGGTTGAAATAGGCGTTGCGCAGGTTGAGCGTGGCCTTGGCGTCGTCGACAAAGCCATCGGCATGCGCGGCGAAGGGTAGGGTGATGCTCAGGCTGCCGAGGCCGACAAGGCCCAGACGTACGCAGGAATTGCGGGCGAATTGACTCACAGTGACGCTCCCTTTCTTTTGTTGTTTTTATTATTTGTTATACGTCGTCGTACAACATTGGGGCGAATATTTGCGGGGTTTTCCTGGAGTGTCAAGCAGAAGTTATACGATGACCAAGGTACGCAAGGTCAATGTGGAAGGGGGCGGCACGGGTATCAGTGAAAACATCCCTTGAGACTCCTTGTGGTGAGCGGGCCTGCTCAGCACAGAGTTATGTGTCAGCCTCTAAGACCTGTGTAGAAACCTATGGCTATCGCAGGCAAGTCGAATCGTCGCACCGCCCCTCCCGCATTTCAGCTAGCCAGGACCATCGGCGGTAAGGTGCCCAGCACCGAAACGGCCCCTACGGCACAAACACCGAGCAGCCACTCCAGCATCACGCTGCCTTTCAAACCGGCCAACTGCTGTTCGCCGCTATCCAGACGCAGCCGGTTCAGCAGTGCCAAGCACAACATACCCAGCACCAGCATCACCTTGATCAATAGAATCAGCGCAAACCCACTGAACAATGGCGTTGGCCACAGTTGCCCGGTGAGCACACGCACGTTGATCAACCCGCTCACCAGCAAACCGGCGACCAGCCCATAGCCGACGCCGCTGAAACGCCTGAGGATCGGCTCCAGCCGGTGACGCTGCGCTTGCCTGAGGATCAGCACCAGCAACAGCAACCCACCCAGCCAGGCGCCGACGCACAACAGATGCACCACTTGGTTGAGGATCAGCAGGCGCCCGCTCAGGCCGTCCAGCATGGCGCCATGGCCCACCGGGGCCAGGGTGGCCAGTAACAGCGCGAGCAGCGGCAGGCGCAGCGCCGGCCAGGGTTTGATCAGGGCGATCACCAGCAGCAGGTTCAGCAGCAGATGCCAGACCCACACCTGGCCGAAGAACGTCTTGCCCAGCACCAGGCCCACGGTACCGGGCTGCAGTGCGGCGTCCCAACTGCCGGCCATGCTTGCGGTAATCAGCAGCAACCAAGCCACGCCGGATACCAGCGCCGTCCAGGCCAGCCCACGGGTGAGGCGCAGCAACGTGCGCTCCAAGGCCGGCTGCGTGTCTTTGCCCAGCAGCCAGGGCCTGAAGGCACAAGCGCCGAACATCAGCAACACCACCATAAAATGCACGAACCGGCACAGCACCAGCAGGGTGGCCATGGGTTATTGGCCGACCTTGAAGCGATAAGTGCCTTCGCTTTTGTGGGTGTCGACGGAGACGGCATGCCACTCGACGGTGTAAGTGCCGGCCGCCAGCGGCGCGGCCGGTGTGACCACCAGGATTTTTTTATTGGCGTCCGGGGTTTCTAAGCCTTTGATGGCGACTTCAGTACCGTCCTTGCTCAGCGAAACCTTGCTGAACGTGGCCTCGACGCCTTCGCTGAACGTCAGCCGCAGGTCTTTGGGGGCGGTGACGGTGCTGTCCTCTGCCGGGTTGGCGCTTTTCAGGTGGGCGTGGGCAAATGCTGCCGAAGCCCCCAGCAGGGAAGCGAGCAGTGCGACAGCAGTCAGGGCTTTCTTGATCAACATGTTGCAATACCCAATCAAAGAGAGAAGCGCGCAGTGTACGAAGTTTCGAATGCGCCTGTCGCCGCGATCTAGAGCCGATGGTAGTCTTTAGGCCATGTTGTTGTCAGGGAGCCCTTATGGGCAATCACAAGAGTGGCATTCGCCGGGCAAACGTCGAAAAGATCCTGCTGGCGGCGGAGAAAATCTTCGCCGAGAAAGGCTATGGCAGCACCGCCATGGCCGACATCGCCGAAGAAGCGCAACTGCCGCGCTCCAACCTGCATTACTACTTCACCACTAAAAGCGAGCTGTACAGCGCCGTGCTGTTCGACCTGCTGGACGTGTGGAAACAGGACGCCCTTAGCTTTGAAACCTTTGACGACCCACGGGTGGTGCTAAGCAGCTACATCCGCGCCAAGATGCAGCGCTCGCGTACACGGCCGTACGGTTCGAAAGTCTGGGCCAACGAAATCATCCACGGCGCGCCGACCCTGGGTGAGGCGCTGGACGAAAGCCTGTACGACTGGGCCAAGATGAAAGAGGCGAAAATTCGCCAGTGGGTGGAAGACAAACGCATCTTGCCGGTGGAACCATCGAGCCTGTTGTACATGATCTGGGCTTCCACCCAGCACTACGCCGACTTCGATCACCAAGTGACGATTCTGAATGATCACCAGCCGTTGTCGGACAGGCAATTCGAGAAGGCGATTCAGACGGTGACCGGTGTGATATTGCGGGGGATTGGGTTGGAGCCTTGAGTATCGTGGTGGGGCTTGGGGCCTAATCGGGGGCTTGCCCCCGATTAGGCCAGAAGGGCTACACCGCCTCCCTGTACGGATTCCTCGGATCCTGCGTCCAATTCAAAAATGGCTTGCCCGTGTCGATGGGCACCATCTCAATGCAATCGGCCACCGGGCAGGTGATCTGGCACAGGTTGCAGCCCACGCACTCATCATCGATCACTTCGTATTTATGCGTGCCGTCCGCTTGTTTCAGGCTGGCGATGGCCTGGTGCGAGGTGTCTTCGCAAGCGATGTGGCAGCGCCCGCAGCCAATGCACGCCGCTTGATCGATCTTGGCGATGACTTGGTAGTTGATGTCCAGGTACTTCCAGTCCGTGGTATTGCCCACCGCGCGCCCGGAAAAATCCTGCAGGCTTGTGTAGCCTTGGCTGTCCATCCAGCGCGACAACCCGTCCTTCATCTCTTCGACGATGCGAAACCCATGCAGCATCGCCGCCGTGCACACCTGCACCGCGCCGCAGCCCAGGGCCACGAACTCGGCGGCGTCGCGCCAGGTGCCGATGCCGCCGATGCCGCAGATTGGCAAGCCTTGGGTCTGCGGATCGCGGGCAATTTCGGCGACCATGTTCAGGGCGATCGGCTTGACCGCCGAGCCGCAGTACCCGCCGTGGGTACTCTGGGTGCCGACGGTCGGCAGGGCAACCATGTGCTCCAGGTCGACGCTGGTGATGGAGTTGATGGTGTTGATCAGCGACACCGCATCCGCCCCGCCGCGATACGCCGCCCGTGCCGCCACGCGGATGTCGGTGATATTCGGCGTGAGCTTGACGATCACCGGCAACGAGCAATAGGTCTTGCACCAGCGCGTCACCTGTTCCACATATTCCGGCACCTGGCCCACCGCCGCGCCCATGCCGCGTTCGGGCATGCCATGGGGGCAACCGAAATTCAGCTCGATACCGTCGCAGCCGGTGGCTTCCACCAACGGCAGGATGTTTTTCCACGACGCTTCCACGCAAGGCACCATCAACGACACGATCAGCACGCGGTCGGGCCAATCCTTTTTCACCTGGGTGATTTCCCGCAGGTTGATTTCCAGGGAGCGGTCGGTGATCAGCTCGATATTGTTGATGCCCAGCACTTCGCGGTTGGCGCCAAAGTGGGCCGAGTAGCGGGACGACACGTTGACCGCCGCCGGGTCCTCGCCCAGGGTTTTCCATACCACGCCGCCCCAGCCCGCTTCGAACGCGCGGACCACGTTGTAGGCTTTGTCGGTGGGCGGCGCGGAGGCCAGCCAGAATGGGTTGGGGGCTTTGATACCGGCGAACACAATCGAGAGATCGGCCATTACGCAGCCTCCACATTCAGCATGAGTTGAGCGTGCATGGCCTCGGCGGCCAGCTTGCCATGTTGCACCGCCTGCACGGTGAGGTCCTGACCAAGGCTGACGCAGTCGCCGCCGGCATACACCCCGGGAATACTGGTACGCAGGTGCTCGTCGACGAAGATTCGCTCGCCCACCCGGTGCAGTTGTTGAGCCAACGGATCGTGTAGCGCGTCGCCGTCGAAGCCTTGGCCGATGGCTTTGAAGATTGCATCGGCGGCCAGCTCGAACGTCTCGCCGGTAGGTTGCAAGCGGCCGTCGTGCATCTGGGTGCGGGCAAAGCGCATCCCCCGCACACGGCCTTGGTCGTCCAGCAACACTTCTTCGGGCATGGCCCAGGTCAACAGGCGCACCTGGTTGGCCTTGGCGATGTCCTGCTCGTGGCCGGTGGCGCCCATGTCCGCCAGGCCACGGCGGTATACCAGGTTGACGTCGCGGGCACCGAGGCGGGCCATTTGCACGGCCATGTCGATAGCGGTGTTGCCGGCACCGAGCACGATGCAGCGGTCGGCCACGGGCAGTTGGGTGAGGTCTTGGGCCTGGCGCAATTCGCGGATGTAATCGGTGGCGGCGAGCAGGCCGGGGGCGTCCTCGTGGGGCAGGCCCAGTTGCTTGCTGGCGGCCAGGCCGAGGCCGAGGAATACCGCGTCGAACTGCTGGTGCAGTTCGCTCAGGGTCAGGTTGGCCCCCAGGCGCTGGCCGTGGCGGATCTCGATGCCGCCGATTTGCAGGAGAAAATCCAGTTCCTTCTGGGCGAAGTCGTCCACCAGTTTGTACTTGGCGATCCCATATTCATTCAGGCCGCCGGCCTTTTCCCGCGCTTCGAAAATCACTACATCGTGCCCGTGCATGGCGCTGCGATGAGCACAGGCCAAACCGGCCGGCCCGGCGCCGACCACGGCGATACGTTTACCGCTGGGCGCGGCGCGCTGGAAGGGGTGTTCGCTGAAGTGGGCGTTGTCCACCGCATAGCGCTGCAACAGGCCGATCAACACCGGTGCGCATTCTTCGGCGTTGTTACGGACACAGGCTTGCTGGCACAGGATCTCGGTGGGGCAGACCCGCGCGCAGCTACCGCCGAGGATGTTGGCCGAAAGGATCTTCTGCGCGGCGCCCTGCACGTTATCGGTGTGGATATTACGGATGAACGACGGAATATCGATCTCGCTGGGGCACGCGTTCACGCACGGCGCGTCGTAGCAATACAGGCAGCGCGAGGCTTCCAGGTGGGCCTGGCGCGCATTGAGCGGCGGCGCCAGGTCGGTGAAATGGCTGGCGAGGGTCGCGCCATCCTCAACGGGGTGGGGGAGGTGGGTCAGGGTCTGGATCACGGTGGTGGCCTCACGGTTTTTTTTGGATTGCCTCTAAGTGGGCATTTTTTGTTGCTTGTACTGGCCTTATCGGGGGCAAGCCCCCTCCCACAATTTGATTGTGAATACATTCAAGTGTGGGAGGGGGGTTGCCCCCGATAAAGGTCTCAGCGCTTCACAGCAATTGGCCTGGAATGCTCAGCCCGCTTGCTCAACTGCTCGAACACCGCCGGATACGCCGGCCGCTCCACATAGCGCCCGGCACCGCGCTCGGCGCGCAGGTCGCCATCGGCCCAGACCAACTTGCCCTGGCTGATGGTGTGGCTCGGCACACCGCGCACGGTCTTGCCTTCGAAGATGTTGAAGTCGACCTGTTGGTGGTGAGTCTTGGCGGAAATAGTGCGCGTGCCCTGTGGGTCCCACAGCACCAGATCGGCGTCGGCGCCCACGCGGATCGCGCCTTTGCGGGGGTAGAGGTTGAAGATCTTCGCGGTGTTGGTGGAGGTCAGCGCAACAAACTCCTGCATGGACAGGCGCCCGGTATTGACCCCTTCATCCCACAGCAGCGCCATGCGGTCTTCGATCCCGGCGGTGCCGTTGGGGATCTTGCTGAAGTCGTCGCGCCCGGCGGCTTTTTGCTCGGCGCAGAAGCAGCAGTGGTCGGTGGCGGTGGTGTGCAGGTTGCCGGATTGCAGACCGTGCCAAAGCGCCTCTTGATGCCCGCGTGGACGGAACGGCGGGCTCATCACGTAGCCGGCGGCGGTCTGCCAGTCGGGGTGCTGGTAGACGCTGTCGTCCAGCAACAGATGACCGGCAAGGACTTCGCCATAGACCGGCTGGCCCTTGCCACGGGCGTAGGTGATCTCATCCAGGGCTTCCCGGGTGGACACATGCACCAGGTACAACGGTGTGCCGATGGTTTCGGCGATACGGATCGCCCGGCTGGCCGCTTCGCCTTCCACCTGGGACGGCCTAGACAGCGGGTGCGCTTCCGGCCCGGTGATGCCCTGGGCCATCAGTTTGCGTTGCAGGTGATACACCAGCTCGCCGTTCTCCGCATGCACGGTGGGGACCGCGCCCAGTTCCAGGCAGCGTTCGAAGCTGGCGACCAGGGTGTCGTCGGCCGCCATGATCGCGTTCTTGTAGGCCATGAAGTGCTTGAAGCTGTTGATGCCGTGGTGGCTGACCAGCTCGGCCATTTCCTCGCGCACCTGTTCGCTCCACCAGGTGATCGCGACATGGAAGCCGTAGTCGGCCGCCGATTTTTCCGCCCAGCCACGCCACTGGTTGAAGGCCTCCAGCAACGACTGCTGCGGGTTGGGAATCACAAAGTCGATGATCGACGTGGTGCCACCGGCCAAACCCGCCGCCGTGCCGCTGAAAAAATCTTCGCTGGCTACAGTGCCCATGAAGGGCAGTTGCATATGGGTGTGGGGGTCGATACCGCCGGGCATCAAGTATTGGCCGCTGCCGTCGAGCACTTCGGTGCCGGCGGGGACGTCCAAGTTAGAGCCAATGGCGCGAATTAGACCGCCTGCGCATAAAACATCGGCGCGGTAACTTTCATCATGGGTAATAACGGTGGCGCCACGGATCAACAGCGACATGTCGAGTTCCTCACAGGCTTGACCGGCTTGTGCCAGTTCTAAGTGTTGTAATGCTACGTGCCGAGGTCAGGTGTTATTCCTGACAGCAGTGACAGGAATAGAAACTAGCCCGAGTTTTTCGATTGGGCAAGAATATTTTTTATAAGCTTATTCTGTTAATAACCTATTGATATTAAAGAAAAAAATATTGAAATCACCAAAATGTAGCGGGCGCTCACCATTTTGACGCACTTGACAGGTTTGCAAACTGAGCAACATTTCTTATTGCAAATCAGGCGCTTGAGATATGCCGCTTGACGGGAATGACAAATGAAAATAATTGTGTTGCACCAGATTGAGTCCGGTTGGTTCGGGCAACTTGCGTAATGCCTGAATGAATTCAGCAGCAAGTAACCGGGGCTCAATCGGAAAGTTGATAAACATCAGCACGTTATATAAGCGGTGAGGGCGCAGCGGCGGTCAACGGCACGAATATTGAGTGCAGTGGCGGCTGGCCGGGCCTGTGATGTCATGTTGTTTACGAGGTACTCCGGCCATCTCCTGCGTTGCAGGGGGTGAGCAACAATAATTCGAAAAAACCGTGGAGCGGCCATGCAACAGAACAGATCGCAAGTCATTGAGCGCAACGGCCTGTACGAACTCGACGCCGGCCCCGACGTCCTCGACAGCCCTCGCTACAACCACGACATGGCACCGACCAAGGTGCATGAACGAACCTGGAACAAATGGCATATCACCGCGCTGTGGGTCGGCATGTCGATCTGCGTGCCGACGTACACCCTGGGTGGGGTGCTGACGGCGTATTTCGGCTTGTCGGTGGGCGAGGCGCTGATTGCGATCCTGCTGGCCAATATCGTGGTGTTGTTGCCGCTGACCCTCAACGCGTTCCCCGGCACTAAGTACGGCATTCCGTTTCCGGTGCTGCTGCGTTCCTCGTTCGGCATCCTCGGTTCCAACGTGCCGTGCCTGATTCGCGCGCTGGTGGCGTGCGGCTGGTTCGGCATCCAGACCATGTTCGGCGGCCTGGCGATTCACCTGTTCCTGGGCTCGATTTTCGAGGGCTGGAAGGCCCTGGGCGGCACCGGTGAAGTGATCGGGTTCATGATGTTCTGGACCTTGAACCTGTGGGTGGTGCTGCGCGGCGCCGAGTCGATCAAGCGCCTGGAAACCCTGTCGGCGCCGCTGCTGGTGGCGGTGGGCATTGGCTTGTTGGTGTGGGCGATGCCGAATGTGTCCATCAGCGAATTGATGGCGATCCCGCCCAAGCGCCCCGAAGGCGCGAGCCTGAGCGGTTATTTCATGGCCGGCCTGACTGCGATGGTGGGCTTTTGGGCCACCTTGTCGCTGAACATTCCCGATTTCAGCCGCTATGCCAAGAGCCAGAAGGACCAGATCCTCGGGCAGATTTTCGGCCTGCCGCTGACCATGTTCCTGTTCGCCGCCCTCGGCGTGATCATGACCGCCGCTTCGGTAAAACTGGTGGGGGTGAGTGTGTCTGATCCTGTCACGCTGATCGGCCATATCCAGAGCCCGGTGTGGGTGGCCATTGCCATGGCGCTGATCATCATCGCCACGCTGTCCACCAACACCGCGGCCAACATTGTTTCGCCCACCAACGACTTCCAGAACATCGCGCCCAAACTGATCAACCGCACCACCGCAGTGATCCTCACCGGCCTGGTGGGGCTGGCGCTGATGGCCCATGAACTGCTCAAGAAGCTCGGTTTGATCGTCTCGGATGTGAGCCTGGAGACCGTATATTCCAACTGGCTGCTGGGCTATTCGAGCCTGCTGGGGCCGATCGCCGGGATCATGGTGGTGGACTATTTCATCACCCGCAAACAACAACTGGACCTGGCCGGCCTGTACCGCGATGACGTGTATCCGGCGTGGAACTGGAGCGGGTTTATCGCCTTTGGTGTACCGGTGGTGCTGACCTTGCTGGCCTTGGGCAGCGATGCGTTCAGCTGGTTCTACAGCTATGGCTGGTTCACCGGCTCGGCGTTGGGCGGGCTGTTGTATTACGGCCTGAATGCCAAGCGCGGGGCCAGCCCGGTGGTCGTCAAAGTCAATTCATAACAAATACAGCCTGAGGAGATCCCCATGAACGCGGCCCTCGACGTTCTGCAATCGGCCCACCCGCATGTCAACCGTGACCGCCTGTGGCAGTCGCTGATGGACCTGGCCAAACTGGGCGCCACGCCCAAGGGCGGCGTGTGTCGCCTGGCCCTTACCGACCTTGATCGCAAGGCCCGCGACCTGTTCGTGCAGTGGTGCGAAGAGGCCGGCTGTACGGTCAGCGTCGACGGCATCGGCAATATTTTTGCCCGTCGCCCAGGGCGCAACCCGGACCTGCCACCGGTGATGACCGGCAGCCATATCGACACCCAGCCTACCGGCGGCAAGTTCGATGGCTGCTTTGGTGTGCTGGCCGGCGTGGAAGTGCTGCGCACCCTCAACGACCTCAAGATCGAAACCGAGGCGCCGCTGGAAGTGGTGGTGTGGACCAACGAGGAAGGCTCGCGCTTTCCGCCATGCATGATGGGCTCCGGGGTGTTCGCCGAGAAATTCACCCTGGCCGATACCCTGGCCAAGGTTGACGCGGAGGGCGTCAGTGTTGGGGAGGCGTTGAACGCGATTGGCTACGCGGGAACTCGTCCCGAAAGCGGGCATAAAGTCGGCGCGTATTTCGAGGCGCATATCGAACAAGGGCCGATTCTGGAGGATGAGAAAAAAACCATCGGCGTGGTACTCGGCGCCCTCGGGCAAAAGTGGTTTGACCTGAAACTGCGCGGCGTCGAAGCCCATGCCGGGCCGACGCCGATGCACCTGCGCAAGGACGCCTTGGTCGGCGCGGCAGCGGTGGTGGCGGCGGTGAATGCGGCGGCGCTGGGGCATCAACCCCACGCCTGCGGCACCGTCGGTTGCCTGCAGGCTTATCCGGGGTCACGCAACGTCATCCCCGGCGAAGTGCGCATGACCCTGGACTTCCGGCACCTGGAACCGGCGCGTTTGGATTCGATGATTGCCCAGGTGCGCCAGGTGATCGAAGACACCTGCGCCAAACACGGGTTGAGTTTCGAGATGGAACCCACGGCTGACTTTCCGCCGTTGTACTTCGACAAAGGTTGCGTCGAGGCGGTGCGTAACGCGGCGAACGGCCTGGGCCTGTCGAATATGGACATCGTCAGCGGGGCAGGGCACGACGCAATTTTCGTCGCCGAACTGGGCCCGGCGGGGATGATCTTCGTCCCGTGCGAAGGCGGCATCAGCCATAACGAAATCGAGAACGCCGCGCCGGATGATTTGGCGGCGGGGTGTGCGGTGTTGTTGCGTGCCATGGTGGCCGCTTCAGCCGCCATCGCCAGCGGCAAACTCGCGGCTTGAAATGCGGGTAAAAAATGTGGGAGGGGGCTTGCTCCCACATTTGGACTGTGCATGACGTTAAACCCAGATGGCATCCCACAGTGGGTAGTCGCCAATCCGCTCGACCAGACCCGCTCGCAATGGATTAGCCACCACATACCGGGCCATTTTTACCAAGTCATCGTCCTTGCGAAGTGCCCGGTCATGAAAGCTCTCTTGCCAGAGCCGGCCCTTGCGACCACTCAGGCCATTGACGGTCCTGGTGCTTTTTGACTTCACCTGGCACATCAAGTCCGCCAGCGAGCCTTTTTTCAGTTCAAGCAACCAATGGAAATGGTCCGGCATGATCACCCATGCCAGAGAGTTGGCCAGCCCTTGGTACTGGGCTAAGCGAAATTGCCAGACCACCAGGCGACCGAGGTGGAAATGGCTGAATATCGGTACGCGTTCGTGGGTATTGGTGGTGATGAGGTAGATGCGGCCCGGCTCGCTGAAGCGGCCGATACGCAGGCGGTGTGAAGCGGGTAGATCTGCCATTCCTTGGCCCCTCTTTAGATGTGCTTTGAGAGGCTAGATCGGTGAGCAGGAGGCTGAGGGGCAGGCTTTTGGCAGGATGTGTCTGGAAGGCCGCCATCGGGGGCAAGCCCCCTCCCACATTGGTTCGGCGGCGCTTATACATTATGTGTCTGACACTGGATCAGTGTGGAGGGCGGCTTGAACCCGGTATTTCAGTAGCTGATTCACCGCCATCGGGGGCAAGCCCCCTCCCAAATTTGTTCGGCGGCGCTTATACATAATGTGTCTGACACTGGATCAGTGTGGAGGGCGGCTTGAACTCGGTATTTCAGTAGCTGATTCACCGCCATCGGGGGCAAGCCCCCTCCCACATTGGTTCGGTGGCGCTTATACATAATGTGTCTGACACTGGATCAGTGTGGAGGGCGGCTTGAACTCGGTATTTCAGTAGCTGATTCACCACCATCGGGGGCAAGCCCCCTCCCAAATTGGTTCGGCGGCGCTTATACATTATGTGTCTGACACTGGATCAGTGTGGAGGGCGGCTTGAACCCGGTATTTCAGTAGCTGATTCACCGCCATCGGGGGCAAGCCCCCTCCCACATTTGTTCGGCGGCGCTTATACATAATGTGTCTGACACTGGATCAGTGTGGAGGGCGGCTTGAACTCGATATTTCAGTAGCTGATTCACCACCATCGGGGGCAAGCCCCCTCCCACATTGGTTCGGCGGCGCTTATACATTATGTGTCTGACACAGGATCAGTGTGGAGGGCGGCTTGAACCCGATATTTCAGTAGCTGATTCACCGCCATCGGGGGCAAGCCCCCTCCCACATTGGTTCGGCGGCGCTTATACATTATGTGTCTGACACTGGATCAGTGTGGAGGGCGGCTTGAACCCGGTATTTCAGTAGCTGATTCACCACCATCGGGGGCAAGCCCCCTCCCACATTGGTTCGGTGGCGCTTATACATTATGTGTCTGACACTGGATCAGTGTGGAGGGCGGCTTGAACCCGGTATTTCAGTAGCTGATTCACCACCATCGGGGGGCAACCCCCCCTTCCATATGCGGTTCTGCGGTGTTCATACATTGTGTGTCTGGCGCGGGACCCATGTGGGAGGGGGCTTGCCCCCGATGGCTTTATTCCATTCACAGCATAATTAACCGACATCACCGAGCTGTGCCTTTGCCCCCGATCAAGCTCCAGGCTGCCAACCCCCGCCCAGGGCGGTGATCAAGCCGACGCTCGCCTGCAACTGGCGTGTCTGCACTGCCTGCAATGTCCGCTGCGCCTGTAGCGCCGCAGTCTGCGCGGTGACCACATCCAGGTAACTCACGGCGCCTGCCTGATAGCTGTTCATCGCCAATGATTGCGTATGCTGCGCCGCGTCCGCCGCCGCCTGTTCATCCTGCGCTTGCTGCTGCAAGTCCCGCAGTTGCGCCAAGTTGTCTTCCACCTCGCGTATGGCCTTCAACACCTGGCTGCGATACTGCGCCGATGCCTCTTCGAACTCGGCCTTGGCCTGGCGTTCGTTGGCGCTCAAGCGCCCACCGTCAAGGATCGGCAGGTTCACCAACGGCCCCAACGCCCAATACCGATTGCCGGCCGAGAGCAGATTGCCAACGCCTTGGGTCTGCCCGCCGATCAAGCCGGTCAAGCTGAAATCCGGATACCACGCCGCCTTGGCCACGCCGATGTTGGCGTTGGCGGCAAACACCCGGCGCTCTGCTGCGGCGATATCCGGACGACGTTGCAACAGCTGGCTGGGCAGTTGCGAGGGGATTGCCGGCAGTGCAATCAGTTGCGCAGTGGGCGCTAGGGTGAAGTCACTGGCCGCTACACCGATCAATTCTGCGAGCGCATGTTCGATGAGGTTGCGTTGCCCGCGTACGTCATCAAGCTGGGCGCGGGCTTCGGACAGTTGGTTCTGGGCGCGGGTCAGGTCCAACTCCGAGGCGATCTGACCTTCGTAGCGGCTGCGGGTCAGTTGCAAGGCTTGGCTGAAATCCTCCAGGGAGCTGTTGAGGATGCGCGCCTGGGCATCCAGCCCATTGAGCTGTACGTACAAGGTTGCCAACTGGCGTTGCAGGCTCAGGCGCGCCACTGCCAGATCGTCTGCGGACGCCTGGGCCTGGGCGTCACCGGCGGCGACCTGGTTGCGGATTCTGCCCCAGAGATCCAGGTCGTAACTCAACGAAAAACCCGCCGTGTTGCTGTTGTACACCGACGGTTGTGTAGTCCCCCGCAACGGACGCGAATCCGACTGCCGCTGGCGCAAGGGCTGCGCGCTGGCGTTGATCTGTGGGAACAGCCCCGCGTGCAGTTGGCTGGCATATGCCTGGGCCGCATCGAAGTGCGCGAGCGCCGCCGCCAGGTCCGGGTTGGCCTGGAGCAGTTGCTGTTGCAGGTGATCCAGCGTCGCGTCGTGGTAGAGCGTCCACCACTGCGCTGCCAGTTGGTCGTTGGGTTGTGCGCTATGCCACGGGCCTGCGCTGGTCTGTTCGCGGTAATGGGCCGGCAGCTCCAGCGCCGGCGTGGTGTAGCCGGGCGCCATGGAGCAGCCTTGCAAGCCCAGCAGCACCAGCGCGGCGAGCGGTTTAAGCCTTGGGCGCATGTGCACCTCCGGCGGCGGCCAGTTGTACCGGGTCGCCTTCGCGCAGGGCGTCGGGCGGGTTGTCCACCACGCGGTCGGCAGCGTTGAGGCCCTGGTCGATCACCAGCCGATCGCCCAGGTCCAGGCCGATATGGATGCTTTGCAGGTGCACATGATTGTGCCCGTCCAGCATCGCCACCTGGGTGCCTTTGGCGCGGAAGATCAGGGCACTGGCGGGGATGCTCACGCCATGGGTGTCCGCCGGGATCGGCAGGGTGGCTTCGGCATAGTCGCCGGGCAGCAGTTCGCCGTTGGGGTTGTCCGCGACAAATTGCGCGAGCAGCGTACCGGAACGCCGATCGATGGCGGTGGAGTCGCCGATCAACCGCGCCTTGAAGTGCATGCCGGGGTGCTCTGGCACGCTCAACTCGGCTTCCAGGCCCGGATGGATAACCGCGGCGTAGTTCTGCGGCACCGGTACATACAGGCGCAACTGGTGGGTGTCGGCAATGTTGAACAGCTCCGGATCGCTGTCGGTATCGGCCTTGATCAGCTGGCCGATATCGGTATTGCGTGCGGTGATTGTGCCGGCGAACGGCGCGCGCAGGGTCTTGTAGCTTTGCAGTGCCGACAACCGCGCAACGTCTGCAGCGGCGGCCTGGGCGTTGGCCTTGGCCGCCGCCGCGTTGGAGGTTTTCTCATCGGCTTCCTGACGCGATACCGAATGGCTGGCCAAAAGGTTTTGCCAGCGCGTCGCGGTGGTCGCTGCAAGGTGCGCGTTCGCCTGTTCCTGAACCAATCGCGCATGGGCCTGGGCCAGTTGTTGATCGAGGTCGGGGCTGTCGATTTCGGCCAGCACTTGCCCGGCCTTTACCTGGCTGCCGATGTCGACCTTCCAGTCCTTCAGGTAACCGCTGACTCGTGCATGAATCGGTGCGGTGCTCCAGGCTTCCAGGTGCGCGGGCAGGCGCAGGGTGTCGCCGGCGGCATTGTGTTGCGGTTGGAATACGCTGACATGGGGGATGGCAGCGGCCTGGGTCCAGGCGCTGACCGACTGTGCGTGCAGCGTACGGGCATGCAAGCCGTTGGCGACCAACAGGGCGGCCAGGGTCAGGCCGCCGACACCCAGGAGCATCAGGCGCTTGCGCGAGGGTTTTTGATCAGACGACATGGGGCGTTTCTCCAGCAGTGGCGCGAGTAGGGTGACGCCCGTGGACCAGGCTGAAGACCACGGGTACAAACAACAGGGTGGCGGTGGTGGCGAGAATCAGGCCGCCGATCACGGCGCGGCCCAGGGGCGCGTTCTGCTCCTCGGACAGGGCCAGGGGCAGCATGCCGATGATCATCGCCAAGGCGGTCATGCACACCGGCCGGAAACGCGTGTAGCCGGCCTCCAGTGCGGCTTTCAAGGCATCGCCGTGTTCGGCCAGGCGTTCCCGGCAGAAACTCACCACCAGGATCGAGTTGGCGGTGGCCACGCCCATGCACAGGATCGCGCCGGTCAAGGCCGGCACCGACAATGAGGTGCCGCTGAGAAACAGCATCCACACGATCCCCGCCAAGGCCGCCGGCAGGGCGGTGATGATCACGAACGGGTCGACCCACGACTGGAAGTTGACCACGGTCAGCAGATAGATCAGCACCACCGCGCCGAGCAGGCCAAAACTCAGCCCACTGAAAGCTTCATGCAGCGCATCGATCTGCCCATGCAGGCTCACCGTTGCGCCTTTGGGCCGCATGGACGCGGTGTCGTCCAGCACCTTTTGCACGTCACGCGCCACGCCGCCGAGGTCGCGCCCTTGCACATTGGCGTACAGGTCGAGGGTTGGTTCGATGTTGTAGTGGGTCACCACCGCCGGGCTTTGCACGCGGGAGATGCTTGCCACGCCGCCGAGGATCTGCGACTGGCCGTTCGCGCCGGTCACTGGCAAGGCTTCCAGCGACGGCAGGCTGTCCAGCCGATATTGCGGGGTGGCGGCGACGATGGAATAGGACACACCGTTGGCCGGGTTGAGCCAGAACGTCGGCGCAATCTGTGAACTGCCGGCCAGTGATGCGACCATGCTGTTGGTTACGTCGCGCTCGGTAATGCCCAGGCCGTTGGCGCGCAGGCGGTCGACATTGACCTGTAACGATGGGTAGCCGGTGGACTGCTGGATGCGCAGATCGGCGATGCCCGGAACGTGTTGCAGGCGGCGTTCCAGCTCCAGCGCGTAGGCGCGGTTTTCGGCGTCGTTGTGCCCGGAGATTTTTACGTCCAGGGGCGCCGGCGCGCCGAAGTTGAGGATCTGGCTGCTGATGTCCGCCGGCAGGAATGCGAAGTGGCTGCCGGGAAAGCTTTGCGGCAGGGCTACACGCAGTTTTTTCACATAGTCGGCGGTGGGCGCGTGGTGTTTTTTCAGGGTGACTTGGATATCGCCATCCTGCGGCCCGATGGTGCCGCTACTGCTATAGGCCATGTCGATGCCGCTCAGCGGAATACCGATATTGTCGACGACGGTATCCAGTTCTTCGGCGGGAATGATTTCGCGAATCCGCGCTTCGATGCGGTCGAAGGCGGCGGCGCTTTCTTCGATGCGCGTACCCAGCGGCAGGCGCACGTGCAGGGCCAGCGCACCGGCATCGGTTGCCGGGAAAAAGTCCTGGCCCAGGCTGGGCAACAGCAGGAACGAGGCGAGTACACAGGCGAGAAAACCCACGATAAAGCGCTTGCGGTTGCCCAGGGCCAGTGTCAGCAAACCATGGTAGGTGTCGCGGATATTCGAGAAGTGGCGCTCGAAACCTTGTTGGAAATTCAGTACGGCCTGCAGCGCAACATTGCGTGGCTTCTGGTGCTGCTCGCCCTCATGGTGGTTGATGAATTCATCTTCGGGATGGTGCCCTGCGCCTTGTTCCGGTGTGTGCGGTTTGAGCAGAAACATCGCCAGTGTCGGCACCAGGGTGCGCGACAGAATGAACGAACTGGCCATGGCAAAAATCACCGCCAATGCCATCGGCCGGAACAGATAACCGGCGATGCCTTGCAGCAGAAACATCGGTACGAACACGATGCAGATGCACAGCAGCGAGACGAACGCCGGGCCGACGATTTGCGCGGCGCCATCAAGAATCGCAGCCTTCACCGCCTTGCCTTGTTCCAGGTGCCAATTGATGTTTTCGATGGTCACCGTGGCGTCGTCCACCAGGATCCCCACCGCCAACGCCAGCCCGCCTAAGGTCATGACATTGAGGGTTTGCCCGGTAACCGCCAGCAGCGCAATGGCTGACAGCACGGCCAGGGGAATCGATACCGCAATGATCAGCGTGGAGCGCCAACTGCCGAGGAACAGCAGGATCATCGCGCTGGTCAGCAGTGCAGCAATGATGCCTTCCTGGGCGACGCTGCCCACCGATTGCTTGACGAACACCGAGGCGTCGCCCAGCAGCGAAGTTTTGAGTGACGGTGGCAGGGTTTCATCGATGCGCGGCAACATCTGGCGGATGCCGTCGATGATCGACAGGGTGGAGATACTGCCGTTTTTCAGCGCCGGCATCAGCACCGCACGATGGCCGTCGACGCGCACGATATTGGTCTGCGGCGGTGAACCGTCGCGCACATGGGCGACCTGGCCGATGGTAATCAGCGCACCGTCGACGGTCTTGATCGGCAGGTTGTTCAGCTCATCGATGGCCTTGGGGCTGTTATTGAGCAGGATTGTGTATTCGTCGGTGCCGAGTTTGGCGGTGCCTACCGGAATGATTTGATTCTGCAATGCCAGCGCCGTGCCCACGTCCTGGGCCGACAAGCCTTTGGCGGCCAGCGCCTGCGGGTCGAGGTCGAGTGTGATCTGGCGTTGCTTGCCGCCCATCGGGGTTGGCATCGCCAGGCCGGGCAGGGCGCTGAGGGGCAGGCGGATATTGTTCTGCACCAGGTCGCGGATCTTGGCTTCCGACAGTGTCGGGCTGGAAAACGCCATTTGCAGGATGGGCACCGTGGACGCGCTGTAGTTGAGGATCAGCGGCGGCGTGATGCCGGGCGGCATCTGCTTGAGCACGGTTTGTGATACGGCCGTGACCTGGGCGTTGGCGGTGCGGATATCCACGCCAGGCTGGAAGAAAATCTTGACGATGCCCATGCCGGGCAGCGATTGCGACTCGATGTGTTCGATGTCATTGACGGTGGTGCTCAAGGAACGTTCGTAGGTGTAGATCACCCGACCGGCCATGGCATCCGGCGACAGACCGTTGTATTGCCAGACCACAGCCACCACGGGAATGCCGATATCCGGAAAAACATCGGTGGGTGTGCGCAGGGCCGCCATCGGCCCGATGATGCAAATGAATATGGCCAGCACGATAAACGTGTACGGCTTGTGCAGTGCGGTCTTTACCAGCCCGAGCATGCGTGGATCTCCAACAGAGCAAGGATTGCAAACCCCGGCAGTCTTGCCCGACCTACCTAACACGCACCTTTCAGCCAGGTGAAGGAACATTTAGGTAAGCGCTGAAGATCGTTTCATAGGCTTTCATTTGTTCCAGGCCTGGCAGCTGCCCAAGCTTGTAGCCCATCGAATGTACGATCCAAGGAGCGCTGCCATGTCACTCAAACCGTTTTTATTGATCCCCGCCCTGAGCGCCGTATTGCTGTTATCGGCCTGTGCCGGGCCGATGCCCAAGGCGGACCCGAGCGAGGCCTGGATCGGCCTTAAAGAGGAAGCGCCCAATGACCTGCTGGCCGAACGTGTAGACGGCAAGCGCGTGGACGATGGACGCTTCTTCGAGGTGACACCGGGGGACCATCGCTTGGACGTGACGCTGTTCGAGGACGAACCCGGTGACGACAATCAGCAAGACTGCCAGGGTCGTGTCGAATACAAGCATTTCAAGGCGGGCGAGCACTACACCTTGGTGGAGTCCAGCCTGGGGATGACCGTACGTGCAACCCTAAAGGATGCACAAGGTCACGAAGTGGCGGCGACACAGGACTTCAATTGCATGCCTGGTTAAGCGTGACGCACCACCGCTTTGTGAGGCTTGGCGGGTTTGACGTGGGGGTGATGGTGCCGGCGGGTAATGCGCAACACTCCCCACAACATGGCGCCGGCTACCGCCAGCCAACCGCAGATCAACAGGAAAATCGTTGTTGCAAGGCTCATTTGGGCCTCCTTCGCCCCGCAGGGGGCACACACAGTCTTCTCAATGGACAGTCTAGCTACCTGGCGGTTGCCTGCTATTGACCAATGGTCGTGTCTGTCCAACGAGTTCGCTATATCCAGGCCCGACACAAACGTGATTGGGCTATGATCAGCGCCCTCACCGACGGCTGATCAAGAGAGTAGAAAAGTGCGGTTACGGTCGAATCTTCCAACGTCCCTGCTGCTGGCCTTCACCCTGGGGCTCACCGCGTGTGCCGGGCAACCCTCAAAACTACCGGGCCTGCCTGAACGGGTCGAACTCAATGGCGTGCCGACCTTTCGCAGCGAGGTCTATCAAAGCGGCCCTGCTGCATTAGCCAGCATGCTGTCGCAACAAGGCATTGTGATGACACCGGGGCTGCTGGATAAACCGCTGCATTTGCCGGGCGGCGAGGCAAACCTGGAGCGCACGATGCCGCAATTGGCGCGCGAATATGGGCTGATGGTGTACCCGTTGGAGGCCAAATTGACCGCCGTGCTGGCGCAGGTGGCCGCAGGTTATCCGGTGATGGCGCGCCTCGGCGGCGGGCTCTGGTCCGACGCGCGGTATGTCGTGGTGGTGGGCTTCAATCAGCAAAAGAGCACGGTGTTACTGCGCTCGGGCATGGACCGGCGGCTATTGATGAGCTTCAGCGATTTTGAATCGAAATGGGCCAGTGCCGGACATTGGGCGATCCTCACCCAGCGCCCGAGCCAGTTGCCGGCCAATGTGGATGCGCAGCGCTGGCGCGAGGCGGCCGATGCCACGGCCCAGGCCGGGCAGGAGCGGGCGGCAGCGCAGGCGCTTAAAGTCTTGGCGGATCACCGATAACAATGGGGGCAGGGCGCAAAGCCCCTCCCATCGGTTCTTCGGTGTTATTCAGCGCCGGACCTCGGCGGAATTCGCGCGGTTTTTCAGATTTTTGTCGGCTTTGTAGCGCAACGCGACATCCGGCACCGCGCCGCCCTTACCGGTCTCGACCCAACTGCGGATACGGCTGGCGTCGGCGAAGTGGGTGTACTTGCCGAAAGCATCGAGGATCACCAGCGACACCGGTCGATTGCCCATGCTGGTGACCAGCACCAGGCAATGGCCGGCTTGGTTGGTGAAGCCGGTCTTGGTCAGCTTGATATCCCAGTTGGCGCGGTTGATCAGATGGTCAGTGTTGGAGAAACCCAGGGTGTAGTTGGGCTTGCGGAAGGCTACGGTCTTTTCCTTGGTGGTGCTCAACTGGCTCAACATCGGGTACTTGCGCGCAGCGGCCAACAGCTTGCTCAAGTCGCGAGCGGTGGATACGTTGTGGATCGACAGGCCAGTGGGTTCGACATAGTGGGTGCTGGTCATGCCGAGGGCCTTGGCCTTGGCGTTCATCGCCGCGATAAACGCCGAATAGCCGCCCGGATAGTGGTGGGCCAGGCTGGCGGCGGCACGGTTTTCCGAGGACATCAGGGCGATCAGCAGCATTTCTTTGCGCGGCATTTCGCTGCCGATCTTCACGCGGGAGAACACACCTTTCATTTCGGGCGTATCGGTGATGTTGATATCGATGTACTCGTCCATGTTTTGCTTGGCTTCGAGGACGATCAGGCCGGTCATCAGCTTGCTCACAGACGCAATGGGCACCACCACGTCGGGGTTGCTGGCATAGATGACTTTGTTGGTTTGCAAGTCGACCAGCATGGCGCTGCCGGAAGCTATTTGCAGTTTGGAAGGATCGCGGGGCGCCAGAGCGGTTTCGGCGGCGTGCGCGACAGTGCCTGTGAATGCGAAAAATAGGCTGATGATGGAAAGACGAATTTTCACGCGGATGAACTCGCTAAAAAGTAAGAAATACCGTTAGGAAAACGGGTTTTTGATAAATGGCGTTACATTTTAGGAGTATGGATCAGAAACTGTCGAATGTTCTTACAGAACCAGACGAAAGTGCTTAAAAACAAAAGAAAAAACAGGTTTTATTCCGGCTAATAAAAAGCCCCGCGATAAGGCGGGGCTTCTTCAGTACATGCGGTTATTAATCGTGCAGGGTTTCCGCGGCGTACAGGGTATTTTCCAGCAGGCAGGCGCGGGTCATCGGGCCGACGCCGCCTGGCACCGGCGTGATCCAGCCGGCGCGGGGCAGGGCGGTGTCGTAGACCACGTCGCCCACCAGCTTGCCGTCTTCCTGACGATTGATGCCGACGTCGATAACGATGGCGCCCTCTTTGATCCACTCACCTTTGACCAGGCCCGGCTTGCCGGCGGCAACCACCACCAGGTCGGCGCGTCCGACGTGGCCGGCGAGGTCCTTGGTGAAACGATGGGTCACGGTTACGGTGCAGCCGGCCAGCAACAGCTCCATGGCCATCGGGCGACCGACGATGTTCGAGGCGCCCACCACCACGGCATCGAGACCGTACAGGTCTACACCGGTGCTTTCCAGCAGGGTCATGATGCCTTTGGGGGTGCAGGGGCGCAGCAGCGGGATGCGCTGTGCCAGGCGCCCGACGTTATAAGGATGGAAACCGTCGACGTCTTTGTCCGGGCGAATGCGCTCAAGCAATTTGGACGCGTCCAGGTGATCCGGCAGGGGCAGTTGCAGTAGCACACCGTCTATCGTCGGGTCCTCGTTGAGGCTGTCGATCAGGTCGGTCAGGGCCTGCTGGGTGGTCTGCGCAGGCAGGTCGTAGGCCTTGGAAATAAAGCCGACCTCTTCACAGTCTTTACGCTTGTGCGAGACATAAACCTGAGACGCAGGATCGCTGCCGACCAGGATCACCGCGAGTCCCGGTGTGCGCAGGCCTTGCTGGCTGCGCTCTGCGACCCGTTTGGCGATCTGCTGGCGCAGGCTGGCGGCGATTGATTTGCCGTCGATAAGTTGTGCAGTCATTACGCGTGATTAACCATCGAGAGGGGGAAGAAAAGTGCGCGCATTCTCGCACGCTAAGACGTGAGGGCAAAGGCGGTTGGTCTGCAAATTGCCCTAACTCCTTAAATAAAATGAATTTTTTTTAAAAAAGATTTGACGGGTTTCAGGGGGCTCTATACTATTCGTCGCACTTGTCGGGCACAGCCTAGCACTGGTTAAGAAGGTCAAGCAGAATCACTGTTCTGTAAGGCTGGAAGCACTTAGTTTGTAATCCTCCAAGAGTACAGATTAATAAGGCGCCCGTAGCTCAGCTGGATAGAGCATCCGCCTTCTAAGCGGATGGTCGCAGGTTCGAGTCCTGCCGGGTGCGCCATTAGGCAGCTTTGGCACAAGTAGCGCTATATGGTGGGCGTAGCTCAGTTGGTAGAGCACGGGATTGTGACTCCCGTTGTCGAGGGTTCGATCCCCTTCGTCCACCCCATATTTTAAAGGCGCCAGATTTTACAGTCTGGCGCCTTTGCTTTAAGAGCTTCAAGCGCGGATGTGGTGGAATTGGTAGACACACTGGATTTAGGTTCCAGCGCCGCGAGGCGTAAGAGTTCGAGTCTCTTCATCCGCACCAATTAAAGCGTTGTTCGGTCGTAGGATCGGGCAGGGCTCGACAAAGAAGTGGTTTGGTTTCTTTGTTAACGCAATATGGTGGGCGTAGCTCAGTTGGTAGAGCACGGGATTGTGACTCCCGTTGTCGAGGGTTCGATCCCCTTCGTCCACCCCATATTCGAAAGGCGCCAGATTTAACAGTCTGGCGCCTTTTTTGGTTTTGGCGGTTCGGATCGTGGGCGGCCGTAGCTACCGGGTCGCAGTGTCAGGGATGGAAGTGATGGCCTCTCCTATATATAGAAGAGGCGGCACAGAGCCCTGGCATGATTGGCTGTATTTGTCAGCGGGGCGAGGTGCAGCAGTGCTCTCGTGCCGATAAATTGCCGGCTGTTTGCGAGCATATTTCCAGTAGGGTGACTTCTTGAGTTTGACCCACTAGAATGCATGCCCTTGATTGGGGTCGGAAATGGCCGGCTAACGTCTGTGCAACGAGGAATATCCATGCAAGTTTCTGTTGAAAATACTACTGCTCTCGAGCGCCGCCTGAGCATCACCGTGCCGGCAGAGCGTATCGAGACTGCGGTCAACAAGCGTCTGCAGCAGACTGCCCAGAAGGCCAAGATCGCTGGTTTCCGTCCAGGCAAAGTGCCGATGAGCGAAATCAAGCGTCGTTTTGGTGCCGATGCGCGTCAGGAAGCTGTTGGTGACGTCATTCAGGCTTCTTTCTACGAAGCCGTTGTCGAGCAAAAGCTGAACCCAGCCGGCTCGCCTTCGATCGAGCCTAAGTCCCTGGAAGCAGGCAAGGACCTGGAATACGTAGCCGTATTCGAAGTGTTCCCTGAATTCGAAGTTGCCGGCTTCGAGGGTATCGCTATCGAGCGCCTGAGCGCTGAAGTGGCCGATTCCGATCTCGACAACATGCTGGAAATCCTGCGCAAGCAGAACACCCGTTTTGAAGTGGTCGAGCGTGCCGCCCAGAACGAAGACCAACTGAACATCGATTTCGTTGGCAAGGTTGACGGCGAAGTATTCGCTGGCGGTTCTGCCAAGGGCACTCAACTGGTGTTGGGTTCCAACCGCATGATCCCTGGTTTCGAAGATGGCCTGGTTGGCGCTAAAGCCGGCGAAGAGCGCGTTTTGAACCTGACCTTCCCGGCTGACTATCAGAACCTGGACCTGGCCGGTAAAACCGCCGAGTTCACCGTGACCGTCAACAGCGTTTCCGAGCCTAAGCTGCCAGAGCTGAATGAAGAGTTCTTCGCTCAGTTCGGTATTAAAGAAACCGGCATCGAAGGTTTCCGCGCCGAAGTTCGCAAGAATATGGAACGTGAGCTGCGCCAGGCCATCAAGTCCAAGGTGAAGAACCAGGTCATGGACGGTCTGCTGGCCGCCAACCCGATCGAAGTACCTAAGGCTCTGCTGTCCAATGAAGTGGATCGCCTGCGCGTTCAAGCCGTTCAGCAGTTTGGTGGCAACATCAAGCCTGATCAACTGCCTGCCGAGCTGTTCGAAGAGCAAGCCAAGCGTCGCGTAGTGCTGGGTTTGATCGTGGCTGAAGTGGTCAAGCAATTCGACCTCAAGCCTGACGAAGATCGCGTTCGTGAAATGATCCAGGAGATGGCTTCGGCCTATCAGGAGCCTGAGCAGGTCGTGGCTTGGTACTACAAGAACGACCAGCAGCTGAACGAAGTACGTTCGGTTGTGCTGGAAGAACAAGTTGTGGATACTGTTCTGCAGAAGGCTAAGGTGACCGATAAAGCGGTCTCTTACGAAGAAGCAGTCAAACCGGCGGAAGCAGCACAAGCCGACTGATTGTCCAACTCGTTGGAAATACAACCATAAGCCAGCCTCGCGCTGGCTTATGCGTTTTCAAGACATGACTATTTGGGAGTAACTGCAGAGCATGTTCCGTAATTCCTATATTCAGCAGAACTCTGATATCCAGGCCGCCGGCGGCCTGGTCCCGATGGTTGTCGAGCAGTCCGCTCGTGGCGAACGCGCCTACGACATCTACTCGCGCCTGCTCAAGGAGCGAGTGATCTTTCTGGTTGGTCCGGTAGAGGACTACATGGCCAACCTGATTTGCGCGCAACTGCTGTTCCTTGAAGCGGAAAACCCGGACAAGGACATCCATCTTTACATCAACTCGCCGGGTGGTTCGGTGACTGCGGGCATGTCGATCTACGACACCATGCAGTTCATCAAGCCAAACGTGTCGACCACTTGTATCGGCCAGGCGTGCAGCATGGGCGCATTCCTGCTGACTGCGGGTGCTCCGGGCAAGCGTTTCTGTCTGCCGAACTCCCGCGTGATGATTCACCAGCCATTGGGTGGTTTCCAAGGTCAGGCGTCGGATATCGAGATCCACGCCAAGGAAATCCTCTTCATCCGCGAGCGTTTGAATACGCTGATGGCCAAGCACAGTGGTCGCACGCTGGAAGAAATCGAGCGTGATACCAACCGTGACAATTTCATGAGTGCGGAAATGGCGCGTGAATACGGGTTGATCGACGCAGTGATTGACCACCGCCCCGCATAATATAAGCCGCTCAAAATAAGGTGGGTCGGCGTAGCCGATCATCGGCGGGCTTGAAAAAGCCCGCATAAGCCTTCATCTTGTGTTGCAAGCCTATCGGATTTGGATCGAACGAATGACTGACACCCGCAACGGCGAGGACAACGGCAAGCTGCTCTATTGCTCCTTCTGTGGCAAAAGCCAGCATGAAGTACGCAAATTGATTGCCGGCCCCTCGGTCTTTATCTGCGACGAGTGCGTCGACCTGTGCAATGACATCATCCGCGAGGAGGTGCAGGAAGCCCAGGCCGAAAGCAGCGCGCATAAATTGCCTTCGCCCAAAGAAATCAGCGGCATTCTTGACCAGTATGTGATCGGTCAAGAGCGTGCCAAGAAGATTCTGGCCGTAGCGGTGTACAACCACTACAAGCGCTTGAATCAGCGTGACAAGAAAGGTGAAGAGGTCGAACTCGGCAAGAGCAACATCTTGCTGATCGGTCCTACAGGTTCGGGTAAGACCCTGCTTGCGGAGACCCTCGCTCGCCTGCTGAACGTTCCCTTCACCATCGCTGACGCGACCACCCTCACCGAGGCTGGCTACGTGGGCGAGGACGTCGAGAACATCATTCAGAAACTGCTGCAAAAATGTGATTACGATGTCGAGAAGGCCCAGATGGGTATTGTCTACATTGACGAAATCGACAAGATTTCGCGCAAATCCGACAACCCGTCCATTACTCGAGACGTGTCCGGCGAGGGTGTGCAGCAAGCGCTGTTGAAACTGATTGAAGGCACGGTTGCATCCGTACCGCCGCAAGGTGGCCGCAAGCACCCGCAGCAGGAATTCCTTCAGGTTGATACGCGTAATATTCTGTTCATCTGTGGCGGTGCGTTCTCCGGTCTGGAAAAGGTTATTCAAAACCGTTCTACCCGTGGCGGCATCGGTTTCAGCGCAGAAGTGCGCAGCAAGGAAGAAGGCAAGAAAGTGGGCGAGTCCCTGCGTGAAGTCGAGCCTGACGATTTGGTCAAGTTCGGTCTGATCCCGGAATTCGTCGGCCGTCTGCCGGTCCTGGCTACGTTGGATGAGCTGGATGAGGCTGCTCTGATTCAGATCCTCACCGAGCCGAAAAACGCCCTGACCAAGCAATACGCCAAGCTTTTCGAAATGGAAGGTGTAGACCTCGAGTTCCGTACCGATGCGCTCAAATCTGTAGCGAAGCGGGCACTGGAGCGTAAGACCGGTGCGCGCGGTTTGCGCTCGATCCTCGAAGGTGTGTTGCTCGACACCATGTATGAAATCCCCTCGCAGTCCGAGGTGAGTAAAGTGGTGATCGACGAAAGCGTTATAGAAGGTAAGTCCAAGCCACTGTATATCTATGAAAACAGTGAGCCGGCTGCCAAGGCTGCGCCAGACGCGTAAGCGTTTCGCGGTTTCGGTACAGACAAAGGGGCCTCCAGGGGCCCCTTTGTTTTTTTGTAGGTTTTTACTGCGTTTAACTGCCGGCAATAAGCTTGTTTTTTTTGCATGCAGCCCCCATCTTGGCTTCATGCTTACTTTTGAACTGTCATAGAGGCGAAATCATGAAGACCACCATCGAATTGCCTCTCCTGCCGTTGCGTGATGTTGTCGTCTATCCGCACATGGTTATCCCGCTGTTCGTGGGGCGCGAGAAGTCTATCGAAGCCCTCGAGGCCGCGATGACGGGCGACAAGCAGATCCTGCTGTTGGCCCAGAAAAATCCAGCTGATGATGATCCAGGCGAAGACGCCCTGTACCGGGTCGGCACTGTTGCTACTGTTCTGCAATTGCTCAAACTGCCGGACGGCACCGTCAAGGTGCTGGTGGAAGGCGAGCAACGCGGCGCGGTGGAACGCTTCATGGAGGTGGATGGCCACCTACGTGCCGAGGTGGCGTTGATCGATGAGATCGAGGCCCCGGAGCGCGAGTCTGAAGTGTTCGTACGCAGTCTGCTCTCGCAATTCGAGCAGTATGTACAGTTGGGCAAGAAAGTCCCGGCTGAAGTCCTATCTTCTCTTAATAGCATTGATGAACCCAGCCGCCTGGTCGATACCATGGCTGCCCATATGGCGCTGAAGATCGAGCAGAAGCAGGACATCCTCGAAATCATCGACCTGCCGGCTCGCGTCGAACATGTGCTGGCGTTGTTGGATGCTGAAATCGACCTGCTGCAGGTTGAAAAGCGCATTCGTGGCCGCGTTAAAAAGCAGATGGAGCGCAGCCAGCGTGAGTACTACCTGAATGAGCAGATGAAGGCCATTCAGAAAGAGCTCGGCGACAGCGAGGAAGGCCACAACGAAATCGAAGAGCTGAAAAAGCGCATCGATGCCGCGGGTCTACCTAAAGATGCTTTGACTAAAGCCACCGCCGAGCTGAACAAGCTCAAGCAAATGTCGCCGATGTCGGCCGAAGCCACCGTGGTGCGCTCCTATATCGACTGGCTGGTGCAGGTGCCGTGGAAGGCTCAGACCAAGGTGCGCCTGGACCTGGCCCGCGCCGAAGACATTCTCGACGCCGACCACTACGGCCTTGAAGAGGTTAAGGAGCGCATCCTTGAATACCTCGCCGTACAGAAGCGCGTGAAGAAAATCCGCGGGCCGGTGCTGTGCCTGGTCGGGCCGCCTGGCGTGGGCAAGACCTCTCTGGCCGAATCCATCGCCAATGCCACCAACCGTAAATTCGTCCGCATGGCCCTGGGTGGCGTGCGGGATGAAGCGGAAATTCGTGGCCATCGCCGCACCTATATCGGTTCGATGCCAGGAAGATTGATTCAAAAGATGACCAAAGTCGGCGTGCGCAATCCGCTGTTCCTGCTCGATGAAATCGACAAAATGGGCAGCGACATGCGTGGCGATCCGGCCTCGGCCTTGCTCGAGGTTCTCGATCCTGAGCAAAACCACAATTTCAACGACCATTACCTCGAAGTCGATTACGACTTATCCGACGTCATGTTCCTGTGCACCTCCAACTCCATGAATATTCCGCCAGCGCTGCTGGATCGGATGGAGGTGATTCGTCTGCCGGGTTACACCGAAGACGAGAAGATCAACATCGCGGTCAAGTACCTCGCGCCCAAGCAGACATCGGCCAATGGCCTTAAGAAGGGCGAGATTGAGTTCGAGGTCGAAGCGATTCGCGACATCGTGCGTTACTACACCCGCGAGGCCGGTGTGCGGGGGCTTGAGCGCCAGATCGCGAAGATCTGCCGCAAGGCGGTCAAAGAGCATGCTCTGGAAAAACGCTTCGCGGTGAAGGTCACGTCCGACTCCCTGGAGCACTTCCTGGGCGTGCGCAAATTCCGTTACGGGCTGGCTGAACAGCAGGATCAGGTCGGGCAGGTGACGGGTTTGGCGTGGACTCAGGTGGGTGGTGAGCTGCTGACCATTGAAGCTGCCGTGATCCCTGGCAAGGGCCAGTTGATCAAGACCGGTTCCCTGGGGGATGTGATGGTCGAGTCCATCACCGCCGCGCAGACCGTGGTGCGCAGTCGCGCTCGGAGCCTGGGGATCCCCTTGGACTTCCACGAGAAGCACGACACCCATATCCATATGCCGGAAGGGGCAACCCCGAAGGATGGTCCAAGCGCCGGCGTGGGCATGTGCACCGCGCTGGTGTCGGCATTGACCGGTATTCCGGTACGCGCTGATGTAGCCATGACCGGGGAAATTACTCTGCGTGGTCAAGTATTGGCCATTGGTGGTCTGAAAGAGAAATTGCTTGCCGCGCACCGGGGTGGAATCAAGACCGTGATCATTCCTGAAGAGAATGTTCGCGACTTGAAGGAAATTCCTGACAATATCAAGCAAGATCTTCAGATTAAACCCGTTAAATGGATTGACGAGGTCCTGCAAATTGCGCTGCAATACGCGCCGGAGCCCTTGCCGGATGTGGCCCCGGAGATAGTTGCTAAGGACGAAAAACGAGAGTCTGATTCCAAGGAAAGAATTAGCACGCATTAATGCGAATAAGCCTGGAGGCTTCCTTGACAGCTTTTTAGAGCCCTTGTTATAAAGCGGCTCTTAAGTGTCTGTAGGCCATTCAGCACTGGTTTTTGCTTTCACCAAAAAACTTAGAATCATACTCAATAGATATATAAGGGGACTTAGAGTGAACAAGTCGGAACTGATTGATGCTATCGCTGCATCCGCTGATATCCCGAAAGCTGCTGCTGGCCGTGCGCTGGATGCAGTAATCGAATCCGTCACTGGCGCTCTTAAGGCCGGCGACTCCGTGGTACTGGTAGGCTTCGGTACTTTCTCTGTGACTGACCGCCCAGCTCGCACTGGCCGCAACCCACAGACTGGCAAAGCACTGCAAATCGCTGCTGCCAAGAAACCAGGTTTCAAAGCCGGTAAAGCCCTGAAAGAAGCCGTCAACTAAGTTTCGATCAAGCCTTACCTACCCGGGTCAGACGCAGGTCTGGCCTGGCAGCGGAGCGGCAGCTGACCCACGTATCCATTGGGTCGCCACGCCGGGGGTGTGGGTTCAAACCCCCGTCCGCTCCGCCAGTTACGAGAAGGCGCATCCTCGGATGCGCCTTTCTTCTATCCGGACTCTACCCACGCTCCACGGTTGCCAATTTTTGAAGTTCAACCGTTTCTGGGGGACGCATGCTGCAAAATATCAGGGACAATTCACAAGGCTGGATTGCCAAGACCATTATCGGGATCATCGTCGCATTGATGGCGTTCACCGGTATCGAAGCGATTTTCCAGGCTTCGACCAACACCAAGCAGGACGTGGCCAAGGTCAACGGTGAAACCATCACCCAGACCGAACTGAGCCAGGCCGTCGACATGCAACGGCGCCAGCTGATGCAACAGCTGGGCAAAGATTTCGATGCTTCGCTGCTGGACGAAAAACTGCTGCGCGAGGCGGCCCTCAAGGGCCTTATCGATCGCAAGCTGCTGCTGCAAGGTGCCGCCGATTCCAAGTTTGGCTTCTCTGAAGCCGCGCTGGATCAGGTGATCCTGCAGACACCGGAATTCCAGGTGGATGGCAAATTCAGTCCAGAACGATTTGATCAGGTGATTCGTCAGCTGGGCTATACCCGTTTGCAATTCCGTCAGATGCTGACGCAAGAAATGCTTATCGGCCAGGTTCGCGCAGGTATTGCCGGCAGTGGTTTCGTTACCGACGCCGAGGTGCTGGCTTTTGCCCGTCTGGAGAAACAGACCCGCGATTTCGCCACCGTCAACATCAAGGCCAATCCTGCAGCGGTGAAGCTGACCGACGAGGAGGTCAAGGCCTACTACGATCAGCACGCCAAAGAGTTCATGACCCCTGACCAAGTGGTCATTGATTACCTTGAGTTGAAGAAGTCGTCCTTCTTTGATCAGGTCAACGTCAAGGACGACGAGCTGCAGGCGGCTTATCAAAAGGAAATCGCCAACCTCGCTGAACAGCGTCGTGCCGCGCATATCCTGATTGAAGTCAACGACAAGGTCACCGACGCTCAGGCGAAAGCGAAGATCGAAGAAATCCAGGCACGCCTGGCCAAAGGTGAGAAGTTCGAAGCCTTGGCCAAGGAGTTCTCCCAGGACCCTGGTTCGGCCAGCAACGGCGGCGACCTCGGTTTCGCCGGCCCTGGCGTTTACGATCCGGATTTCGAAACCGCCCTGTACGCTTTGAACAAAGACCAGGTCTCGGTACCGGTGCGCACCACCTTTGGCTGGCACTTGATCAAGCTGCTGGGGGTTGAAGCACCTGAAGTGCCGACTTTCGCCAGCTTGAAGGACAAGCTGACCCGCGAGCTGAAGACTCAGCAGGTCGAGCAGCGTTTCGTCGAAGCCACCAAGCAGTTGGAGGATGCGGCATTCGAAGCGTCCGACCTGACTCAGCCGGCGTCTGACCTCAAGCTCACTGTGCACACCTCGGCGCCATTTGGCCGTGACGGCGGTGAAGGGGTCGCGGCTAACAGGGCAGTGGTGACCGCCGCATTCAGCCCGGAAGTGCTGGATGAAGGCGCTAACAGTAGCGCCATCGAGCTGGACCCTGAAACCATCATCGTGCTGCGTGCCAAGGAGCACCGCAAACCAGCGCAATTGCCGCTGGAGAGCGTTGCCACGGCAATCCGTGCACAGATGACCAAGGAGCGCGCCAGCGCGGCGGCCAAGACCCATGCCGACGAGCTGATTGCCAGTCTGCGTGATGGCAAGACCCCGCTGAACCAGCCGATTGACGGTCAGGCGTGGAAAGTTACCGAAGCGGCTACCCGTGGCCAGGAAGGGATTGATCCTGCCGTGCTGCAAGCCTTGTTCCGCATGCCAAAACCTGCGTCCAAGGACAAGCCGACCTTCACCACCGTGACCCTGGCCGATGGTAGCCTGATGATCGTGCGGTTGAACGGTGTCAACGAAGCCGCCGCTCCATCGGACGAAGAAAAGGCGCAGTACCGCCGCTTCCTCGCTTCCCGTGTCGGTCAACAGGACTTCGCGGCTTACCGTAAACAGTTGGAAACCAAGGCTGACATCAAGAAATATTGATGCCGGCTTGAACAAGAAGCCCCCGGCCTGAAAAGTCCGGGGGCTTTTTCGTGGGCGTTCGTTCAGGAGGGCGTAGTCAACCTGTGACGTTTTACCGACAGGAATACGCGCGCCTGCCCCTCGTTCTGTTGCACAATACCGCCCAGATCGTTTTCCTCAGGATTATCAATGTCGACATCATTTCACTTGCGCAGCCTCGGGTTGGCGTTGGTGTTGGCGGGCGCCGCGGGCTGCTCGTCACCCAAGACCGCTATTTATGAACATGAGAACTTCGACGATTCCGGCACCTTTTCCCGGGACTACCCGGTCAGCGATGTGGCGGCGTGCGAAGCCGCACGGCGTGCGTTGCTGAGCCAGGGCTACATCATCACCAGCAGCGACCCAAAACTGGTGGTGGGCAACAAGAGCTTCCAGCAGAGTGGCGAAACCCATTTGCAGATCAGTTTCAACGTGGTGTGTGCCGACGACGGCAAAGGCAAGAAACATTCAACGATGTTTGCCAACGCCTTGCAGGACCGCTACGCGCTGAAGAAGGTCAACAACTCGGCGAGCCTGGGAGTGGGGGTGCTGGGTTCGGTGTCGATGCCGATCGGCTCCACCGATGACTCCATGGTCAAGGTCGCCAGTGAAACGGTGTCCGCGCCCAAGTTCTATGAGCGCTACTTTGCGCTGGTGGACGTGTTCCTGCCCCAGGAAGTGAAGAAGGCCGAGCATATTCCGGAGAAGCCGAAGGCTGAACTGGGGGTGCCGGAGCCTAAAACCGAACCGGCCGCCGAGAAAGTCGAGGCTCCCAAGGATCAGCCTGCTGTGCCTGCCGCCTCGCAACCGCTCGCTCCACCGGCAGAACCCGCGCCGATTGCGCCTCAGGCGGCGCCCGAAGCAGCCCCCGCGCCAGAACCTACGCCTGCTCCCGCGCCGACCAATCCCGACCTGCCCGCGCCGACAGAAGCCATTCCCCCGCTGCCTACGCCTGCACAGTAATCAACACGCTACGGGATCGACGCTGATCCCGTAGCGGCGAGTGCCTCCACTGCCTCCCTGGGCTAAATCACCGACCTGCTGCTACGTTTAATCCTCAAGTGCAGAAACGTCATGGCGCTGACTTTTTTTCGTCATCACGGCACTTTAGGCTGAGTATTCGGGTCATTTGCTAAGGCCGCTCTACGCCGGCTTTTCTCATACAAAACAGGGAGCACACCATGGACGATTATCAAGAAGAGCTGTTGGAGTATCAGGCGTTTGAACTGGACCCTTTGGATCCGGCCGACGATGCCACCGAGCTGTAACACCGACCTCAGGCGGAATGCCGCTGACTGCGGCGAAACTCCCCTGGGGTCTGGTTGTTCCATCGCCTGAACGCGCGTTGAAAGGCCTGGGCTGAGGCAAACCCGAGCAAGTAGGCGATTTCGCCGAAGGCCAGTTCCGTATCGCGGATATAGGTCATGGCCAGGTCGCGGCGGGTGTCATTGAGAATCGCGCGAAACTGGGTGCCTTCTTCCGTCAGTTTGCGTCGCAGGGTCCAGGTCGGCAGCTTCAAGCGTGCCGCCACTTCTTCCAGGTCGGGTTCCCGACCGCCATTGAGCATCGGCCCGAGCAAACGGGTAATGCGCTCGCTCAGGCTGCGAGTGCGCGTCAACTGCTCCAACTCCCGTTCGCACAATTGCAGCAACAGGTGCCAGGTACTTGGGCAATGTTGCGGGTTGCGCAAGGCCAGGGTGGCTTGGCTCAGACGCAGTTGGTTCAGGTCAGCACCGAAATGCACAGGGCTATCGCCCAGCAGGCTATAGCGTTCGCTGTAGTCGGGGGCTTGAAATTCGATCTCGATCCGCTGGGCCTGCACCGATTGCTGGGCCAGGCTGGACAATTGATGCAGCCAGCCAGCGATGATCGAGTCGACCACAAAGCGGTTGTAGGCGTTATATGGGCTGATGGAATAGAAGCGCAGCCAAGCGCCTTGGGCGTCCTCGTGAAAGCTCGATTGCCCCCGGTAGTTGGAGCCGTACAGCGGTTCAAAGCGCGTCAGCGTGCGTGCGGCCTCGCGCACGGTGGGTGCTTGGGCGGCGGTGACACCGGCGAGTCCAGCCTGGCTCAGACGGCTGAGCTGGCCCATGCGCAGGCCCAGGGCAGGGTCGCCAGTGAGCTGTATGGCGGCGTGGCCCAGACGCATATAGCGGGGTATAGATAAGCGCGCGCCGGCTTCGGCCAACCGCGCCGGGTCGAGGCCGTATTGCAGCAGCAGGGGTTGCGGGTCCAGGCCATGGCTGTGCACCGCGTCGGCCAAGGTGTGCACGAAGCCCACCGACAAGTCCCCCAGGCGCACTGGTTTCACGGCGTTACAGCCAGATATTCAGCATGCGCGCGCCACGGGCGTCGCCATCGGCGCTGATCTGCCCGTTGCTGCTGAGAAAGCTGTGCCCTGCAGTGCCCAGGTCCCAGAACTGCCCGCGTAGAAACACGCTCATGCCGGCGCTGGCCTGGCTGACGGGTTGCTGGCTGATCAACGTGAGTCGACGCCAAGCCTCGCCCTCACTGAGTTCCTCGGGCTTGAGGCTGACTTCCGGCGGCGTGGAAACGCTCTTGAAGCCGCGCCATGGCCGGTCCCAGGTGTCACGGCCTGTGACCAGCGCCGGTACGGCGATCAGATGGGCACCGTTTTCGTTGAGCTTGCGGTAGTTATCCGGGTACCAGCTGTCGCTGCCCACTAACACGCCCAATCGACCGGCCGGCGTATCTACCACGCTAACCACGTTTTCATCGCCGGGCTGGATAAATTCGCGCTCGTCGTAGATCGGGTAGAGCTGGCGCTGGGGATCGCCGATGGGCAAGCCGTCCGCAGCGAATACCACGCTGGCGTTGTACAGGGCGCCGTGGCCGATCTGCAGTTGCCGTTGGCTGATGCTCGGGTTGGGCAGGGCGATGGAGCCGGCCACCAGGGTCACGCCGAACTCTTTGGCCAGCCCGCCGAACAGTACCTGATAGTCGCGAGCCATGGCGGGCGCTTTCATGCGTAGGTAGGCGTCGTCCATGCGGTCGGCGCCGGTGGCGCTGATCCAGGCGCGCACGAACTGCACCGGGTTGCTGATCGACAGCCAGTTCATCGCCTCCTTGAGGTGCAGCGCTTGATAGACCTCGTTCTTTTCGCCGGTGAGCATCAGCCAGGTGCCGATGTGTTCGGGCAGCACCACAATGGTCTTGTCGTTGATCAAGCCTTGGTCGCGGGCGTTTTGCAGATACGCGGCGAGTTTCAGGTGCAGGCGTTCCAGGCTCTGGTAGTCGGCGGGGAACAACTCCGGCTGGATGCCTAGCAGGTTGCCTCGGTCGGCTGGTACGCCTTCGTTGACGGCCAGGGTGATGCGCAGGTCCGACAGGTAATGCGCCACAGGGCGCTCCTGGGTCCAGACCAGATACGCGGTGACGGCGGCAACCAGGGCCAGGGTGACGGTGAACGCTAGAAGTTTACGCATGGGCAACAGACAACAGACCGGGTGCTGGGTTCGGCGGCTAGGGTAGGGCCCATGCCTTGGCTTGCCAAGGGGTGCTGTACATTTGGATCAATAACTTGTCAGTTTCAGTCATTGAGCAGTAGGTAACCGCCTCTTAGTCTGTGGGCATAAACCGATGGTCGGCCATTCGAGCCGGCCACGTCCCGTGATGACCTGCCGTGGAGCTGTACCATGACCGCCGCTGCTTACCCGCACCTGCTGGCCCCGTTGGACCTGGGCTTTACCACCTTGCGCAACCGTACCCTGATGGGTTCGATGCACACCGGCCTGGAAGAAAAACCCGGCGGCTTCGAGCGCATGGCCGCCTATTTTGCCGAGCGCGCCCGGGGTGGTGTGGGCTTGATGGTCACCGGCGGTATTGGCCCCAACGATGAGGGTGGTGTGTACGCCGGCGCGGCCAAGTTGACCACCGAGGAAGAAGCCCAGAAGCACAAAATCGTGACCCAAGCGGTGCATGCGGCGGGCGGTAAGATCTGCATGCAGATCCTCCACGCCGGGCGGTATGCCTACAGCCCCAAGCAAGTGGCACCGAGCGCGATTCAGGCGCCGATCAACCCGTTCAAGCCCAAGGAGTTGGACGAGGAAGGCATCGAAAAACAGATCCAGGATTTCGTCACTTGCTCGCGGCTGGCTCAGGTCGCCGAGTACGACGGCGTTGAAATCATGGGCTCTGAAGGCTACTTCATTAACCAGTTCCTCGCCGCGCACACCAACCACCGCACCGACCGTTGGGGCGGCAGCTACGAGAACCGCATGCGCCTGGCCGTTGAAATCGTGCGTCGTGTGCGCGAAGCGGTGGGGCCGAATTTCATTATTATCTTCCGCCTGTCGATGCTCGACCTGGTGGAAGGTGGCAGCACCTGGGAAGAAATCGTGCAACTGGCCAAGGCCATCGAGCAGGCCGGTGCGACCATCATCAACACCGGTATCGGCTGGCACGAAGCACGCATCCCGACCATTGCCACTAAAGTGCCGCGTGGCGCGTTCAGCAAAGTCACCGCCAAGTTGCGCGGTGCGGTGCAGATCCCGCTGATCACCACCAACCGCATCAATACTCCGGAGATTGCCGAGCGCATCCTCGCCGAAGGCGATGCCGACATGGTGTCGATGGCGCGGCCGTTCCTTGCCGACCCCGAGTTCGTCAACAAGGCGGCCGCCGGGCGTGCCGATGAGATCAACACCTGCATCGGCTGCAACCAGGCGTGCCTGGATCACACCTTCGGCGGCAAGCTGACCACCTGCCTGGTCAACCCCCGTGCGTGCTACGAAACCGAGCTTAACTACCTGCCGGTCAAACAGATCAAGAAAATTGCCGTGGTCGGTGCCGGCCCCGCCGGTCTGGCGGCGGCGACGGTGGCCGCCGAGCGTGGGCACCAAGTGACCCTGTTCGATGCCGCCAGCGAGATCGGCGGTCAGTTCAATATCGCCAAACGCGTACCGGGCAAAGAAGAATTCTTCGAAACCCTGCGCTACTTCAAACGCAAATTGCAGACCACCCATGTCGAGGTGTGCCTCAATACCCGCGTGGACGTGGCGCAACTGGTGGCCGGCGGCTATGACGAAATCATCCTGGCCACCGGCATTGCGCCGCGCACCCCGGCCATCCCAGGGATCGACAACCCCAAGGTGCTGAGCTACCTGGACGTGATCCTCGAACGCCAGCCGGTCGGCCAGCGCGTGGCGGTGATCGGCGCCGGCGGCATTGGCTTCGACGTATCGGAGTTCCTGGTGCATCAGGGCGTGTCCACCAGCCTGGACCGTGAGGCGTTCTGGAAGGAATGGGGCATCGACACCCAACTGCAGGCCCGTGGCGGTGTGGCCGGTATCAAGCCCCAGCCCCATGCGCCGGCGCGAGAAGTGTTCCTGCTGCAACGCAAGGCTTCCAAGGTCGGCGATGGCCTGGGCAAGACCACTGGTTGGATCCACCGCACCGGCTTGAAGAACAAGCAGGTGCAGATGCTTAACAGCGTCGAGTACCTGAAGATCGATGACCAAGGCCTGCATATCCGTATCGGCGCCGAGGGCGAGCCGCAGTTGCTGGCGGTGGACAACATCGTCATCTGCGCCGGTCAGGACCCGCTGCGCGACTTGCAGGACGGCCTGGTCGCCGCCGGGCAGAACGTGCACCTGATCGGCGGCGCAGACGTGGCGGCCGAGCTGGACGCCAAGCGCGCGATCAACCAAGGTTCGCGCCTCGCCGCCGAGCTGTAAGGCCCTGAGCGGGGCGGTGCTAGACTACCGCCCCGTTTGCCAGGCAGATCCACCCCCATGGGCCCCTTCGATTGGCTTCCCATCGCTCCCCTTGAACCATTGCACCTCGATTGGCTGAACGGCATCGAGCTGGCTGTGCTGCGCCTGGACCGTATAGACCCCCTGATCAGCGGCAACAAGTGGTTCAAACTCACCGAGCATTTGAGGCAGGCAGAGCAGGCCGGTGCCCGTGGCATCATCAGCCTGGGCGGGGCTTACTCCAACCATTTGCATGCCTTGGCGGCAGCGGGTGAGCGCTTTGGTTTCGCCACTGTCGGCCTGTTGCGCGGCCATCCTCAAGACACCCCCACCGTCCTCGACCTGAAAGCCTTTGGCATGCACCTGCATTGGCTGGGCTACGCCGGCTATCGCGCGCGCCACGGGGCGGACTTCTGGCTGCCGTGGCGTGAGCAATACCCGCAGTTGTATCCGGTGCCCGAAGGCGGCGGCGGGCTCGCCGGTGCGATGGGTTGCGCGGTGCTGGTGGAACAGGTCCGTGGGCAATTGAGCAAGCTGGGTTGGAACGCTTACGACGCTTGGTGGCTGGCCGCCGGCACGGGGACGACCCTGGCAGGTTTGGCCCTGGCGGAAGCGGGCGCGCACCCGGTGTACGGTGCGATGGCGGTGCCGGATGATCACGGCGTGGCCCAGAATGTGGAGGCGATTGTGGCGGGTGGCTACGAATTGCTGGAGGCCAGCCGCGGTGGGTTCGCCAAGGTCGACGCGGCATTGCTCGACTTTATGCAAACCACCGAACGCGCCACTGGCCTGCCGCTGGAGCCGCTCTATACCGGCAAGGCGCTGTTGGCGTTGAAGCAGCAGATCGAGGCCGGGCGGTTCTCGCCCGGCACGCGTCTGATCTTTGTGCACACCGGTGGCTTGCAGGGCCGTCGCGGGTTCACAGGTTAGCGCGCTTACCCGGCATCATCCGCAGCGCGGTGTTATCGCGAATCACATAGTGGTGCACGATTCCCGCCAGCGCATGCAGGCCGATCAGCCAGTAGCCGATTTTGCCGAACAGCACATGCCAACCTTCGATCTCTTTGGCCAACGCCTTGTTTTCAGCGATCAGCGGTGGCAGCTCAAGACCATAGAACATCACTGAATGCCCTTCGGCGCTGACGATCAGCCAACCGGCAATCGGCATGCCGATCATCAAGGCGTACAGCGCCCAGTGCATCAGTGTGGCCAGCAGGCTCTGCCATGGCGGCGGGGTGGGGATGATCTTTGGCGCGACCCCCAGGCTCCGGGCGAACAGGCGCAGCCACACCAGCACGAACACGGTAAGGCCGAACATAAAGTGCATTTCCACGATCAACGTGCGTGCGCCGCTGCCCTTGGGGAACTGCCCGCGTAGCTCAATGCAGGCGTAAACCACCGCCAGCAGCACCACCATCAACCAGTGCAGCGCAATCGACATGGTGCTGTAGCGCGTATCGGAATTTTTCCACGGCATCGCTGGGATCCTCATCGGTCAGGGCATGCCTTCGTTCTTTTGTGACGAAGTATTTCTACTGTAAGCCTGTTTCCAACGATTTGCCCGCTGCGATGGCCGTTGTTTTGACCTCAATCAGTGGCTTTGCGGTATTTCGCCGCGGGCCAGGCGTTGGTTGATGTCGGCGATGACCGCCGGCAGGTCGGTAATGGTGTCGATCAAGTAGTGGGGCCGCGAGCCTTCGAACATCGCTTCGATTCGCCTGCGTTCGCTGGCCAGCGTGGCGGCGTCGAGGGCGCGAAATTGCGCATAGGTCAGCCCCAGCGCATTGCCGGAGCAGGTCAGCGCCACGGTCCACATGCCGGCGCGGCGGCCTTCGAGGATGCCCGGTACGGTGTCGTCGACTTTTACGCACGCTGCCACGTCGTCAATGCCCAGGGCGATCACATTCGCCAGGGCCTGGGCGGGCCATGGGCGGCCATTGGGTACTTCGTCAGTGGCGACCACATGGTCGGCGACGTAGCCGTTGCGCGCGGCCAGGGCGACCACTTTGTCCATCACCTGCTTGGGGTAGCCGGAGCAGGAGCCGATCTTGATGTTCTGGGCACGCAGTGTGGCGATGGTGTCGAGCGCGCCGGGGATCAGCGCCGAATGCTCGGCGATCTTCTCGATCTGCAGGGGCATAAAGCGCTTGTAAATGGCCGTCACGTCGTCATCGGTGGGCGTGCGCCCGAATGCTTGGCGGTAGCGCTCGGCCACCTGCGGCTGATTGCACAGGGTGCGGATATGGTCCCACTTGCCCATGCCCATCGGACCACGGGCTTCGTCGATGGACACCTGCACGCCGAACTCGGCGAAGGCCTCGACAAAAATCTGCGTGGGCGCGAAGGAGCCGAAGTCGACCACGGTGCCGGCCCAATCCAGGATCGCGGCCTGGAGTTTGGTGGGGTTTTGATAGTTCATGCGGGTACTCCAGACGCAGAGAGAAGAGGGATGTCCATGGCGCGCAATACCTGGGCGATGGTGGTTACGGCGGCGCGCATGTCGGTAGAGTCGACATGGCCGATGCAGCCGACGCGAAAGGTTTCCACCTGGGTCAATTTGCCGGGGTAGAGGATGAAACCCTTGGCCTTGACCCGTTCGTAGAACTCCTTGAACTGGTAGCGCGAGTGTTGCGGGGCGTGGAAGGTGACGATGATCGGTGCTTGGATCGCCGCCGGTAGAAAGCTGCGCAGGCCCAGTTCGGCCATGCCCTCAAGCAGCGTCTGACAATTGTGCGCGTAGCGCTGATGGCGCGCGGGCAGACCGCCTTCTTCGTGGTATTGCAGCAGCGCTTCGTGCAGGGCCGCCACCACATGGGTGGGCGGGGTGAAGCGCCATTGGCCGGTTTCGGCCATGTAACGGTGCTGCTCGAAAAGGTCCATCGCCAGGGAGTGGCAGTTGCCTTGAGCAGTGGCCAGCGCCTGTTTATCGACAAAGACAAAACCCATGCCCGGCACGCCTTCCAGGCACTTGCCTGAGGCCGCTATCAGCGCGTCGAACGGCACTTCGCGGGCATCGATCGGCAGCGCACCGAAGGAACTCATGGCGTCGACGATCAAGCGCTTGCCGTGGCTTTTTACCACCTGGGCGATGGCCGGCAGCGGGTTGAGAATGCCGGTGCTGGTTTCGCAATGGATCAGCGCGACATGGCTAATCGACGGATCGGCGTGCAGCAGGCGGTCCACATCGGCGGCGGTGGTGGGTTCGTCCTCGGCGGTTGCAAAGGTGCTGAATGCACGGCCGAGCACTTCGCATATCTTCGCCAGGCGTTTGCCGTAGGCGCCGTTGACCAGCACCAGCACCTTGCCATCCCGTGGCACCAAAGTGCCGATTGCTGCCTCGACGGCGAAGGTGCCGCTGCCCTGCAAGGGCACGCAGTGGTGGCTGTCGGCGCCATGAATGATTGCCAGCAACTGCGCACGGACGCTGGCGGTGAGTTGGTTGAAGCGCTCATCCCAGGAACCCCAGTCCACCAGCATGGCCTGGCGGGTGCGGGCAGACGTGGTCAGGGGGCCTGGGGTCAACAGCATCGGCGTAGGGAGCATTGTGGGTTCTCTTCAGCGTTGGGTTGAATCTACGGCGCTTACGTTGCGGTTTGGCGTGATATCAATCAAATTGTTTGTTGTTATGCGAGCTATCAGCGAGGCCGATAAGCATGAACCTGTTTCAACTGCGTGCATTCGATGCCGTGGCCCGCGAGGGCAGTTTTACCCGTGCGGCGGCGCGGCTGTTTATCAGCCAGCCAGCGGTAACCGGGCATATCAAGGCCCTGGAGGAGCACTATCAGATTCCGCTGTTGCGCCGCACGGCGCGGCGGGTCGAGTTGACAGAGGAGGGCGCGCGGCTGGCGGCGATCACCCGGGCGATCTTCGGTCTGGTGGACGAGGCCCAGGCCCTGCTCGAAGCCAATCGCCAGTTACTCAGCGGGCGCCTGGAAGTGGCGGCGGACGGTCCGCACCTGGTCATGCCGATGATCGCCAGCCTGCGCGCGCGGTACCCGGGCATCACCGTCAACCTGCGGCTGGGCAATGCTCAGGAGACCTTGGCCGCGCTGTTGGCCGAGCATGCCGATGTGGCGGTGCTGACCGAGGTGGAACCCCGCCCTGGCATGCATTTACAGCCCTTGGGCGAATCGCATATCTGCGCCTTGGTCCCGTCCAACCACCCGTGGACGGAACTGCCCAACGGCATCGAGCTGAAGCAACTCGATGAGGTGATCATGGTGCTGCGCGAGCCCAGTTCGATCACCCGCCGCACCTTTGATGCCGCCTGCCAAGCCGCCGCTGTGCAGCCCAAGGTACTGCTGGAGCTGGATAGCCGTGAGGCGGTGACCGAGGCGGTCGCCGCACAATTGGGCGTCGGCGTGGTGTCGTCGATGGAGGTCAGCCAGGACCCGCGGGTGCGGGCGGTGCCGATCCGCGGCGCGGGGTTACTGAACCGGCACAGTCTCGGCTGCATGGAGCGACGCCGTTCCCTGCGCCTGATCCAAGCGTTTTTCGAGCTGGCGCCGTGACGGTTTTTTGGTGGAACGATGCGTTCTCGCGCTATAAACTCTGCCCCCAAAGCGCCGGCCAGTAGACGTTTCGGCGCGATGGACGAGAAGAGAGCGAGTCATGGGCGCACAGTGGAAAGTCAAACATAAAGAAGCGGCAGCCAATGCCAAGGGCAAAATCTTCGGCAAGCTGGTGAAAGAAATCACCATCGCCGCGCGCAACGGTGCCGACACCGCGACCAACGCCCACCTGCGTCTGGTGGTGGAGCAGGCCAAAAAAGCCTCGATGCCCAAGGAAACCCTGGACCGCGCCATCAAGAAAGGCGCCGGTCTGCTCGGCGAAACCGTGCAATACCACCGCGTGACCTACGAAGGGTTCGCGCCCCATCAGGTGCCGCTGATCGTCGAGTGTGTGACCGATAACATCAACCGCACCGTGGCGGAAATCCGCGTGGCATTCCGCAAAGGCCAACTGGGCGCTTCCGGTTCGGTAGCCTGGGACTTCAACCACGTCGGCTTGATCGAAGCCTCGCCGGACAGCCCGGACGCCGATCCTGAAATGGCCGCCATCGAAGCCGGCGCCCAGGATTTCGAGGACGGCGAAGAAGAAGGCACCACCCTGTTCATCACCGAAACCACCGACCTCGACGCCGTGCAGAAAGCCCTGCCGGAGCAAGGCTTCACCGTGCTATCGGCCAAGCTGGGCTATATCTCGAAGAATCCGGTGAGTGGTTTGACTGACGAGCAGATGGCTGAAGTCGAAGCCTTCCTCGAAGGCTTGGACAACCACGACGACGTGCAGGACATGTTCGTCGGCCTGGCGGGCTGATCGACGGCTGAGCAAGGTGGGAGGGGCGGTGCGACGATTCGACTTGCCCCCGATTACGGTGTGTCAGTGAAAGCGGGGCTGACTGTCGCACCGCCCCTCCCACATTTTGATCCAGTAATTTTCTATCCGAGCTGTTTTGAAGCCCCTCTGACATTGCCTTAATTAGTCAAAGTTGCAGATGGCGTGCAGCAACGCCTCGATCTCTTCGAACCCCGGCCGCGCCAGCACGTCCGGCTGACAGCAGCGCGCCTGCAACGCCGCCAGTGCCGCATCTACGGGTTCCCCCTCGATCCGCTCCAACAATTCCCCCAACAACACCCCGAAGGCTCGCACTTCGATGCGCTGCAATGCCCGGGTTTCCACGGTGTCCGCCGCGGCATGGAATGACGCCGCGCCAAAATCCCCCAGCAAACAATCGCCCGTCGCGTTCCACAGAATATTGTGGGCGTACAGGTCGCCATGGGTGATGCCGTGACGGTGTAAATGCGCCGCCACCGAAGCCATGCCACGGGCTATACGCAGTGCGACATCGGCGCTGAAGCGGGTGTCGGGCGCGTAGATATCGCGCGTGCAGGACGCCAGGCTGGGCAGGGCGGCCAGGTTGCGGTAGCTCGGCTCGATCAGGTCCATCACCAAGGCGGCCTGGTCATCGGGGTGGCCGACCACGCGACCTTGCACCTTGATCAGGTTGGGATGCCGCCCGGCGGCGATGCACGCCTGCATTTCGTGCAGCGGTGAACCGTCGCTGGTAATCGTGCCTTTGTAGAGCTTGACCGCCACCGGCAGGGCCTGGGGTTTCCACAAGGCTTTGTGGATCACGCCGGAAGCCCCTTCGCCAAGGACATCGGCCAATGCCAATTCGCCCCAGGGAATATCCGGCGTGGTGTCGTCTGCCTGGACTTCCACTGCCATTTCCACTGGGTTGCCGGCATAAGCCAGCCAGGTCAGGCTTGGCAGTGACAGCAGCCAGTCCGGCAGGTGGGTGAGGCGATTGGAGGCGATGCGGATCAGCTCCAGGTTGTGGCACTGAGCCAAGCTGCGTGGCAGTTGCTCCAGTTGATTGCCGGCCAGCATCAGCTTTTGCAGCAATGGCCGTTCACCCAACGCCTCGGGCAACTGGCGAATGCAGTTGTCGGTGAGGATCAGCCAGCGCAGCTGCGGCGGTAGGGCGGCGGCGGGCACTTGGCTGATCCGGTTGGCCTTGAAGCCGATCATGCTCAATTTCGCGCACTGACCCAGGCAGGTCGGCAGTTCGGTGAAGGCGTTGTCCGAGCAGAACAGCACGCGCAGGTGCGGCAGGCGATGCAGGTCGTCCGGCAAGCGGCTCAGGGCGTTACCGCTGAGGTTGAGGATTTCCAGGGTGTCGGCCAGTTCGAAGATTTCCCGAGGAAACTCGGTGAGCCCGCAGGAAAGATCCAGGCGCGTGATACCGGCCAATTGGCCGGCCTTGAGTTGGGCGAGGGTAGTCATGAACGGCGCGGTCACTCGGCAAGGGGGCGTAAAGGGCGCTCATGATACCGGGTCGGGCACGAGTTGCGGGTCGACCTGTTGCAATTGGCTCAGGCGGCTGGCGGTGCGGGCCAGGTCGATGGCCTCGCCCGCCAGGCAGTCGGCCAGAGGCTCGGTGCCGATCAGGGTCAGGCGTTTGTCGCGGTCGTAGAGCACGTCCACCAGATTGATGAAGCGTTGTTGTACGGCAATCGGGCACTGCGCCAGGTGGGGCAGGCCGTCGATGATCCAGTGATCGAACGTCTCGCATAGCAAGAGGTAGTCCATCACCGCCGTCAGTTGCTCGCAAAGATCGGCGAAGGTGAAGACGATGGTGCGCGCTTGGTGGTGGCGACACACCAGTTGCCGATTGCCCACCTGCAACTGCTGCGCTGGGCCTTGGGGCGCCGGCAGGCCGAGGGCCGCACGCTGCGCGGCCGTGCCTGGCCACAGGTAGACGCCGGCGGTAAAGCGCTGCGTGGCATGGGCCTGGGGCAGGCTGCGAAAGTCCTGTGGCGAGCTGACTTCCAGCACGTCCATGCGCGCGGCGATCAGATCGATCACCGGCTTGAAGCGCTCGTGGTACAGCGGGTTGGGCAGCAGTCCTTCGGGCGCGTAGTTTGAGGTGACCAGCACCAGCATGCCGCGCTGGAACAGCGCTTTGAACAATCGGCTGATAAGCATGGCATCGCCGATATCGTGGACGTGGAACTCGTCGAAGCACAGCACCCGGCAATCTGCCAACAGCTCATCGAGGGTCACGCCCAGCGCGTCATCCTGTTCACGGTGCTGGAACATGCCCCGGTGCAGGCGCGCGAAGAAATCGTGGAAATGCACCCGCTGTTTCTCGGCCAGCGGCAGCGCCTGGAAAAAGCCGTCCAACAGCCAGCTCTTACCGCGCCCCACCGGCCCGTGCAGGTACAGGCCACGGGTGGCTTGGCCGTCGAGCAGGTGGCCGGTCTCGCGGGCCATGGCGGCAATCGCTCGGGTCTGCCCGGCGCTGAGGGTGTAGCCCTGTTGTTGGGCTTTGTGCGCAAAAAACTCGGGGATGGAGGCGTCGCTGCGTGGCGCGCGTTGTTTACCAAGCAGGCGACGGATCAAAGTCGGCACGGCCACTGTGGATCACTCTGTGGGTCAAAGGTCGCTCACTTTAGGATGCTCTTCACGTTTTGACCAATCGCGAAGGCGCGCATCGGCCATCTCGAAAACGCATGACCCCCCACGACTAGAAGGTCTGCAGCGGCGCCACCGGGTGATCCACCGGGCTGACCACCGCGTAGTTATAGCCGCCACCGGACCAGTACTGCGCTTGTAGCCCATCGGCGGTGCGGCTGCCACGGGGCAGGAAGCCGTTGTCCGGGCCCGGCGGGCGGATGTAGAAACTGATACGCCGCCCCTGCGCGTCCTGGTACAGCACCATGGCAGCGGCGCCTTGATCGGTGGTGAGCAGACGCCCGCTGACCGGCGTGAAGCCCGACTGGCTCAAGTCCGGCAAGCGCTGGGCCTGTTGGAAGTAGCGGTCGAGCCAGGCTTGCATGGTGCCGCTGTCCTGAGCACGGTAGTCGGCGGGCAGGATGCCGTCCTGGGCGAACAGGCGGAACGCCTGCATGGCATCGGCCATGGGTTGCAGCGGCGGTTGAGTCGCCTCGCGGGCCTGCCAGCCGCCCCAGCCGCCGAGGCTCACCGCCACCAGCAACAGCGCTGCCGTGGCCAAGTGGCGACGCGTATTGTGCCGAACGCGCTGGCGGATCAGCGCGGGGTCCAACTGCGGGTTGGCGGGCTGTTGCAGGGCGCCGCCCAAGGCTGCGCGCAATGCGTGTGCATCCTGTTGCCAGGCCTGCACTTGGGCCGCCACCTCCGGGTGGGTCGCCAGCCAGGTGTCCAGGGCACGCCGGTCATTCTCGCAAAGCTGATGATCGACGTAGGCATGTAAGTCATGTTCGTTGGGAGGCAGGCTGATCATTTGAGTATCCGCAGAGAAGGGCTGGCAATTTCGCCATCGCTGAGTTGACGCAGGGCCTGGCGCGCCCGTGACAACCGCGACATCACGGTGCCGAGGGGTACGCCGAGAATCTCGGCGACTTCTTTGTAGCTCAAACCTTCCACGGACACCCACAGCAGCAGCGCGCGTTGCTCGGTGTTCAATTGATCGAAGGCTTGCAGGGTCGACTGGGCCATCACGGTGCGTTCGACCGAGGGCTGCACGTCTTCGCGTCCTGTAAAGAAGTCGAGCATGCGCGCATAACGGCGGGTACGGCGCTGGGCATCAAGAAACTGCCGGTAGAGGATCGAGAACAGCCATGCGCGCAGGTCGCCTTCCGGGCGTTTGTCGCCCCAGCGGGTGATTGCACGCTCCAAGGTGGCCTGCACCAGATCGTCGGCGCTGCTGGTGTTGCGCGTCAGGGACACGGCAAAGCGCCGCAGCCGGGGCAGGAGTTCGCGTAGCGGTTCGTCGAGTTCATGCATGGTGGGTCAGTCTAGCCAGTTGTGAGAGTAGACGTTCGCCCGCGTAGGTTATTCCATGCCTACCTGAAAGAAACCTTGCCCTTGTGGGGGCGCCCTCTCTGGATAGCCCACAGGCCTGTAATGCCCTACGCCCGCCTTAATCCAGCCTCGTGGCTACCGGTACAGGATCGTCCGCAATGAAGAGGGCGTGTTGATGAATTCACCGACAGGCAAAGCATGTTACTTCCGGCCGGAACTGACGCACTTGCTGGCGGCGTAGCAAGTGATTTTCGCACACAGGCCCTGGCCGATCAGTGGGCGGCGCACTGCACGTTCTACAACGGTTGTGGGCCCACCGAAACCACCATCGTCAATACCTTGCACCGGCATGAGCCTAGCGCCTTGCTGACCATCGGTCGGCCAACCCCGAACAACACGGTGTATGTGCTCGACGAACAAGGGGCGCGCCTGTGAGCTGGGCCAACCTGGGGAAATGTAGGCCGGAGGGGCGGGTGTCACGACCGGCTACTTGAACAACCCGGCGTTGACCCAAAAGCGATATCGCCCCGATCCGGTTCTGGGCGGCGACAACCTGATGTTCCGCACCCGCGACCTGGGACGCTGGACGGCAGATGGCCGGCTCGAACACCTGGGGCGGGTGGATGACCAGGTCAAGGTGCGTGGGCTTTCTGAATCGCGGTATGTAAGGTCGTAACGCAAAAAAAACTACAGTGAAGTGGGAATAAGCCTGCGTGGGTTTCGTCTCATAGCACTTTCCCCCTGCGGCCCTCGGCCCTGGAGTTTTTATGCTGGATCACCCATCACCGCCCCGTCCTGCCTTGAGTACCGCAAGCCTGGTGGCGCGTCTTGCTGCCATCGGTGTTGTGGTGGCCGGTTTGGCCGCGGCGTTTGCCTACGTCAATGGCACACTCGACCCACAGCGGCTGCGGCCTAAAACCTTGGTCAATGCCCTGGAAACCAACAATGGCGTGCACCCTGGCTATCGGCGCAACCACGCCAAAGGCGTGTGCGTGGCGGGTTACTTCCAAAGCTCTGCCGAGGCGCGCGCCTATTCCAGCGCCGAGGTGTTCAGCGAGACCAAAACCCCGTTGATCGGCCGCTTCGCCTTGCCCAGCGGCAACCCTTACGCGCCTGATAGCAGCGTGCCGATCCGCAGTTTTGCCGTGCAGTTCAGCCAGGCCAACGGCCAGCAATGGCGCACCGGTATGAACAGCATGCCGGTGTTCCCGGTGGGCACGCCCGAGGCGTTCTATCAGTTGCTCAAGGCGGGCGCGCCGGACCCGGCCACCGGCAAGCCGAACCCAGCGAACATGCCGGCGTTTTTTGCCGCCCATCCGGAGGCCGCACCGTTCCTGGCATGGGTCAAGACCGCCAAACCGTCGGCCAGTTACGCGACCGAAACCTATAACGGCATCAATGCGTTTTATCTGGTGAACGCCGAGGGCAAGCGTCAAGCCGTGCGCTGGGCGGTGGTGCCCCAAAGCCAAGACGCGGTGGGTGATACCGCCGTCGATGGTGCGGACTTCCTGGAGAAAGACCTGGTGCAGCGCCTGGCCGCCGGGCCGCTGCGCTGGCAGTTGAACATGACCCTGGCCAACCCCGGCGACGTGCTGGACGATGCCAGCAAACCCTGGCCCGGCCCCCATACGGTGCTGAACGCCGGGACCCTGGTGGTGCAAAGCAGCCAGCCCCAGGCCGACGGTGACTGCCGCGATATCAACTTCGATCCGCTGATTCTGCCCAGCGGTATCCAAGCCTCCAATGACCCCTTGCTGGCGGCCCGCTCGGCGGCATACGCCAGTTCTTACCTGCGCCGCGCCGGCGAGGTCAGCCCCTTGCACCATGCTCCACAGGAGTCGAAACCATGAAGGCCTCTCCACAATTCTTCGCTCCCTTGGCGCGCCTGTTGCACTGGCTGATGGCGCTGATGGTCATCGCCATGCTGTTTATCGGCGCGGGCTTGGCGGCCTCGGTCTCGGAGCGGCATGCCTGGCTGATCCAACTGCATAAACCGTTGGGTATTGCGATTCTGGCGCTGGTTATCGTCAGGCTGGTGGTGCGCTTTTCCACGCAGCAACCGCCTCTGCCCCAGGACTTGCCGCAGTGGCAAGTGCTGGCGGCAAAGGCATCGCACCTGATGTTGTATGGTCTGATGCTGGCGTTGCCGCTGCTGGGTTGGGCGATGATTTCAGCGGCGGGCGACCCGGTGATGCTCAGCAGCTCCGTACGACTGCCGGCGCTAGTGGAGGCGAACGCACCGTTGTTCGCGCTGCTGCGTAAGGCCCATGGGTACCTGGCGTACCTGCTGTTTCTCACGGTGTTGGTGCACCTGGCGGCGGCGTTGTTTCATGGGCTGATCCGACGCGATGGCGTGTTGCAGAGCATGACCGGCACCAAGGACTGATGCCGGGGTTCGTTGCTGTCAGCGCAACAGGCCGACGATATCGGCGACGCTGCTCAGCACATCCTTGCCTAGCTGTTTCGAGCGCTCGCCCGACCAGCCGGTTTTCGGGTTGGGCGCGTCGTTGTTGTCCTTGAAGGGCATTTCCAAGGTCAGCGACAGGCAATCGTACTTTTGGCCGACCGCATTGCAGGCCAACGTCATGTTGGCTTCGCCCGGCAGGTCGCGGGTGTAGCCATGGGTGGTCTGGAAGTCACGGGTCAAGCCGCTGAGGTGGCTGCGAAAGTGCTTTTCCAGGGCTTCGATGCGCGGCGTGTAGCCTGGGTTGCCTTCGCAGGCAGCGGCGAATACATAGGGGATTTCTTCGTCACCGTGGATATCCAGGAACAGGTCCACGCCGTACTGTTCCATCTGCTGTTGCACGAACAGCACTTCCGGGCTGAGGTCCTGGCTTGCGCTCTGCCACGCGCGGTTGAGGTCCTGGCCCATGGCGTTGGTACGCAGGTGCCCGTGGAAGGCGCCGTCTGGATTCATATTCGGCACCAGGTACAGGTCAGCCACCGCCAGCAGTTTTTTCAGCTCGGCATCGCCGTCCTGTTGCAAGCGTTCGATGATCCCTTCCATAAACCATTCGGCCATGTGTTCGCCCGGATGTTGCTGGGCGATGATCCATACGTTGCGTCGTCCTTCGCCGCCTTTGCCCCGGCGCAGTAACTGAATGTCGCGGCCTTCGACACTCTTGCCGGTGGCCAGCAACTGGGTGCCGGTGTGTTTGAGCGCCTGCTCGATCAAGCCGTCATGACGTTCGCGGCTGTAGGGTTCGAAGTAGGCGAACCAGGCGTGCTTCTCGCGAGTCTCCAGGCTGATGTGCAAGATTTCGCCATCGAAGCGTGTCGGCACGCGGAACCAGTTGACGTGGTCGTAGGAGGCTACGGCGTTGTAGCCGCTCCAGGCATGGGGATATGAAGAGCGCCCGGCATTGCTTAGGCGGAAGGTGTGGGTATGGCCCACATGCATACCCTCGGCCTTGAAGTGAAACCACTGGAAATGTTGGCTGCGAGTGTCGGGTTTGATCGCCAGCAGCAATTGATAGGCATCGCTGGCGTCCAGCACCTGGATATTGCCACTGTCGAAGTCGGTACTGATTCTGATGGAGGTCAAGGCCACTGTCATAGTCTGGTTGCCTGATTATGAGTATTGTGGCGGCTATATTACACAGGAGTCCGGTAGAGCCTGGATGCAAAATTGTTGCGCAGGGAAGGGGGCATCATCCTTGACGCCGCCGCAGCTTAGAATTTATGAGATTGATTCTCAAGCGCTATTTCCCAAAGATGTGAGCCAGAGCCTTTGGGTGGCTTTCATTCGGCGATGGTCTTTTGCTACCATGCGCGCCATCACGCAACACACAGTCTTCATTAGCCTGAAGCCATGCCAGGAAAACTGGCAAAAAAAAGACCCGGCCAAAGAGCCGGGTCAAAAACCGTGATTAGCCTGATGAGGAGATATTCCAAGAGTCCGACCTAAGGTCTCTTGGTCTATCGACTGATCTCGCGATCAGCTGGGTCCAATAATAATCATTATCATTTGCAAGTCAAATGTTTTTATCCGTGGGATAGAAATATTTTTCCTTTGCGCCTATCAGCTGTCCGCCTGCGCTTCGCGCACCTGCAACGACCGCTCGACCATCGCCTTCGCCATATCGATCAAATACACCACTGAAAACGCCAGGTCCCGCTGATTACCCTGGTGGTTGCTCGCGGATTCATACGCAGTGGCCGCCGCGCTGCGCAGCAGGTCCGAGGCATGTATCAAGGCTTCTTCCTGACTGATACCTGCTTTGATGGCGAACAACGCCTCGTTCGCCACCGGCGTCGACATCTCTTCTTTCAAGTAGAAATCCAGCGCACGTTGGGCGGCGCCGCTGCTGCGCAAGTCTTGCAGCTCATCGTTTTCAGCGGGTTCAGGCAGGAGGTACGGGCTCGTCGTCATAAGGGGCAGTACTCTGGGTGGGTGTTGAAAACCTTATGCCTGATAATAGTACGTATCGTATTTATGTCGTTTTATGGATTACTACAAACTGTTTATTGCCCTGAAAAATACCTGACGTATTGTCTGGCCCCATGGATAAATGGATCGCGTTGGTCAGGGCCAACATGAAAGACCGCAAGGTCACGCAAGGTGAACTGGCTGAGCGCTTGGGCATGTCCCAGGGGGGCGTCGGTCATTGGCTCAACAAGCGTCGCGTGCCGAGCCTGGAGGACATGAACCGGGTGCTGGAAGCATTGGGTCTGGGTGATCTGGAAGTGGTGCAGGAAGTGCGCGAGCGTCGCGCCGAACCGGCAGTGCCGACGCCACGGCACACGGCGTTTTTCCGCTACCCCGTCAACGAATGGAGAGGCCTGGGCGAAGCCCGCGAGGAGCGCCCGGCCTATGCTGGCGCGCGCTATGAAACCACGGATTATCACGCCAGGGGCGACGCCTTCTGGCTGCCGGTCACGGGCGATGCCATGACCGCGCCCAGTGGCTTGAGCATCGGCGCAGGCATGATGATCCTGGTAGACCCGGCCATCAGTGCCGGCCCCGGTAAACTGGTGGTCGCGCAATGGGCCGACAACCCTCACGCGACCTTCCGCCAGTTACGGGAGGAGAGCGGCCAGCTCTACCTGGTGCCGCTCAACCCCACGTACCCTAAACAGCTGTTCACCGAGGCGTGTCGCATCCTCGGTGTGGTGGTGCAGGCCATGGCGAGGTTCTAGTCCGCCGTTTCCAGCTCCACCAGCGTGCAGCCTTCGGCGACCATTTCGCCTTCCTGACAGAACAGTGCCTTGACCACCCCGGCTTCGGGAGCACGGATGCTGTGTTCCATCTTCATCGCTTCGAGCACCACCAGTTGGGTGCCGGCCTCGACCGCCTGGCCGGCTTGCACTAGCACCCGCACAATGCTGCCGTTCATGGGCGCCGTCAGGCCACCCTGATGGGATTGGTTGGCTTCCACGGCGGCAATCGGGTCGAACAGGCTGACCCCATGCATTTCACCGTCCCAGCGTACAAACACGCCGCCATCGTGCCGGACCGCCAGATAGCTGCGACGCACGCCGTCGCGCTCGATGCTCAACTGCTCGCCGTGCAACTGCGTAATGTCTGGCGCCAGGGTCACCAGTCGGTCCTGCCCGTTGCAACTCAAGTGCAACGAAACCTCAGCGGGCAACCCCGCGCGAAAGCCACGGGTGTCTGCCCACGGGCCTTCCCCGGCGGGCAGGCTGTGCATCAGCGCGGCACCTGCGGCCTGCCAGAAATCATCACTCAGCGCACCGGTCGGCGGCAGCAAGTGTTCCTGATAGCGCGGAATAAACCCGGTATCCAGTTCCGCTGCGGCGAATGCCGGGTGCCCAATAATGCGCCGCAGGAAGCCCAGGTTGGTCTTCAGTCCGCCCACGGCGAATTCGTCGAGCATGCTCAGCAAGCGCAGGCGCGCCTGTTCACGGTCCTCGCCCCAGGCAATCAACTTGCCCAACATCGGATCGTAGAAGGGCGAAACGCTGTCCCCCTCACTCACGCCACTGTCCACGCGGCGCCCAGGGCCGGGGGCGGATTCGCGGTACAGCGCCAAGTGCCCGGTGGCGGGCAGAAAATCATTGGCCGGGTCCTCGGCATACAGACGCACTTCGATGGCATGCCCGATCAAGGGCACCTGCGCCTGGGTGATCGGCAGCGCCTGGCCCTGGGCCACGTGGATCTGCCAGGCCACCAGGTCCAGACCGGTAATCGCTTCGGTGACCGGGTGTTCGACCTGCAACCGCGTATTCATCTCCATAAAGAAGAACTCGCCGCGCGCGTCGAGCAAAAACTCCACGGTGCCGGCGCCGACATAGCCGATCGCCTGGGCCGCCCGCACGGCAGCCTCGCCCATGGCACGGCGCTGTTCAGCGCTCAAACCGGGGGCCGGAGCTTCCTCCACGACCTTCTGATGACGGCGCTGAATCGAGCAATCCCGTTCATTCAGGTACAGGCAGTGCCCGTGCTGGTCGGCGAAAACCTGGATTTCCACATGACGGGGCTTGAGCAGGTATTTCTCCACCAGCATCTGGGCGTTGCCAAATGACGACAACGCCTCGCGCTGGGCTGAGGCCAGGGCGTCGGCCAATTGACTGACATCCTCGACCACTTTCATGCCTTTGCCGCCGCCGCCGGCCGTGGCCTTGAGCAGCACCGGGTAACCGATGTGGGCACAGGCGTCGCGGAAAGTCTCCAGGTCTTGGGCCTCGCCGTGGTAACCCGGTACCAGGGGCACGCCGGCGGTTTCCATCAACGCTTTGGCTGCGGATTTACTGCCCATGGCGTCGATGGCAGAGGCGGGCGGGCCGAGGAAGATCAAGCCGGCGGCTTCGATGGCGCGGGCGAACCCGGCGTTTTCCGAGAGAAACCCGTAGCCCGGATGAATCGCCTGGGCGCCGCTGGCCTGGGCGGCGGCGATCAGTTTGTCGATTTGCAGGTAACTGCCACTGGCCTTGCTGCCCCCCAGGTCGACGCAGATATCCGCTTCGCGGCAATGGCGCGCGTCGCGGTCGATGGCGCTGTGCACGGCCACGGTGGTCAGCCCCATGGCCTTGGCGGTGCGCATCACGCGACAGGCGATTTCACCCCGGTTGGCCACCAGTATGCGGGTCAAAGTACTCATGAACGCGGCTCCTGCGCTTGCCAGCTCGGTGGACGTTTTTGCAGGAAGGCGCGCAAGCCTTCCTGGCCCTCGGGGCTGACGCGGATGCGGGCGATGGCGTTTTCGCAGTAGCGGCGCAACGCCGGGGTGAGGGCGCCGTTGCCGACTTCGCGCAGCAGATCCTTGCTGGCGCGCATCGCCGCCGGGCTGTTATGCAGCAGGTTGGCTATCCAGTGTTCGACGTGAATCTCCAGCTCGTCCGCCGGATAGCTTTCCGCCAACAGGCCGATCTCGCGCGCGCGCTGGCCGCCGAAGCGCTCGGCGGTGAGGGCATAGCGCCGTGCCGCGCGTTCACCGATGGCTTGCACCACAAAAGGGCTGATCACCGCCGGCGCCAGGCCGATGCGCACTTCCGACAGGCAGAACTGCGCATCGTCGGCGCCGATGGCCATGTCGCAGCAACTGATCAAGCCCAGGGCGCCGCCGTAGGCTGCACCTTGCACCACCGCCAGGGTGGGGATTTTCAGCTTGGCCAGGTTGTACATCAGTTCCGCCAGTTCGCGGGCGTCGTCGAGATTGGTGTGGTAATCCAGCTCGGCCGATTGCTGCATCCAGGCCAGGTCGGCCCCAGCGCTGAAATGCTTACCGCGCCCGCGCAGCACCAGGAACCGCAGGGAAGCATCGCCCTGCACCTGGTCGAGGGCGATGATCAGCTCGCGGATCATCTCGGCATTGAACGCGTTGTTCTTGGCTTCACGACTGAGCCACAGCGTGGCAAAGCCACGGCGGTCGGCGATCAGTTCGAGGGTGTTGAAATCGCTCATGGGGTACTGCTCCATTTACATGCGGAACACGCCGAAGCGGCTCGGCTCGATGGGGGCGTTCAAGGCCGCGGACAGGGCCAGGGCCAGCACGTCGCGGGTCTGCAACGGATCGATCACACCGTCATCCCACAGGCGCGCGCTGGAATAGTAGGGGTGCCCCTGGGTTTCGTACTGGTCGAGGATCGGCTGCTTGATCGCCGCTTCCTCCTCGGCACTGAACCCGGCGCCCGCGCGTTCGGCCTGCTCGCGCTTGACCTGCACCAGCACGCCGGCCGCCTGTTCGGCGCCCATCACGCCGATACGCGCGTTCGGCCACATCCACAAAAAGCGCGGGTCATAGGCGCGACCGCACATGCCGTAGTTACCGGCGCCAAAGCTGCCGCCGATGATCACGGTAAATTTGGGCACCTTGGCGCAGGCCACTGCCGTCACCAGTTTGGCGCCGTGCTTGGCAATGCCGCCGGCCTCGTATTTCTGGCCGACCATAAAGCCGGTGATGTTCTGCAGGAACAGCAGGGGGATGCCGCGCTGGCAGGCCAGTTCGATAAAGTGCGCGCCTTTCTGCGCGGCTTCGGCGAACAGGATTCCGTTATTGGCCAGGATCGCAATCGGGTAGCCGTGCAGATGGGCGAAACCGCACACCAGCGTGGTGCCGAACAGCGCCTTGAACTCATCGAACACCGAACCGTCCACCAGTCGCGCGATCACTTCGCGTACGTCGAACGGCTGTTTGGGGTCGGCCGGAATCACGCCGTACAACTCTTCGCCGCTGTACAGCGGTGCCACCGGCGTACGTTGCAGCAACTGGCCCTGTTTGTGCCAATTGAGGTTGGCCACGCTGCGGCGGGCCAGGGCCAGGGCGTGTTCATCGCTGTCGGCATAGTGGTCGGCCACGCCCGAGATTTTGCAATGCACATCCGCGCCGCCAAGGTCTTCGGCGCTGACCACTTCCCCGGTGGCGGCCTTCACCAACGGCGGGCCGGCCAGAAAGATCGTGGCCTGCTGGCGCACCATGATGGCTTCGTCGGCCATGGCCGGCACATAGGCGCCGCCGGCGGTGCATGAGCCCATCACCACGGCGATCTGCGGGATGCCTTGGGCGCTCATATTGGCCTGGTTGAAAAAGATCCGCCCAAAGTGCTCGCGGTCGGGAAACACCTCGTCCTGACGCGGCAGGTTGGCGCCGCCGGAGTCCACCAGGTAGATGCACGGCAGGCGATTCTGCTCGGCGATGGTCTGGGCGCGCAGGTGTTTTTTCACGGTCAGCGGGTAGTAGGAGCCACCTTTGACCGTGGCGTCGTTAGCCACAATCATGCACTCCACGCCTTCTACGCGCCCGATTCCGGCGATGACGCCGGCCGCGGGCACGTCTTCGCCGTAGACCTGGTAGGCGGCGAGTTGGCTGAGTTCAAGAAACGGCGAGCCCGGATCGAGCAGGCGATTGATGCGTGCGCGCGGCAACAGTTTGCCCCGTGAGGTGTGCCGCTCTTGAGCCTTGGCGCCGCCGCCTTGCTGCACGTGAGCGAGCAGAGTGTGCAGGGCGTCGACCTGTTGGCGCATCGCCGCGCTGTTGGCGGCGAACTCCGCCGAGCGCGGGTTGAGCTGGGTGTGCAAGGTGGCCATGGCGCGTGCCCTCAGCGAGTTTCGTTGAACAGTTCGCGACCGATCAGCATCCGCCGGATTTCACTGGTGCCGGCGCCGATTTCGTACAGCTTGGCATCGCGCAACAGGCGCCCGGCGGGGAATTCGTTGATGTAGCCGTTGCCGCCGAGAATCTGGATCGCATCCAGGGCCATTTGCGTGGCGCGTTCGGCGCTGTAGAGGATCACCCCGGCGGCGTCCTTGCGGGTGGTCTCGCCACGTTCGCAAGCCTGGGCCACCGCATACAGGTAGGCGCGGCTGGCGTTGAGTTGGGTGTACATATCGGCGACTTTGCCCTGGATCAACTGGAACTCGCCGATGCTTTGGCCGAACTGCTTGCGGTCGTGGATGTACGGCACGATCAGGTCCATGCACGCCTGCATGATCCCGGTGGGGCCGCCGGAGAGCACCACGCGCTCATAGTCCAGGCCGCTCATCAGCACTTTCACGCCGCCATTGAGCACGCCGAGGATGTTGTCTTCGGGCACTTCGACGTCATCGAAAAACAGCTCGCAGGTGTTGGAGCCGCGCATACCCAATTTGTCGAACTTGTTGCTGCGGCTGAAGCCCTTCCAGTCGCGCTCGACAATAAACGCGGTAATGCCGTGTGGGCCTTTTTCCAGGTCGGTCTTGGCGTAGATCACATAGGTGCTGGCATCGGGACCGTTGGTGATCCAGGTCTTGCTGCCGTTGAGCACATAGTGGTCGCCGCGCTTGTCGGCGCGCAGCTTCATCGAGACCACATCGGAGCCGGCGTTCGGCTCGCTCATGGCCAAGGCGCCGACGTGTTCGCCGCTGATCAGTTTGGGCAGGTATTTGAGCTTCTGTGCGTGGTTACCGTTGCGGTTGATCTGATTCACACAGAGATTGGAGTGAGCGCCGTAGGACAACGCCACCGATGCCGAGCCACGGCTGATTTCTTCCATGGCCACCACATGCGCCAGGTAACCCAGGCCGGCGCCGCCGTACTCTTCCGGCACGGTGATGCCGAGCAGGCCCATGTCCCCGAATTTGCGCCACAGGTCGGCGGGGAACAGGTTGTCGCTGTCGATTTGCGCCGCGCGCGGTGCGACCTCTTTGGCCACGAAGGACTGCACCTGGTCGCGCAGCATGTCGATGGTTTCGCCGAGGGCGAAGTTCAGGGACGGGTAACTCATGGACAGGCACCTTAATGTGAGCTTTGTTGTTGTGTGGTCGGCGCGCCAGGGGAGGGCGCTCACCTTTACGTTAACGTAAGCTTGCGTTGTGACGCTGTCAATCGTAGTTTACGTTTACGTCAACCTACAAAAAAGATAACAGGGGTCGTTATGGATCAACCGCATCAGAGCTACAGCCGTGGCTCCCAGGACAAGACCTTACTGGCCATGACCATCGGCCAGGCCTTCGATCACACAGTGGCGCAATTCCCCGATGGCGAAGCGCTGGTGGTGCGTCATCAGTCACGACGTTATACCTGGCGGCAACTGGCCGATACCGTCGACCTGCACGCCCGCGCTTTCCTCGCCTTGGGCCTGCAGACCGGCGACCGCTTGGGCATCTGGGCGCCGAACTGCGCCGAGTGGTTGATCAGCCAGATTGCCAGCGCCAAGCTCGGCGTGATCCTGGTCAATATCAACCCGGCGTACCGCACCAGCGAGCTGGACTACGTGCTCAGACAGTCCGGTTGTCAGTGGCTGGTGTGCGCCGGGGCGTTCAAGGGTTCCGATTACCACGGAATGCTCCAGGAACTGCAACCCGACCTGCGCGGCATCATCAGCCTCGATCCCAGCCCGCCGGCAGGCTTTATGCCCTGGTCGACGCTGGCCACCCTCGGCGCCGAGGTAACGCCCGAGCAACTGCACCAGCGCCAAGCCAGCCTGCACTTCGACCAAGCCGTTAATATCCAGTACACCTCCGGCACCACCGGGTTCCCCAAGGGCGCCACGCTCAGTCATCACAATATTCTCAATAATGGCTACATGGTCGGTGAAAGCCTGGGCCTGACCGCCCAGGATCGCTTGGTGATCCCGGTGCCGCTGTATCACTGCTTTGGCATGGTGATGGGCAACCTGGGCTGTATCACCCATGGCACCGCCATGATCTACCCGAACGACGGCTTCGACCCATTGCTGACCCTCAGCGCCGTCGCCGAAGAACGCGCCACCGGCCTGTATGGCGTGCCCACCATGTTTATCGCGCTGCTTGATCACCCGCGGCGCGGTGAGTTCGAGCTGTCCAGCCTGCGCACCGGCATCATGGCCGGCGCCACGTGCCCCATCGAAGTGATGCGCCGCGTGATCAGCGAGTTGCACATGGGCGAAGTGCAGATCGCCTACGGTATGACCGAAACCAGCCCAGTGTCCTTGCAGACCGGGCCACAGGATGATCTGGAGCGCCGGGTCACCACCGTCGGCCGCACCCAACCGCAGTTGGAAACCAAGATCATCGACATCGATGGCAACACCGTCGCGCGCGGTGAAATCGGCGAGCTGTGCACCCGTGGCTACAGCGTCATGCTCGGCTACTGGAATAATCCCGAGGCAACCCGCGAGGCCATCGACGAGGCCGGCTGGATGCACACCGGCGATCTGGCAAGCATGGATGAGCACGGCTATGTGCGCATCGCTGGACGCAATAAGGACATGATCATTCGCGGCGGCGAAAACGTGTACCCGCGCGAGTTGGAGGAGTTTTTCTTCACCCACCCGGCGGTGGCCGATGTGCAGGTGATCGGCATTACGGATGCGCGCTACGGCGAAGAAATCGTCGCCTGGATCAAACTCCACCCGGGCCACGCGACCGATGAGCTGGATTTGCAGGGCTGGTGCAAGGGTCGCATTGCGCACTTCAAGACGCCTAAGCACTTCAAGTTCGTGGATGAGTTTCCGATGACCGTCACGGGCAAGATCCAGAAGTTTCGCATGCGCGAGATCAGCCTCCAGGAGTTGAGCACCGAGCGCTGAAACGGGGTGCTGGGCTACCGCGTTCGGCCTGCGCCAGCTGCCTAGAGTGGCGGATTATTCCGCTACTCGAAGGCGATGCCCATGACCGATCTGCTCACTGATCCGCTTGCCCTGCCCGATGTCGATGAGCCAAGCCCCCATGTGGGGCCCATCCAGGACAACACCCCCGCTTGGTATACCGATGCGCTGGCAGGGCGCAAGACCGAATTGGCCAACCTCAAGCTGGTTATCCCGCCCTGGTACACCAACGCCGACTCAACAGCGAAAGACCGATTGAAGGCGGTCCACGACCGCAGCCGGACTTCGTTAAACCAGCTGGATCAATGGTTCAGCCAACTCAAAAGCCCCGCCGACTATGCCGAACCCTTGCTGGTGGCGGCCATTGAAGAGAAGTTCGGCCTGCGCCTCGACGTCACGAGCGTGTTCTACGCGCGCAAGATGGAGCAGAGATCGTGCAGCACCGATTCGGAAGAACTGTCGACCACCACCGTGTCGTCAGCGTCGTCGCCGCTGTATTTCTACAAGGGCGTCAGCCTGCTTGAAGCGGCCTTGATGAATTTCACCGAGGACGACGCAAGCAAGCCGATCTGCTTGGATTGTCGTTTGATCACCCGCTATAACTTTCACCAATATTCCAGCGCAAAGAAGCATGCACCCGCGAGTGTCAAGTCGTTCAAACTGTCGATCAAAGCCCACGAGTTTGCCGCCCTGTGCCGAACGCTGGACCTGGGGCAGTCGTACTACGAACATGTACGCGGCATCATCAATGCCCCGATTCTGGCCAAGCCCCCCGGCGCCCTGACGGGCAAGCTGTACAGCACGTTGATCACCGCGCACCGCAATCAGTTGGAGTTGGCCGCCGAAATTGCCCTGATGCAGGGCCATATCCAGCCCCAGGACCATCGCTTGGTCCAGGCGATTCTGACTCAACAGACCGGGCACACATGGGCAGAGGATGACGTCAGCTTTTCGCCCTTGCAGTTGTGCACGGTCGTGATCGAGCAGGTGCTGATCATCGGGCCGGTGGTGTGGCAGCCCCATCCGCGAAATGCCACGGTCCTGCCGCGACCGTGCATGGTCTACATCCCCGGTGATCCGCTGCACCCGCTCAAGGCTTACGACAACCTCACCGCCTTCGTCGACCACCTGACCACGCGCCTGTGCCGTGCTGACTACCGTACCTTCTTCAGTCAGTTCGTCCCGCTTTCCCGGCAAGAAATGTTCTTTACCAAACTCAAGGCACTACTGGACCCCGACGAGGTTTACACCGCCACGCAGAACTTCGATCCGGCGCTCAAAGCCCGGCTTCACCGCCAGGGCACCTACGCACCGCCTTGGCGTGACGTGTGGATCGACAGCGCGCAACAGCGGGTTCGCTCGATCATGGAAAACGCTCAGGCGAGCGCCGTGTCCACGCAAGAGGCCACGGACCATGCCGAGAAAGCCTGGCTGTGGTCGTGGGGCAAAAAAATACTGGATGTGCTGAACGTGGCGGCATTCGTGGTGCCGTACCTTGGCGAAGTGATGCTGATAGTTGCGGCGGTGCAAATGGTCGACGACGTGGCAGAAGGCATACAGGCGTGGTCCGAGGGCGATGCGCGCGCGGTCTGGGCGCACTTCTCGGCGGTGGGTCTGAACTTGGCGGGGCTGGCGGTGCCCGCCGCGCTGGCAGCGTTCAAAGAGACCGCTTTTATCAAGCGTCTGGTGCATGTCGACTTCGGCGGGCGCAGCCGTTTGTTTGACTTCGATCCGACGCGGTACATCCACTCGATCAGCCTGCCCGCTGAGCTGAAGCCGAACAGCCTGGGCTTGTATGAGCATCAAGGCGCCACGTACCTGCCGTCGACCCACGGCGGTCACTACAAGGTGCAAGCCATCGCCGAGGGAGATTTCAGGCTCGTCCACCCGGATGGCGACGCCCGTTACTGGCCCAGGGTACGCCACAACGGGGCGGGTGCCTGGGTGCATGAATTCGAACAACCCCTGACGTGGGATCGCAAGACCCTGTTGCGACGTCTCGGCCCCAGCGTTGACGCTTTCAGCGACGCTCAATTGGAGCAGGTCCGAGCGCTGAGTGGGGTCACGGATGAGCAATTGCGCCGGGTTTACGTCGATCAGCAATTGCCGCCGCCGCTGTTCAGAGAAGCGCTACGGCGCTTCGAATCTGCCCGTCGCTACCAAGGCTTCATTGATCGCCTGAGCAGCACCGACCCTGCCGTCTTTGGGCGTGTCGACTGGAGCTTGCAAATGAGGTTATTGCTCGACAGCGGCAAGTGGCCTGAAGCCAGGGTGCTGGTCGCCTTGGATGCCGACGGCGATATCGTCTGGCGTTCGGCCGCAGTCGCCCAACGCAGTCAGGTGGTCAAGCTCGATCTGGCCCAAGCGGCGACCCGGGATGGCGTGATTCTGCCGTCGCTGCTGAGCCAATTGAGCGAAGAGCAGATCCGGCACCTGTTGGACGAGCCGGCCGTCGAGCGAGCGCTGCGTTATGAACTGATGCTGACCGGCAGAATTGATTCTGACTTTCTGGCGACGGCCGCCGATAAGGCGTACGCGGATCGCTTGGTTGAACGCATGATGAGCGAGCAGCGCACACCCCAGGCGAGGGCGCTGCGCTACCGCGACCGATTGCGCGAGTTGGCGCAGGACAGCAAAGCCAGGTTGTTTGGCCTTGAAATCGCGGCCGGGGACGTGTCCAGTGAGGCGGATGTGCAACTGCTCCAGCGCGACTTTCCAGGCTTGCCCAAACTGATCGCCGAAGACCTGTTGGCCCACGCCACCGACCAGGAGTTGGCGCGTATGGGCGAAACCTCCCGTGTGCCGTTGCGTTTGGCTGAAGAGGCGCGCCGCTATGGGCAGAGGGTCCGAGCCCTGCGCGCCCATACCGATCTATTGTTCGATAACGAACTCACCCCGGACAGTGTGCGTCTGGCGCTGCACAAGCTGGCGACGCTGCCGGGTCGTCTTGACGACGTGGGTCTTGAGTTACGCGCTGACACCTATGACGGTGAACTGTTGGACCGCGTCGGGCGTGCTGACGCGCCCAGGCAGTTACGCCTCGTGCGCATCAGCCTCAACGAGTGGAAGCTGTTCAGCGGTCCCGATGATCTGGAGTATTGGCGCTCGGACAAAGATGCTTTCTACACCGCGCTCTGGCGGGTGGGTTACAGCGGGCGCACGGATTGGCGGCAACTGAAAGCCTCCACCCAGGCGTTGAAGGAGCAGCTCGCACAACAGCCCTTGAGCGAAGAGGGCACGCGCCAGGCCCTTGGCTTGCAAGCCATCAAACCGGGGTTCAAGTCGCCTATGCGCCTGGCGGACGGGCGGTTTGGGTACCCGCTCAGCCCAGTTGGAGGCGCGGGGCGGCGGCCGTTTATTTGCACCATGAAAGCCATGTATCTGTACCCGTCGAAGTCACTTGAAGAAGTCGAAGCCCTGTATGGGCTTCAAGGCTTGACTGATGCCCAGGTTCTAGCCCGCCTCAGCAGCCTCGAAGAGGAATACAACCAGTTGAAGCAGACGCTGGACGCCTGGCATCAGGACGCAGAGCCGGGTCACGGCCGCATTCGTCGCAGGGTCGCGGGGACGATTATGGCCGCGTGGCAGCGCCAGTCGCCGCAAGCGTATGCGGCGGATCAAACACCGATTGGCCACATTCTGGATCTATCGGACGAACTGGTGGGTGAACTGCCGCCGATAACGGCGAATATGGATCATGTGGGCAGCCTGGATTTAGGTCGAATGGGACTGTCGGACGAGTCGCTCCCCTTTCTCAACGCATTCGGCCGCCTGCGCTGGCTGAATATGCGCGAAAACAACCTCACGCAACTGCCGGAGTTCACCCATGGCGGGGCGGGGCTGACCAAGCTCAACCTGAGTCGCAATGACCTGCAACTGACCGACGCCAGTCGTGCGCGCCTCGAAGGGATGCGAGACCTGAAAATCCTCGATCTGTCCGACAATCGCCGCTTGGGCTGGACCGCCGATCTGCGGGGCATGCGCAGCCTCAATCAACTTTATCTGGCCGACACCGGCACCACGACCTTTCCGGCGGGGGCTGAGCAATTGACGTCCTTGGCCAGGATCGACCTGCACTCGAACCGGATCACAACCTTGCCCGACTATGCGTATCAGCACTTGGACCGGATCAACGTGCATGAGAACCCGCTGTCGGCGGCCACCCGCGAACGCCTTGGCCTGGAGGCACCGGTGGACCCGGCGCAGTGGGCCGACCACGTCACGTTGGACGAGGCTCGGACCCTGTGGTTGCGAGAGGTGCCTGCCGCCGAACAGACGCACCGCGCCCGGCTGTGGGACGACGTGAAGGCTTGCCCTGATTCGGCCGCCCTGTTCACGGTCCTGGCCGACACTACCCGCAGCGCCGAATACGCCTCGCCGGTCACCCGCGCCGCATTGACCCAGCGGGTGTGGGACTTGTTGGAGGCCGCCAGTCAAAGCCAGGCCATTCGCGAGTCGCTGTTTGGCATCGCCGATGATCGTGTCACCTGCGGGGATGGCAGTACGGTGGAGTTCATGAACCTTGAGAGTGAGCTGTTGGCGTTGAAGGCGCTTGAGCAGGCGGGGGAAGCGGACAGCGAAGGCTCACTGATCAGCATCGCCCGCCAGTTGTTCCGTCTGACGCTGGTGGACGCCGTGGCTGAACAGGACGTTGCTTCTCGCGGGCCGGGTTTTACCGAGCAGGTCGAAGTGATCCTGGCCTACCGGATCGGGCTGGCGGACAGGCTGGGGCTGCCGATAAACACCCGTGAAATGCTGTTTCCCCAGCAGGCCAATGTGAGCCAGCAAGCCCTCGACAGTGCTTATCGGCAAGTGCTCAGGAACGAAAGTGTTACCGCTGACGAGAGCGCTTTTTTCGTGGGACGCGAATTCTGGGAGAAACACCTGCGCAGCCGATACCCGCAGGAGCTCCAGGCATTGATGGGCCCGGGTATTGAATTGATCGAGGAAAAAAGCTCGGCGTTATTCGAGCTTTCGGATGTGCAAGGCGAGCAAGACACGGGGGCGGACCTGGCGGCGCAAGCGGACTGGCAGAGCCGTCATGACGCGGCGGTCGACAGGCTGGCGCGCCTGTTGGGCAAAAGCAAAGACGACATTCTGGTCGATGGCGCCATGCCCAGTGCGTTCTTCGACGGGGAACTCAAGCAACTGGCGGCGGCGCGACAGCAAGAGCAAACACAGGCATTGCAGCGCCTGACTCGAAAGGTGCTGAACAATTTCATGGCCACCGAAGGCACGTCAGTGTGAGGCGCCGAACGCTCATAACACGAAGGGGACCCGAAGGTCCCCTTTAATGTGCGTTGCCTGCTCTTTTTTTATTATTGAGGGGCGGTCTATTGTTGTTTTTGGCAACCGTTACCCTTTACCGCTGTTTTTGGCGATCCCCATCCGGGATCAAGAGCAAACGTATTTTTTTGAGCGCTGATCTGCTTCTTCGCAAGCGATCCAACCAGTGGGTAGCTACCTGAAGGTAGTTTTATTTTTCTCTATCCGGTTGCGGGTCTCGGCACGCCGTACCCTGCGAAGCACATCTTCTCCAAAAAAATCTGTTAGCTGCGTCTCTGCCGTGTTGTTTTTGTTATGTCAGAGTCGTTTCGTCTTATTTTTATTAGGTTTGGCGCTTTTTATTCTTGTTATGCCATAGAGATAGCAGAAGCCGTGCCAACTTTTAAAATACCTTTAAAATCAAGGAGTTGATTTTTGTGTAGGAAATGACCGGGGGCAAATACGACAAAATATGTTCCCGTGTTACTCGATGTGTAGGGCTTGGGTAACACATTGTCACAGGCGTGCTACTCACACGGCGTTACGCGCCTTGGCCACCCGCGAACCGCTGGGGCGCCCCAGCACCTGGCTGATCTGCCGGCCTGCGAGGATCAAGGCGTCCAAGTCGACCCCGGTATGAATGCCCAGGCCATTGAGCAGGTACAGCACGTCTTCGGTCGCGACGTTACCGCTGGCGCCCTTGGCATACGGGCAGCCGCCAAGCCCGGCAATAGAGCTGTCGAACACCTGGATGCCTTCCAGCAGCCCGGCGTACACATTGGCGATGGCCTGGCCATAGGTGTCGTGGAAATGCCCGGCCAACTTATCCCGTGGCACCTGCGCGCCGACCACTTCAAACAGGCGGCGGGTGGCGCCCGCCGTGCCGGTGCCGATAGTGTCGCCCAACGACACTTCATAACAGCCCATGGCATACAACTCCCGCGCCACTACCGCTACCTGTTCGGCGGCGATCTCGCCTTCATAGGGGCAGCCCAATACACAGGACACATAGCCGCGCACACTGACTCCGTGTTGCTGGGCTGCGGCCATGATGGGCGCGAAACGTTCCAGGCTTTCGCTGATGGAACAGTTGATATTGCGCTGGGAAAACGCCTCGGACGCGGCCGCGAACACTGCCACTTCCTTGACCCCGGCGGCCAGCGCGTTTTCGAAGCCGCGCAGGTTCGGTGCCAATGCGCCATAGGTCACGCCGGGTTTGCGCTGGATCTGGGCGAACACTTCGGCGGAGCCGGCCATTTGCGGCACCCACTTGGGCGAAACAAAACTGCCGACTTCGATATAGCTCAAGCCGGCGGCGCTGAGGGCGTCGACCAATTGAACCTTGTCCGCGACGCTGATGGGGTTGGCTTCGTTCTGCAAACCGTCGCGCGGGCCGACTTCAACCAGGCGGACGTGGGAGGGGAGGGTCATGGCGGTCACCTTCTGATCAGTCGCCGGCCTGGCGCATGGTTTGGGCCAGGGCCTGGGTGCAACGCTCTTCGGCGGTGTCCAGTTCCAGCTTCATCTGTTCGATATCCAGCAGTTGCTGTTCCAACTGCTCACGGCGCTCGGCGATCTTGGCCAGCATGCTGTTGAGCTGGATGTGGTTGCCGCTGCTGGGGTCATAGAGTTCGATCAATTCGCGGCACTCGGCCAGGGAAAAGCCGATGCGCTTGCCGCGCAGGATCAGCTTGAGGCTGACCTTGTCCCGCGCGCTGTAAATGCGCTCCTGGCCACGCCGCTCAGGGGCCAGCAGGCCCTGTTCTTCATAGAAACGAATGGCGCGGGTGGTGATATCCAGCTCGCGGGCGAGGTCGGAAATACTGTAGGTAGTGCTCATGGCGGCGCTCAAGAAAGTTCTGGCGCTAAGCTAAAGGTAGGTTGACGTGAACGTCAAGGTCCGCTGCGCGGACCATCGGGGGCGAGCCCCCTCCCACAAAGGGCTCCTTGGTAGTCCATTGCACGGGAGGGGCGCTCAAGCTTGTTGTTTGTCGAGCTTCTTTTCGTGGGCGGTGACTTGTTGGCACAGCTCGATCATCTGCTCGCGCATCCAGCGGTTGGCCGGGTCTTGGTCGGTGCTTTCGTGCCAGTACAAGTGGGTTTCCACCGGCGGTACGTCGTTGACCGGCAAGTTGAACCAGTGCAGTTCATGGCGTCGGGCAAAGCGCTCGGGCACGGTCATCACCATGTCGGTCTGCTGCAGCACTTGCGAGGCCATCAGGTAATGCTGGGAGCGCAGGGCGATCTTGCGCTGGATGCCCATTTTGCCCAGCGCCAGGTCGACGTGGCCCAGACCGTTGCGACGGCTGGAGATATGGATATGGGTCAGCGACAGGTAATCGTCCAAGGTGAATTTGTCCTTGCCCGCCATCGGGTGGCCCTTGCGCATGGCGCAGACGTAGCGGTCCTCCATCAGCTTGACGTGACGTACCTGCGGGTCGGTATTGAGCGGCGCGTCCACGGCAAAGTCCAGGCGCCCGGCGGCCAGTTCCTTGGTGGTTTCGCGGCGCTTGGACAGGAAGCTCTCGATCACCACCGTGGGCGCCAGGCGGCGCAGGCGCTGGAACAGCGGCGGCAGGATTACCGCCTCGGTAAGGTCGGTCATGCTGATGCGGTAGGTTTTGGCCGCCTGTTGCGGGTTGAAGATGCGGCTTTCCTGCACCGACACCCGCAGCAGCGACAGCGCATTGCGCACCGGGCCGATGATGTTCTGCGCCATCGGCGTGGGCACCATGCCTTGGGCGGTGCGCACGAACAGCGGGTCGTTGAAGGTCTCGCGCAGGCGGGCCAGAGCGTTGGACACCGCCGGTTGGGTGATGCCGACAATCTGTCCGGCGCGGGTCAGGTTGGCTTCGGTGTAGATCGCGTCAAAGACGATGAAGAGGTTGAGGTCGACCTTGCTCAGATTCATTTCGTTGCGCTCTTATTGTTAGGTGCTCATACGCCGATCATATATCGGTGATGAATGTTAATACACGCCGAGAATAGGCTAGGTAAATTATCAACGCTGTTCTAGTATCGATTGCATGACCTAAACAACCTCTCCAAGAAGGGAGCTGCTCATGGATTTCGCCTATTCGCCCAAGGTTCAGGAACTGCGTGAACGCGTCACTGCGTTCATGGACGCATACGTTTACCCCGCCGAGCCGGTGTTTGAACGCCAGGTCAGCGAAGGCGACCGTTGGCAGCCCACTGCTATCATGGAAGAACTCAAAGCCAAGGCTAAAGCCGAGGGCCTGTGGAATTTGTTCTTGCCCGAGTCCGAACTGGGCGCTGGCCTGACCAACCTCGAATACGCGCCCTTGGCGGAAATCATGGGCCGTTCGCTGCTGGGGCCGGAGCCGTTCAACTGCTCGGCGCCGGATACTGGCAATATGGAAGTGCTGGTGCGCTATGCCAATGCCGAACAGAAACAGCGCTGGCTTGAACCACTGCTGCGCGGCGAGATCCGCTCGGCATTCGCCATGACCGAACCGGACGTGGCTTCCTCGGACGCCACCAACATGGCCGCCCGCGCCGAACGCCAGGGCGACGAGTGGGTGATCAACGGCAAGAAATGGTGGACTTCCGGCGCCTGCGATCCACGCTGCAAGATCCTGATCTTTATGGGCCTGAGCAACCCCGATGCGCCGCGTCACCAGCAGCACTCGATGATCCTGGTGCCGGTGGACACCCCCGGGGTGAAAATCCTGCGGCCGCTGCCGGTGTTCGGTTACGACGACGCGCCCCACGGCCATGCCGAAGTGCTGTTCGACAACGTGCGCGTACCTTATGAAAACGTATTGTTGGGTGAAGGGCGTGGCTTCGAGATTGCCCAGGGGCGCCTTGGCCCTGGCCGTATCCACCACTGCATGCGCTCGATCGGTATGGCCGAGCGCGCGCTGGAATTGATGTGCAAGCGCTCGGTCAGCCGTACCGCATTCGGCAAACCGTTGGCGCGGTTGGGCGGCAATATCGACAAGATCGCCGACTCACGCATGGAAATCGACATGGCGCGCCTGCTGACCCTGAAGGCGGCGTACATGATGGACACCGTGGGTAACAAAGTGGCAAAAAGCGAAATCGCCCAGATCAAAGTGGTGGCGCCGAACGTCGCCCTGAAGGTGATCGACCGCGCGATCCAGATCCACGGCGGTGCCGGGGTGTCCAACGACTTCCCCTTGGCCTACATGTACGCCATGCAGCGCACCCTGCGCCTGGCCGACGGCCCGGACGAAGTGCACCGCGCGGCGATCGGCAAGTTCGAGATCGGCAAGTACGTGCCTCGGGAGTTGATGCGCGGCGGGCAGTAACACCGCAGCGCCTGCATCGGGGGCAAGCCCCCTCCCACCTGTGATCGTGTGCTTCCAGTCAGTGTGGGAGGGGGCTTGCCCCCGATAAGGCCAGTGCCAGCAACCCAACACCCAAGCCTCAATACACCCACACCTCCACCCGCCGATTCTTGATCCGCCCCTCATCCGCCGTATTCGCCGCTACCGGCATCTGCGCCCCGAACCCACGGATATCGCGCAGCACCACGCCGCTGCGAACCAGCTCGCGCCGCACCGCCATGGCACGCAGCTTGGACAGCAATGCTGCGCGTTGCGGGTCATTCTTGGCGTCGCCAAAGCCCACCAGCGTGACCTGCTTATTGAGCTTGTCGTGACGTTTCAGGTACGCCACCACCCGTTGCAGGTCCTGGCGTGCCTTGTTGTCGAGGCTGGCGCTGCCTTCTTCGAAGCGAAAATTCACGCTCAAGCGCTGGGCGTCGCGGGCTATTGCCTGGTACTCGTCGGGCATCGTCGGGCGCGGTGTCACGGCCATGGCTTGCACCTGCTGCGCGATAAAGCCGTTGGCCGCCACGATCGCCTGGCCCTTGGGGCTCTGGGTAAAGTCCACCAGCGCATCGGCCCAGGGGTTGCGGTTCGACGGCGGCAAGTAAAAGTACAAACGGCGTGACAGCGGGTAATCCTCGGTGGCGATCAGGCTGTTCAACGGCAGCATCGGTTGCGAGTCACCGTCGACAACCGCCACCGCCTTGGCCTGGCGCACGTAGGGCAGGCCGATAAAGCCGATGCCTTGGGGATCGCCGCTGACCGCGTCGGACAACTGCTCGCTGGATTCGAAACGCTGGGCGCTCGCCACCAACGGTTTGCCGCGCAGGCGCAGTACCAGCTCTTTGAAGGTGTCGTAGGTGCCCGACTGATCATCCCGCGCATACACATGGATCGGCCCGCCGACCCCGCCCAGCGCCTCCCAGGTGCTGATCTCGCCGTTGAAGATCTGTGCCAGTTGCACGGTGTTCAACGTCGTCAGCGGGTTGCGCGGGTTAAGGATGATGGCCAGGCCATCGATGGCGATCACCTGTTCGGCGTCGGGGCTTTTCAGGTCGCCCAGGGGTTCGAGGTCCACCAGTTCGCTGTCCTTGATGGGACGGGACGAAGCTGCCAGGTCCGCGCTGGTTTTTTTAAGCGCTGCAAAACCGGTGCTGGAACCATGGGCCGCCACCTCGACGGTCACCGTCTTGCCTTGGCGCGTTTTGCCGACGATCCGCTGTTCATTGGCTCCGTCGGCCGGCTCGCTGTGTACGTCTTGCAAACCCTGCTGCGCCATCAACCCCTTGACCAGTGCCGGGCCCAATGCCGCGCCAATGGTGTTGGAACCTTGGATGCGCAAGGTTGGGCCATGATCGGGAACAGGCAGTGGAGCGGCCACGGCGGCGAGGGGCAATAGGCAACACAACAGGAACAGAACGCGCAGCGTCATGCCGGCACCTTCTCAAGCCAAAGGGAGTGCCGCGAGATTAAGTCAGTCAGGTTGCATAAATATGACTGACTGGCGGATACGCCCAGATCTGATCAAGCCCGACAACCCGTCAGCTCAATTCAAGCCAGATCGGCGCATGGTCCGAGGGTTTTTCCAAACCACGCAATTCGTAATCCACCCCCGCATCCTTGACCCGATGCAGCAAGCCCGTGGAGGCCATGATCACGTCGATGCGCAGGCCGCGCTTGGGCTCATCTTCAAAGCCGCGGCTGCGGTAGTCGAACCAGCTGAAACGGTCGCTCACGTCCGGGTTCAGGTGCCGGAAACTGTCCACCAGGCCCCAGTTTTTCAGGCGCGCCATCCACTCGCGCTCCTCGGGCAGGAAGCTGCATTTGCCGGTCTTGAGCCAACGTTTGGCGTTGTCGGCGCCGATGCCGATGTCGCAATCTTCCGGGGAAATATTCACGTCGCCCATCACCACCAGCGCCTGGTCGTTGCTGAACTGGCTTTCCAGCAATTGCTGCAGGTCTTCGTAGAAGCGCTGCTTGGCCGGAAATTTAGTGGGGTGGTCGCGGCTTTCGCCTTGGGGGAAGTAGCCATTCATGATGGTGACCGGCTGGCCGTTCTCGTCGGCAAAGGTGCCCCAGATAAAGCGGCGCTGGGCGTCTTCTTCATCGCTGGCAAAGCCTTTATGCACGCTCAACGCTGGCTGACGCGACAGCAGGGCCACGCCGTAGTGGCCTTTCTGCCCGTGGTAATACACGTGATAGCCAAGGGCTTGTACTTCAGCGAGGGGGAACTGGTCGTCGTGAACCTTGGTTTCCTGCAGGCCGATCACATCCGGTTGATGCTTTTCAATCAGCGCCGCCAACTGATGAGGGCGGGCGCGCAGCCCGTTGATATTGAAGGAGACGATTTTCATGGTCGGCAGTCCGGTCTTGGCAAAAAGGGCGATGCTAGCCGACAAGTCAGACGGGGGCCAGCGTGGCGGTAGGGCAGATGCGCTGCTAATGTCTGGGAACGACTGGTGCTGCGTAGGTTCGTACCCATAAGAACGCCATCCTTTGAGTGGCGCCCACTGAGATTGATTGTATGCCTGAGACTTCGACTGCCATCGCCGACATCCGTGTGCTCAACAGCGGCTATTCCCGCGAAGCCCGTTCCCTGTTGTACCAGGCTTACCGCCACGAACCGACATTCGCCTATATCTTTGAGGCCGAGCGTCCCGGCTATGAACAGCGGGTGCGCGCCACCGTGCGTGAGCTGGTCAAGCAGCACTTCTTCCAGAAGCTGCCGGCCATTGGCCTGTTTGTGAATGACCGTCTGATCGGCATCGCGCTGATTGCGCCGCCGCAACGGCGCCTGGGAATCACCGAGAGCTGGGCCTGGCAATTGCGCATGTGGCTGAGCACCGGGGTGCGCGGCACGCGGCGTTATCTGGATTATCACCATGCCGTGCTGGCGTGCTTGCCCAGCGAGTCGGTGCATATGCTGCCGCTGCTGGGGATTCATCCGCAGTTCCAGGGCAAGCATTACGGTGAGCAGTTGTTGCAGGCGGTGCATAACTGGTGCGCCGAAGACCCGCATTCGTCCGGCGTGGTGCTCGACACGGGCAATTCGCGTTACCTGGAGTTTTATAAACGCCAGGGTTATGAGGAAATCGGTGAAGTGGCAGTGGGGCCGGTGTTGGAACATGTTTTTTTTCACCCCAACCCCCAGGTATTGCAGGCCGCCACGGCGTGATGCAGATTTTTTCAGAACTTTCCGAGTTCTACGTTTCTCGCCCGCTCGTGTAGCATCCGCGCCTATGAAGTTTCCAGGAAGATTCACCAGCAGCTTGATTCTGCTGTTTACAAGCTGCGGCGCGCTGGCGCAAAGCGAATTGGACGTGCGCATCAAACCCGCCAACGACGCGTTGAAAGCCAATATTGAAGGCTACATCGGCGGCGTGGGCGATCGTGATGAAGAGGCCCTGCTGCGGTTCAGCCGTGGTGCCGAGGAGCAGGCGCGCAAAGCCGCTCAGGCGCTGGGCTTTTATCAACCGCGCATCGATAGCGACGTGCAGGGGGGCAAGAACCCGCGCCTGATCCTCAACGTCGACCCCGGCGAACCGGTGCACTTGCGTGATGTGACCATTCGGGTCGACGGCCCGGCGGCGAACCTCAAAGCGTTTCGCGTACCCGCCAGCGACGACCTTAAATCCGGCGCCATTCTCAACCACGGTCATTACGAAGACGCCAAGCGACTGATCCAGAACCAGGCTTCGCGCTACGGCTTTTTCAGCGGGCGCTTTACCCGGCAGACACTCGCGGTGGACCCCCAGGCCGGCGTCGCCGATATCGAACTGGTGTATGACAGCGGCCCGCGCTACACCCTCGGCAAAGTCAGTTTCGCCGGCGATACGCCGTTCGACGAAGACCTGCTGCACCGCATGGTGCCGTTCAAAAGCGGCGACCCTTACGACTCCGAACTTATTGCCGAGCTCAACCAGAACTTGCAGGCCAGCGGGTTTTTCGAAGGCGTGCGCGTAGACGCCGCGCCCGCCGCCTCCACCAATGATGTGATCCCGGTAGCCGTGCAGTTGGACACACGCAAGCCGCGCACCATGGGCCTGGGCCTGGGTTACTCCACCGACGTAGGCCCGCGCGGCAAAGCCAACTGGACGCGACATTGGGTCAACCCTCAGGGCCATAGCTATGGCTGGGAAGCCGAACTGTCGGCGCCGCGGCAGAACGTTGGCCTCTGGTATGACATTCCCCTCGACCCGCCGCTCACCGACAAACTGCGCTTTGCCGGCGGCTACCAGAACGAAGAAATCGCCAACACCGACACCCTGAGTAAATTGCTCACCCTCGGCCCGGAATGGCACAGCAAACTGCCCAGCGGCTGGACGCGGGTGATCTCGCTCAAATGGCAGCGCGAAGAGTATCGCCTGGGTGACGATTCGGGCTTGAGCAACCTGTTGATGCCGGGCGTCAGTTATTCCTACCTGCGCAGTGACAATCGCATAGACCCGCACCATGGCTATCGCTTGCAATTGGACACCAAGGTGGCCAAGGAAGGGCTGGGTTCAGACACCAATTTGCTGTACGGCACGGCGATGGTCAAAGGCCTGACGACGCTGTGGGACAACCATCGCTTCCTCGCCCGTGCCCAAGTGGGCGGCAGTGCCACCAATGGCTATAAATCAGTGCCGCCGTCGCTGCGTTTTTTTGCCGGTGGCGACCAAAGCGTGCGCGGCTACGAGTACCAGACCTTGTCCCCCGAAAACGACCGCGGCGATCGCATCGGTGGGCGCTACATGGTGGCGCTGAGTGCCGAGTATCAATATTCCATCGCCGAAAAATGGCGGATCGCGACCTTTATCGACCAGGGCAACTCCTTCAACAACCTGGAGCTGCCCAGCCTGAAGACCGGCGTCGGCGTCGGCATCCGCTGGGTCTCGCCGGTCGGGCCGATTCGTCTGGACCTGGCCCATGCCCTGGAAGATCCGGGCGGCGTTCGTTTGCACTTTTCCATGGGGCCTGAGTTGTGATGCGTGGTGTGAAAATAGCCGGGCTGGCCGTGGTGGCCGTCCTCGCCATAGGGGTGCTGACGGGTTGGGCGATACTCGGCACCCAGGCCGGTAGCCGTTGGGCGCTGGCGCGTGTGCCGGGGTTGAGCGTGGAGAATTTCCAGGGCCGTTTGGGTGGCCAATGGCGCGCCGACCATCTGCTCTGGGAGCAGGGCAGCAGCCGCGTCGAACTCCAGGCGCCGACGTTTGCCTGGTCGCCGGCTTGCTTGCTGCGCATGACCTTGTGCATCGACCGACTGGAGGTGGAACAGGTCAGCCTGCAATTTCCCCCCAGTGGCGACGAGGGCAGCGGGCCGATCCAACTGCCGGACTTGAAACTACCGATAGCCCTGCAATTGGGCGAGGTTCGCGTCGGTCGCCTGTTGTTTAACGGCAGCGAGGAACTCAAGGGCCTGCAACTGGCGGCGCACTGGACGGTGGCGGGCATGCAGATCGACGCCGTGCACCTGCAGCGCGACGATCTGGTACTGGACCTGAGCGGCTTGTTGCAGCCCAGCGGTGATTGGCCGTTGACCGCCAGCGGCAACCTGAGCCTGCCTTACGCACCCGGCGGTGCGCCTTGGACAGTGGCGCTGAAGGTCGACGGCGACCTGCTCAAAACCCTCAAACTCGACGCCGACAGCAGCGGCTACCTGCCGGCCAAACTCAGCGGCGAACTGCAACCCCTGGCGGAAAACCTGCCCGCCCAATTACACATCACCGCCGATGGCTTCAAGCCCAGCGCCGATTTGCCCGACACCCTGCAGCTCAATCAACTGGACCTTACCGCCAAGGGCGACCTGAGCCGTGGCTACCAACTGCAAGGCAAGGCTGTGTTGCCGGCGGAAAAAGGCCCGGTTGATCTGTTGCTGCAAGGCCAGGTGGATGCCAAGGGCGCACAGATCGCCGGCCTGGAGATAAACGCCGGCGATAAGCAGAACCTCAAACTCAGCGCCAACCTGGACTGGCAGCAAGGCTTCAGCGCCGATGCCAAAATCGCCTGGCTGGATTTCCCGTGGCATCGCCTGTACCCGCTGATCGACGAGCCCCAGGTGACGTTGCGTACCTTCAATGGCGAGGTTGCTTATAAAGATGGTAATTACCTCGGCAACCTCACGGCCGACCTCGATGGCCCGGCCGGCCCATTTTCGGTGGTCACGCCGTTCAGCGGCGACCTTACGCAGGTGTTCCTGCCGGAGCTGAAACTGAGCGCCGGCCAGGGCAAGGCCGAAGGTCACTTGAACCTGCAATTCGCCGATGGCATCGCCTGGGACACCGCACTGGACCTGTCGGCGCTGAACCCGGCGTACTGGGTGGCGGAGTTGCCCGGCACCCTGGCCGGCCCGCTACGCAGCAAGGGCGAATTCAAGAGCGAGCAGCTCAAACTCAACGCCGACCTCGACCTCAAAGGCCGCCTGCGCGGGCAAACTGCGGTGCTGGCGGCCAAGGCCGATGGCGCCGGCGAGCAGTGGACCCTGGCCAATCTCGACTTGCGCCTGGGTGACAACCGCATCCAGGGCAGCGGCAGCCTGCAACAGCGTCTGGCCGGGCAGATCGATATCAAGCTCGCACGCCTGGCTCAGTTGTGGCCGCAGTTGCGCGGTCAGATCAACGGCCGGCTCGACGTGGCCGGTACGCTCAAGGCGCCCCAGGGCAAGCTCGGCCTCAAGGGCCAGCAACTGGCGTTCGCCGACAACCGCCTGCAAGCCCTCAGCCTCGATGCCAGGTTGGATAGCGCCCAGCGCGCGATAATCGACCTCAAGGGCAGCGGCATCCAGAGCGGTGACACCCAGGTCGGCACGCTTACCGCCAGCGCCCAGGGCGACATCCGCCAGCAAAAGGTCCAGCTCGACCTGGCCGGGCCCCTGGTCAAATTGGCTCTGGCCCTGGACGGCACTCTCGACAAGGGCAACTGGCGCGGGCGTCTGGCCAGCGGCGATGTGCAGGCCGGTGGCCAGGACTGGCGGCTGCAGTCCCCGGCCAAAATCGAACGCCTGGCCGATGGCCGACTGACATTTGCGGCGCACTGCTGGGTCTCCGGAGCCTCGAGCCTGTGCGGCGAAGACCAGCGGCTGATGCCCGAGCCGAAGTTGCGCTACCACCTCAAGCAGTTCCCCATCGACAGCCTGGCGGCGTTTTTGCCCAAGGATTTCGCCTGGCAGGGCCGACTCAATGCCGACCTGCAACTGGACCTGCCCGCCAGTGGCCCCAAAGGGGTGGTGTCGGTGGATGCCAGCGGTGGCACCTTGCGCGTCAAGGACAAGGCCCAGTGGTTGGACTTTCCCTACGACACCCTCAAGCTGGAAACCACCCTCAACCCCCGGCGCATCGACACGCAGCTGAACTTCCATGGCGGCAAACTCGGTGAGTTGCTGTTGCAAGCGCAGATCAATCCATTGCCGAAAAACAAGCCGATCACCGGCCAGTTCAGCCTCATGGGGCTGGATCTGGCCGTGGCGCGGCCATTCGTGCCAATGGTGGAAAAACTCAGCGGCAAGCTCAACGGCAACGGCCGCATCAGCGGTGGCCTGCTGGCACCGCAGGTCAACGGCAGCGTCAACCTGGTGGGCGGCGAAGTGTCCGGGCCCGAACTGCCCATCAGCCTCGAAGGGCTGAACGTGCAGGCGCTGATTGCCGGTGAAAGTGTGCAGTTGAATGGCGGCTGGCGCAGCGGTAAAGCCGGGCAGGGCAGCCTCAAGGGGCAGATCGACTGGGGCCAGGCCCTGGCGGTGGACCTGCACCTGCAAGGCGCGCAACTGCCGGTCACCGTCGAACCCTATGCCGAGCTGGAAGTAGCGCCCGACTTGACGATCAGCCTCAAGAACGACCGGCTGGCCATCGCCGGCAAGGTGCAAATTCCGCGCGGCGATATCATCGTGCGTGAACTGCCGCCGTCGACGGTCAAGGTGTCGGATGACACCGTGATCATTGGCAGCCAGACCGAGGAGGGCAAGCCGCCGATGGCCATGGCCATGGATATCGACGTGGTGGTGGGTGAAGACCGGCTGAATTTCTCCGGCTTTGGTCTGACCGCCAAGGTGCAGGGCCAGGTGCATATCGGCGATAACCTGGACACTCGGGGCGAGCTGTGGCTCAACGACGGCCGCTACCGCGCCTATGGGCAGAAACTCGACGTGCGGCGTGCACGCCTACTGTTCGCCGGGCCGCTGGACCAGCCGTACCTGGACATCGAGGCGATCCGCAAGACCGACGACGTGACCGCCGGTATTCGCCTGAGCGGTAGCGCCGAGCAACCTACGACGCAGATCTTCTCGGAACCGGCCATGAGCCAGGAGCAGGCGCTGTCCTATCTGGTGCTGGGGCGTCCGCTGAGCACCACCGGCGAAGACAACAATATGCTCGCCCAAGCCGCCCTGGGCCTGGGTCTGATGGGCAGCGCCGGGGTGACCTCGGACATCGCCAACAAGCTCGGCATCCGCGACTTCGACCTCGACACCCAAGGCAGCGGCAACAACACCGCCGTGGTCGCCAGCGGCAAAATCACCGAGAAACTCAGCCTGCGCTATGGGGTTGGCGTATTCGAGCCGGCCAACACCATCGCCTTGCGCTACCTGCTGAGCAAAAAGGTCTACTTGGAAGTAGCCAGCGGCGTGGCCAGCTCCCTGGATATCTTCTACAAGCGCGATTTCTAAACCCAACGGGGATAGAAATATAAGAAGGAGCTTGCTGTGGTGAGCGGTTTTTCTGTAGTGAGCGGGCTTGCTGTGGTGAGCGGGCTTGCCCCGCGCTGGGCTGCGAAGCAGACCCAAACCCAGGCACCTCGGTGTATCAGCTAAACCACATCGCCTGGAATGGGGCCGCTTCGCAGCCCAGCGCGGGGCAAGCCCGCTCACCACAGCAAGCCCGCCCGCCACAGCAAGCCCCCTCCCACATTAAGTCTGTCTTTCACCCACCCATCGCCAAACTACCAAGCAACCTAACTATTCCATTTGACTTTCGCTGCCTAGGCAGTAATATCTCGTCACACATTCACTGCCTAGGCAGTAATAAGGTGACTTTCTATGCCGCACTTCACCCCTGACAACTTCCACAACTGCCACCTTGGCCTGTTGCTGGGCCGCGCCGCGATCCTCAAGGACCGCATCATCGACACCCATATGGAACCCCACGGCATCACCGCCGCGCAGTTCAAGGTGTTGATTATCATGGCCCAGTTCGGTGTCGACACCCCCGCGGAGCTGTGCCGCAACCTGTCCCTGGACAGCGGCTCGATGACGCGCATGCTCGATCGCCTGGAGCAGAAAGGCTTGCTGTGCCGGCAGCGCTCCGAACAGGACCGGCGCCAGGTGCAACTGGTCCTCACCGCCGACGGCCAGCGCTTGGCGGACATGCTGCCGCACATCGGCGCCGCTGCGCTGAATCAGCTGGCCGGTGTGCTCGAACCGGGCGAGCTGGAAACCCTGGAACGCATCCTCAAGAAAATTCTGATAGCCGCAGGTGACCCCATCACCCTGCAGCGGGTAGGTAAAGCATGAACACACGCGCCCTATGCCTGGTGCTCATGGCCATGAGCATGGCCGGTTGCGCCAACTACAGCGGCCTCGACACCCAGGGCCAGCGCCTTGATGCCAATACGCTGCAAACCGGTAAGTCCTTGAGTGGGGTGACCCTCTCCAGTGCTGCCTGGCCGAGCGCCGATTGGTGGAAAAGCCTCGGCGACCCGCAGCTCGACGGCCTGATCAACGAAGCCCTGCAAAACAGCCCGGATATGCAAGTAGCCAGCGCCCGTGCGCATCAGGCTCAAGCGGCTGCCTACGCCGCCGACGCCGCGCGCATGCCGACCCTGGATGCCAGCGCCGGAGTGAGCCGTTCGCGCCTGGCCAAGGACCAGGACCCGCGCGGGGAGGGCGATGCCTACTCGACGGTGCGCAACATCGGCGCCAGCTTCAATTACACCTTCGACCTCTGGGGTGGCCAGCGCGCCGCCTGGGAGGCCGCGTTGGGCCAGGCGCGTGCCGCCCAAGTCGATCAACAGGCCGCGCGCCTGACCCTGGCCGCCGATGTGGCCAAGGCCTACAGCGATCTGGGCCAGGCCCATATCGTGCGTGACCTCGCTGAAGAAGACCTCAAGCGCACCCGGCAGATGCTCGAACTGAGCCAGCGTCGCCTGGATTCGGGCATCGACAGCCACTACCAGTACCAGCAAACCGAAAGCCTGGCGGCGAGTTCCGAGTCGCAGTTGATCGATGCGCAAAAACAACTGCAGAGCGCCAAGATCGCCCTGGCAGTGTTGCTCGGTAAAGGCCCGGACCGTGGCGGCGAACTGGCACGCCCGGCCGTGCTCAAGCCCGCCGCTGTGGCGGTGCCTGCGGTGCTGCCCGCCGAGCTGCTGGGCCGGCGCCCCGATCTGATCGCCGCGCGCTGGCGCGTGGAGGCGGCGGGTCGCAATATCGATGCGAGCAAAACCCGCTTCTACCCTAACCTCAATCTCAGCGCCAGCGCTGGCGCCGAGTCATTGCTGGGCGATGCGATGTTCGGTTCGGCCAGCCGCTTCTTCAATATTGCGCCGACGGTCTCGTTACCGATCTTCGACGGCGGCCGCCTGCGTGCCGACCTTGACGCTCGCGACGCTGACTACGACCTGGCCGTGGCGCAATACAACAAAACCCTGGTGCAAGCCCTGGGTGATATCGGCAACACCTTGTCGCAACTGCGCGACACCGGCCGGCAGATCCAGGCCCAGCAACACGCTACGGACATTGCCCAGCAGTCCTACGACACGGTGGTCCAGCGCTACGGCTCCGGCATCGGCAGCTACCTGGACGTGCTCAGCATCGAGCAGCAACTGCTGCAGGCCCAGCGTCAGCTGGCGACCCTCAATGCCGGGCAAATCACCCTGTCGATCCAATTGATGCAGGCCCTGGGCGGCGGTTACAGCGCCAGTAATGTCGCGTCGACCACCCCTGCCACCCGCACGGAATAATTCGAGGTATTTGTTATGGCCACTGCCGAACACTCCAACGCCACACCGCAACCGAACACCAACAACAACCCGCGCAAGCGCAAAGTCATGCTGATCGGCCTCGCCTTGATCGTCATCCTGGGCGTGGTCGGCGTGTGGGGCTGGTACGAACTGTACGGGCGCTTCAATGAAAGCACCGACGATGCCTATGTGAATGGCAACGTGGTGGAAATCACCCCGCTGGTCACCGGCACCGTGGTTAGCATCGGCGCCGATGATGGCGACCTGGTGCATGCCGGCCAGGTGCTGGTCAATTTCGACCCGAACGACGCCGCTGTCGGCCTGCAAAGTGCCCAGGCCAACTTGGCGCGCACCGTGCGCCAGGTACGTGGCTTGTACAGCAACGTTGACGGCATGAAAGCCCAGGTCAATGCGCAGAAAGCCGATGTGCAGACTGCCCAGGACAACTACAACCGCCGTAAGACCCTGGCCCAGGGCGGGGCGATTTCCCAGGAAGAACTGTCCCACGCCCGTGACAGCCTGACCGCAGCCAAGAACGCCCTGACCAATCTTGAACAGCAACTCAAAACCACCAACGCCCTGGTGGACGACACGGTGATCAGCTCGCACCCCGACGTGCAGGCCGCCGCCGCGCAACTGCGCCAGGCTTACCTGACCAACGCGCGCAGCACCTTGATCGCGCCGGTCACCGGCTACGTGGCCAAGCGCAGCGTGCAATTGGGCCAGCGCGTGCAACCAGGCACGGCGTTGATGGCGGTGATCCCACTGGACCAGCTGTGGATCGACGCTAACTTCAAGGAAACCCAACTTCGCGATATGCGCATCGGCCAGCCGGTGGACATTGAGTCGGACATCTACGGCAGCGACGTTAAATACAGCGGCACCGTCGACAGCCTCGGCGCCGGAACCGGTAGCGCATTCGCCTTGCTGCCGGCGCAGAACGCCACCGGTAACTGGATCAAAATCGTGCAGCGTGTGCCGGTGCGTATCCACATCAACGCCGAAGAACTGGCCAAGCACCCGCTGCGCGTGGGCTTGAGCACGGTGGTCAACGTCGACCTGCATGACCAGAGCGGCCCGGTGCTGGCGCAACAACCGCCGCAGAAGGCGTCGTTCACTACTACGGTGTATGACCAGCAACTGGCCGAGGCCGATGCCATGATCACGCAACTGATCCATGCCAACAGCGTCGCCGCTCCCAAGGCTGCGCAACGCTGATGAGCAAGGAAGCCTCGTTCACGCCGCCCAGCCTGTTGATGGCCACTATTGGCCTGTCGCTGGCGACCTTTATGCAGGTGCTCGACACCACCATCGCCAACGTGGCGTTGCCGACTATCTCCGGCAACCTGGGCGTGAGTTCGGAGCAGGGCACCTGGGTGATTACCTCGTTTGCGGTGAGCAACGCAATTGCATTGCCGCTCACCGGCTGGTTGAGCCGGCGCTTTGGCGAGGTGAAGCTGTTCCTGTGGGCGACCATGCTGTTTGTATTGGCGTCGTTCCTCTGCGGGATTTCCACGTCGATGCCCGAATTGATCGGGTTTCGGGTACTGCAAGGCCTGGTGGCCGGGCCGTTGTACCCGATGACCCAGACGCTGCTGATCGCGGTGTACCCGCCGGCCAAACGCGGCATGGCCCTGGCGCTGCTGGCGATGGTCACGGTGGTGGCGCCGATTGCCGGGCCGATCCTCGGCGGTTGGATCACTGACAGTTACAGCTGGCCGTGGATCTTCTTTATCAACGTACCCATCGGCATCTTTGCGGTGATGGTGGTGCGCTCGCAATTGAAGAAACGCCCGGTGCACACCAGTTACCAACCCATGGATTACGTCGGGTTGCTCAGCTTGATCGTCGGGGTTGGCGCGTTGCAGATCATCCTCGACAAGGGCAATGACCTGGACTGGTTCGAATCCAATTTCATCATTATCGGCGCGGCGATCTCGGCGATTGCCCTGGCGGTGTTTGTGATCTGGGAAATGACCGACGAGCATCCGGTGGTCAACCTGCGGCTGTTCGCTTACCGTAACTTCCGCATCGGCACCATCGTGTTGATCCTCGGCTATGCCGGTTTCTTCGGCATCAACCTGATCCTGCCGCAGTGGTTGCAGACCCAGATGGGCTACACCGCCACCTGGGCCGGGCTGGCGGTGGCGCCGATCGGTATTCTGCCGGTGCTGATGTCGCCGTTCGTGGGCAAGTACGCGCACAAGTTCGACTTGCGTCTGCTGGCGGGCCTGGCGTTCCTGGCGATTGGCCTGAGCTGCTTTATGCGCGCGGGCTTCACCAATGAAGTGGACTTTACCCATATCGCCCTGGTGCAACTGTTTATGGGGATCGGCGTGGCATTGTTCTTTATGCCGACCCTGAGCATCCTGATGTCCGACCTGCCTCCGCAGCAGATCGCCGACGGTGCCGGGCTCGCCACGTTCCTGCGTACCCTGGGTGGTAGCTTTGCGGCGTCGCTGACCACTTGGATCTGGATCCGCCGCGCCGACCAGCACCATGCGTACATGAGCGAAAGCATGACGCCCTATGACTCGGCCACCCGCGATGCCCTGCAGGCGCTGGGCGGAGCGGGGCAGAAGGCTTATACGCAGTTGGATCACATCCTCACCAGCCAGGCGTACATGATGTCCACCGTGGATTACTTCACGTTGCTGGGCTGGATGTTCATGGCGTTGATGTTGCTGGTGTGGCTGGCCAAGCCGCCGTTTGGTGCCAAGGCAGGGCCGGAAGCGTCCGGCCACTGATTGGCAAAGACTCAAATGCAATCAATTGTGGGAGGGGGCTTGGGCCCCCCCCACATTTTGATCTCTATCAGTGGGTTTGAGGATCAGGCGCCAGGCAATGCAAGTTGCGGGTTGACGAAGTCAAACGCCGCCAACTGAAAGCCTTGCTCATCCACCTGCAACGCCCAACCCTGCTTGTCCCAATCCCCGAGCACAATGCGCCGGGCAGCCTGGTCGCCGATCTGCAGCTTGTGGATCGCCGGGCGGTGGGTATGGCCGTGCACGAGTGTGCGCACGCCGAAGTGCTGCATGACCCGCGGCACTTCCTCGGGGGTGACATCCACAATGTCATTGGCCTTCATGCGCGTTTGCGCCCGGCTCTCGCTACGCAGCTTGCGCGCCAGCTTGTGGCGGCTGCCCAAGGGCAGATGGCGCAGGATAAACAGCACAATGGGGTTGCGCAGGATGCGCCGCAACTTCATATAGCCAAGGTCGCGGGTGCACAGGCTGTCGCCGTGCATCAGCAGCACGGGCTCACCGCGCAGTTGCACCACGCTCGGGTCTTTAAGCAGGGTGGCGCCGGCGACTTTGCAGAACGCCTTGCCAAGTAGGAAATCGCGGTTGCCGTGCATGATGAAAATCGCGGTGCCGCTGTCGCTCAGTTCACGCAGGTGCGCGCAAATCGAGCGTTGGAATTCGGTCATCCCATCGTCGCCAATCCAGGCTTCGAAGAAGTCCCCCAGAATGTACAACGCCTGGGCACCACGGGCGCGGCCGTGGAGCAGATCCAGAAACGCCCGGGTGATGTCCGGGCGCTCCTCTTCCAGATGCAAATCTGAAATCAGCAATATCACCCAACGATCTCGGCTTTCTCGACGATCACGTCTTCAGCAGGGACGTCCTGGTGGCCAGCCTTAGAGGTGGTGGACACGCCTTTGATCTTGTCGACCACATCGGTGCCTTCGGTGACTTTACCGAACACCGCATAACCCCAGCCCTGCACGTTCTTGCCGCTGTGGTTGAGGAAGGTGTTGTCGGCCACGTTGATGAAGAACTGCGCGGAGGCCGAATGCGGCTCCATGGTACGGGCCATGGCGACGGTGTACTTGTCGTTGGAGAGGCCGTTGTCCGCTTCGTTCTGGATGCTTGGGCGCTTGTCTTTCTTTTCCTTCATGCCTGGCTCGAAACCGCCGCCCTGGATCATGAAGTTGCCGATGACACGGTGGAAAACGGTGTTTTCGTAGTGGCCGGCTTTAACGTATTCGATGAAGTTGGCGACGGTGATCGGCGCTTTCTCGGCGTTCAGCTCGATGACGATGTCACCGTGGTTGGTGGTCAATTTGACTTGAGTCATGTGCACTACTCTTTTCAGGGAATTCGTGGGTTTGGGCGCGCAGAGCGCCTGACCTGTCTGGCTAAACGGCGGCCAAGGCGCGCAGTTTAGCGTGCCCGGCGGGAATTTCGAGGTGGTTTTTTACCGTCCGTGCATTAAATGCAGCAGTTTTTGGCCGCGCTCTGTCAGCGGCTTGACCGCTTCGGCTATGATAAGCCCTTTGTTTTATCTGGCCGCAAACGGCCACGAACCTGTCTGTTCAAGGATCCTATGAGCAAGCCCACTGTCGACCCTACCTCGAATTCCAAGGCCGGACCTGCCGTCCCGGTCAATTTCCTGCGCCCGATCATCCAGGCGGACCTGGATTCGGGCAAGCACACGCAGATCGTCACCCGTTTCCCGCCTGAGCCCAACGGCTACCTGCACATCGGTCACGCCAAGTCGATCTGTGTGAACTTCGGCCTGGCCCAGGAATTCGGCGGCGTCACGCACCTGCGTTTCGACGACACCAACCCGGCCAAGGAAGACCAGGAATACATCGACGCCATCGAAAGCGACGTGAAGTGGCTGGGTTTCGAATGGTCCGGTGAAGTGCGCTATGCCTCGCAGTACTTCGACCAGTTGCACGACTGGGCCGTGGAGTTGATCAAGGCCGGCAAGGCCTACGTCGACGATCTGAGCCCGGAGCAAGCCAAGGAATACCGTGGCACGCTGACCGAACCGGGCAAGAACAGCCCGTTCCGCGACCGTTCGGTGCAAGAGAACCTGGACTGGTTCGCCCGCATGCGCGCCGGTGAGTTCCCGGACGGCGCCCGCGTACTGCGCGCCAAGATCGACATGGCCTCGCCGAACATGAACCTGCGCGACCCGATCATGTACCGCATCCGCCACGCCCATCACCACCAGACCGGCGACAAGTGGTGCATCTACCCCAACTACGACTTCACCCACGGCCAGTCGGACGCCATCGAAGGCATCACTCATTCGATCTGCACCCTTGAGTTCGAGAGCCATCGTCCGCTGTACGAGTGGTTCCTGGACAACCTGCCGGTGCCGGCCCATCCGCGCCAGTACGAGTTCAGCCGCCTGAACCTGAACTACACCATCACCAGCAAGCGCAAGCTCAAGCAGCTGGTGGATGAAAAGCACGTGCATGGCTGGGACGACCCGCGCATGTCCACGCTGTCGGGCTTCCGCCGCCGTGGCTACACGCCGGCTTCGATCCGTAATTTCTGCGAAATGGTCGGCACCAACCGTTCCGACGGCGTAGTGGACTACGGCATGCTCGAATTCAGCATCCGCCAGGACCTCGACGCCAACGCGCCGCGCGCCATGTGCGTACTGCGTCCGCTGAAAGTGGTGATCACCAACTACCCGGAAGACAAGGTCGACCACCTCGAACTGCCGCGTCATCCGCAGAACGAAGCCCTCGGCGTGCGCAAGCTGCCGTTCGCCCGTGAAATCTACATCGACCGTGACGACTTCATGGAAGAGCCGCCAAAAGGCTACAAGCGCCTGGAGCCGAACGGCGAAGTGCGCCTGCGCGGCAGCTACGTGATCCGCGCCGACGAAGCGATCAAGGACGCCGACGGCAACATCGTCGAACTGCGTTGCTCGTACGACCCGGACACCCTGGGCAAGAACCCCGAAGGCCGCAAGGTCAAGGGCGTGATCCACTGGGTGCCGGCCGCCGCCAGCGTCGAGTGCGAAGTACGTCTGTACGACCGTCTGTTCCGCTCGCCGAATCCCGAGAAGGCCGAAGACAGCGCCAGTTTCCTCGACAACATCAACCCTGACTCCCTGCAAGTACTCACTGGTTGTCGTGCCGAGCCATCGCTTGGTGACGCACAGCCGGAAGACCGTTTCCAGTTCGAGCGCGAAGGCTACTTCTGCGCGGATATCAAGGACTCGAAACCTGGTGCTCCGGTATTCAACCGTACCGTGACCCTGCGTGATTCGTGGGGCCAGTGATTCTCTAAGGAAGCCGTTGTGCTAACGATCTACAACACACTCAGCAAGACCAAAGAGGTCTTCAAGCCGCTCGATGGCAACAAGGTGCGCATGTACGTGTGCGGCATGACCGTGTACGACTACTGCCACATCGGCCACGGCCGCAGCATGGTGGCCTTCGACCTGGTCACCCGCTGGCTGCGTTTCAGCGGCTATGACCTGACCTACGTGCGTAACATCACCGACATCGACGACAAGATCATCAATCGCGCCAACGAAAACGGCGAGTCGTTCGACGCGTTGACCGAGCGCATGATCGCCGCGATGCACGAGGACGAGGCGCGCCTCAACATCCTCAAACCGGACATGGAACCGCGCGCCACCGACCACATCGCCGGCATGCACGCAATGATCCAGGCCCTGATCGACAAGGGTTACGCCTACGCGCCGGGCAATGGCGACGTGTACTACCGCGTGGCCAAGTTCATGGGCTACGGCAAGCTGTCGCGCAAGAAAATCGAAGACCTGCGCATCGGCGCGCGCATCGAAGTCGACGAAGCCAAGCAAGACCCGCTGGACTTCGTGCTGTGGAAAGCCACCAAGCCCGGCGAGCCGAGCTGGGAGTCGCCGTGGGGCGCAGGCCGTCCGGGCTGGCACATCGAGTGCTCGGTGATGTCCACCTGCTGCCTGGGCGAGACCTTCGACATTCACGGCGGCGGTAGCGACCTGGAGTTCCCGCACCACGAAAACGAAATCGCCCAGAGCGAAGCCGCCACCGGCAAGACCTACGCCAATGCCTGGATGCACTGCGGCATGATCCGCATCAATGGCGAGAAGATGTCCAAGTCCTTGAACAACTTCTTCACCATCCGCGACGTGCTGGAAAAGTACCACCCGGAAGTGGTGCGTTACCTGCTGGTGTCCAGCCACTACCGCAGCGCCATCAACTACTCGGAAGACAACCTCAAGGACGCCAAGGGCGCCCTGGAGCGGTTCTACCACGCGTTGAAGGGCTTGCCCGCCGTTGCACCTGCCGGCGGCGAAGCCTTCGTGGCACGCTTTACCGAAGTCATGAACGACGACTTCGGCACGCCGGAAGCCTGCGCGGTGCTGTTCGAAATGGTGCGCGAGATCAACCGCCTGCGCGAGAGCGACCTCGACGCGGCGGCAGGCCTGGCGGCACGCTTGAAAGAACTGGCGAGCGTGTTGGGCGTGCTGCAGATGGAAGCCGACGACTTCCTGCAAGCCGGCGCCGAAGGGCGTGTGGACGCGGCTGAAGTCGATGCGCTGATCCAGGCGCGTTTGACTGCGCGGACCAACAAGGACTGGGCGGAATCCGACCGTATCCGTGACCAACTGACCGCGATGGGTGTGGTGTTGGAAGACGGCAAAGGCGGCACGACCTGGCGGTTGGCTGATCAAGCTTGATCGTTGATTGCTGAATAAAAAACGCCCCGACTGGTTCGGGGCTTTTTTTGCATACCGTTTTAGTGAGCGGCTCATCCGATCCCGTGTGGGAGGGGCGGCGCGACGATTCGACTTGCCCCCGATAGCGGTGGCTCAGCCAACATACCTGCCAACAGTGCCGCTGCCTTCGAAGCCTCGCTAAAGCTCGACATCTCCCACAGGGGATTGGCGGTATCCTTGAGATCTACAGCCGGGCTTCTTTCTACCTGTCAACAACGATCAAGTGTGGGAGGGGGCTTGCTCCCGATAGCGGTGGGTCAGCCAACATACCTGCCAACAGTACCGCCGCCTTCGAAGCCTCGCTAAAGCTCGACATCTCCCACAGTGGATTGGTGGTCTCCATGAGATCTGCAGCCCGGCTGCTTTCTATCTGCCAACAACGATCAAGTGTGGGAGGGGGCTTGCTCCCGATAGCGGTGGGTCAGCCAACATACCTGCCAACAGTACCGCCGCCTTCGAAGCCTCGCTAAAGCTCGACATCTCCCACAGGGGATTGGCGGTATCCTTGAGATCTACAGCCGGGCTGCTTTCTACCTGTCAACAACGATCAAGTGTGGGAGGGGGCTTGCTCCCGATAGCGGTGGGTCAGCCAACATACCTGCCAACAGTGCCGCCGTCTTCGAAGCCTCGCTAAAGCTCGACATCTCCCACAGGGGATTGGCGGTATCCTTGAGATTTACAGCCGGGCTGCTTTCTACCTATCAACAACGATCAAGTGTGGGAGGGGGCTTGCCCCCGATAGCGGTGGCTCAGCCAACAGTACCGCCGTCTTCGAAGCCTCGCTAAAGCTCGACATCTCCCACAGGGGATTGGCGGTATCCTTGAGATCTACAGCCGGGCTGCTTTCTACCTGTCAACAACGATCAAGTGTGGGAGGGGGCTTGCTCCCGATAGCGGTGGGTCAGCCAACATACCTGCCAACAGTGCCGCCGCCTTCGAAGCCTCGCTAAAGCTCGACATCTCCCACAGGGGATTGGCGGTATCCATGAGATCTGCAGCCCGGCTGCTTTCTATCTGCCAACGGTGATCAAGTAGGGGAGGGGTTGGGCTCATTGTCTGTTCCTTCAGAGGGCTGCGTCTGGAAAAGGGATGGACCTAGCCGCTGGAAACCTGCGAAAGCTGTGTTAGATACGCAGGTGTCGTAGTGACGACATAAGCACTCTTTGTCGCGTCGTTATGAATCGTCTCGTGGTATCTGCCGTCCTTGAAATGCAGGGCGACGCCATCATCGACGGCGTAGGCGGGCTGTACGTCTTTGAGCCGGACAAGCTCAACAAACGAAGCTTCTCTTCCCGCCTCTGAACTGAAATGCGGACACAGCGCTCCTGGCAGAAAACCCAGGCCGGTAATCAGGGCGAACGCTCCCCCTGAGTCAGAGTGCCCATACTCAAACCAGCAAATCGCCCCTGCACTGACACCACACAGGACCTTACCGTTTTCCCATGCCTCTTTCAGAAGGCCCACCGCGCCAAACTCACGCCAGATAGCCACCATGGCACGGGTATTCCCGCCTGCCACGTAGATGATATCGGCTTGCTTAAACAACGATGAAATATGATCAGGGCTGGGAAAGGGTGGAATAAAGAATGTCAGCGTGCGTACGCTGCAACCAGCGCTCTCATATTTGGCCGTGAAGTCGGTAATCTTTACACGGTCGTCGCCGTTGGCGGTGGAGATATAGAGAACCGTGGGATGGGCTTTGCCGGAGGAAGCGACGATATATTCGTCGATGCGGGTCATGCGCTGCATGTCTTCGCTGGACTCGCCGCCGATGACAATGATGTTTTTATCCATGGTGAGCTCCTGTCTCAGCACGGCGACATACCCAGGTCTTAGGGGATCCCCAAAATGCCCGTAGGGTTTCACGCTCATTTCATCCTAGCTTTAGATGGTTGCCACGATTAAACCCCAGACGAAACTGGCGGTATTGGCTGAGCTGGCAGAGCGAATCCGGTCTGTCGTCTAGTACAGTCCAAATGTGGGAGGGGGCTTGCCCCCGATTGCGGCTCAGCCAGCTCATCTGTAGCTGGTCCACCGTCATCGGGGGCAAGCCCCTCCACATTGGTTGACCTTGCAGGCTTTCAGCGCTCAGCGCCGGCTGCTGACCTCAGCCGGCACATCATCCCCGGCCATGCGCTTGCGGAACAATGCCGTGCGGGCCAGCAATACTGTGGTCACCGGCACGGTGATCGACAGCAGAATCGGGATCAGCCAGCCATGCAGCACCGGCCCGGATTTGAGCACTGAAAAGTAGATGATCGACGCCAACGCCACGCACCACGCGCCCAAGGTCGAGGCCAGGGCCGGTGGGTGCATGCGCTGGAAGAAGTCCTTCATGCGCAGCAGCCCCAATGCGCCAATCAGTGCAAACAGGCTGCTGAGTACCAGCAGCACGCCCACCACGATTTCCATCCATAACGGCATCATTCAATCACCTCTCCACGCAGCAGGAATTTGGCCAGGGCAAACGAGCCCACGAAGCCGAACAGCGCGATCAGCAGCGCCGCTTCAAAGTAGGTGTCACTGGCATAACGAATGCCCAGTACCAGCATCATCAGCATTGCCAGGATGTACAGATAGTCCAGGGCCAGAACCCGGTCCTGGGCCGACGGGCCTTTGAACAGGCGTATCAGGGTCAGCACCATGGCCAGGGAAAACAGGAACAGGCTGAACAGGATCGCGTTGGCGAGCAGGGGGCTCATTCGAAGATCTCCATCAGGGGCCGCTCGTAGGTGGATTTGAAGTGCTCGATAAACTGCGCTTCATCGTCCAGATCGAATACGTGCAGCAGCAGGATGCTGCGGTCCAGCGCCAGTTCCGACCAAATGGTGCCGGGCACCACGGTGGTGATCATCGACAGCGCCGCCAGGCCGTTGGGGTCACGCAGGTCCAAGGGGATCTTGATAAAGCACGAGCGCGGCGGGCGCGAGCCGCAGGTCAGCACGCCCCAGGCCACTTGCAGGTTGGACACGATCACGTCGCGCCCCACCAGCAGCAACAGGCGCAGAATCACGCCCGGACGGCGGATGCGGATCGGCAGCGGCCGCAACGGCGCCATCATCAGCGGGGCCAGAAAGCCCAGCAACGCGCCGAGCAGCAGATTGCCAGGGCTGACGGACAGGTTCAGCACCAGCCACAGCAGCCACAACGCCAGGGACAGCCACGGGGCAGGGAATAGGCGCTTCATGGTTGCACCTGTGCGGCAGTGGCCTTGGCTTCAGGGCTGGGCACCGGGCGCGTGGCCATGACGGCCATCACGTACTGTTCGGGGTTGTTCAGGCTCTGGGCGGTGGCCTGGGTGTAGCGCATCAGCGGTTCTGCCTTGAAGGTCAGCGCGATGCTCAGCCCCAGTAAGAAGAAGATCGGCAGGCATTCATAGCGACGCAGCAGTGGCGACGGGCGTTCTTCCGGGGTCCAGAAGCGCTGGATGCCCATACGCGCAAACGCGATCAGCGAGGCCAGGCCGGACAGGATCAACAGCACCACCAGGCCCCACGCGGCGGGCCGGATCGGCGCGTCGGCGCTGGCACCGAGGCCCAACGGGTTGACCAGTGCGCTCAACAGGCTGAGCTTGCCGATAAACCCGGACAGCGGCGGCATGCCGATAATCAGCAGGGCGCAGGCCACGAAGCTCAAGCCGAGGAAGGCCATGGTCCAGGGGATCACCTGGCCGATCACGGCTTTCTGCTCATCGTCCAGGTTCACGCCGGGTCGAGGGTGCAGGGACTCCATGGCTTTGGGCAAGGCGTCGATTTCTTCATCCAGCGGCAGGTCGTTGGCCGAGCGCGAACGCTCGATCAGTTCAGCCAGCAGGAACAGGGCACTCAAGGCCAGGGTGGAGCTGATCAGATAGAACAACGCGCCAGCGGTCAGGCTCGGTTGGGCGAAGCCTACCGCCGATAGCAGGATCCCGGCCGAGACCAGGATACTCAGGCTCGCCATACGCTCCAGGCGTTGCGCCGCTACCATCGCCAGCGCCGCACAGATGATCGTGGCCATGCCGCCGTACACCAGCCAGTCGCCGCCGAACAATGCCGACGCGCCGGCCTGGCCGGAAAACAGCAGGGTCCACAGGCGCAGCACGGTGTACACGCCGACCTTGGTCATGATCGCGAACATCGCCGCCACCGGCGCACTGGCTGAAGAGTAGGCCGGCGCCAGCCAGAAGTTCAGCGGCCACATGCCGGCCTTGGCCAGGAAGGCGGTGGCGAGGATCGCCGCACCGGCGTGCAGCAGGCCGCGATCGGCCTCGGGCACCAGCGGGATTTTCAGCGCCAGGTCGGCGAAGTTCAGCGTGCCGGTAACCCCGTAGATCATCGCCGCGCCGATCAGGAACAGCGACGACGCCAACAGGTTGATCGCGATGTAATGCAGCCCCGACGATACCCGCGCGCGGCCGGAGCCATGCAACATCAACCCGTAGGACGCGGCCAGCAGCACCTCGAAAAATACGAACAGGTTGAACAGGTCTGCGGTGAGGAATGCACCGTACAGGCCCATCATCTGGATCTGGAACAGCGCGTGGAAACTGGTGCCGGCGCGGTCCCAGCGCGCCATGGCGAACAGCAGCGCACTGACGCCAATGATCCCGGTGAGCACCAGCATCAGCGCCGACAGTTGATCCACCACCAGCACAATACCGAACGGCACTTGCCAGTTGCCCGGCAGGTACACACCGATGGAGCCGGGGCCGCCTTGCTGCGTCCAGTACAGCAGCAGGATCGCCGTGGCGAGGCCAAGCACGCTGGAAAACAGGTTGATACGCGCCTTGAGTGGCCGGCGTTTCTCGCTGAGCATCAGCATCAGCGCGGCGGTCAGCAGTGGCAGCAGGATCGGCGCGACGATCAGTTGGTTAACCCACGTCATTCCTTGGGCTCCCGGCCGTCCACATGGTCGGTGCCGGTCAGGCCCCGCGATGCCAGCAACACCACCAGAAACAGCGCGGTCATGGCGAAGCTGATCACGATGGCGGTCAGCACCAGGGCCTGGGGCAGGGGATCGGTATAGTGCAACAGATCCTGCGGCACGCCGTCCTTGATGATCGGCTCCTTGCCGATAAACAGGCTGCCCATGCTGAAAATGAACAGGTTGACCCCGTAGGACAGCAGGCACAGGCCCATCACCACCTGGAACGTCCGTGGCCGCAGGATCAACCAGACGCCGGAGGCCGCCAGGACCCCAATGGCAATTGCGATGACTTCTTCCATCAGGCGGCTCCTTCGGTTGCAGCGACTGCTTTAGGCTGGTTGCTCGGTTTATGCGCACGCACCGATTGGTGGCCGAGGGCGGTGAGCATCAACAGGGTCGAACCGACCACCATGGCGTACACGCCCACATCGAAGAACAACGCGCTGGCGATATGGATATCCCCCAGCACCGGCACGCTCAGATGCAGGGTGTGGGTGGTGAGGAACGGATAGCCGAAGCACAGCGCACCAAGCCCGGTGAGGGTCGCGGAAAACAAACCGAAGCCCATCCAGCGCATCGGCCGCAGGCTCATCTGCGCCTCGACCCACTGGGTGCCGGCCACCATGTACTGCAGGATAAACGCCACCGACATCACCAGGCCCGCGACAAAACCGCCGCCCGGTTGGTTGTGGCCGCGCATAAACAGATAAAACGACACCACCAGCGCAATCGGCAGCAGCAAGCGCACCAGCACCGCCGGCACCATCATAAAGCCCAGGGCGGTGTCGCTGGCCTGGCGTGGGTTGACCAGGTCGGTGGCCACGTCCGGCGCCAACTGCCGCTGTTGTGGCGGCAGCTCCATACTTTCCTTGGATGGGCGGAAACGCCGCAGCAGGGCGTAGACCGTCAGCGCCACGGCGCCGAGCACGGTGATTTCGCCCAGGGTATCGAAGCCTCGGAAGTCCACCAGCATCACGTTCACCACATTGCTGCCGCCACCTTCGGGCAGGGCGCGGCTGAGGTAGAACGAGGAGATATCGTTGGGGGTCTGGCGGGTCAGCATCGCGTAGGACAGCAACGCCATGCCACCACCCACCACGGTGGACAGCAGGAAGTCGCGGACCCGGCGCACCCTGGCCCTGCGCAAGGTGTTAGGCAGTGGCGAAACCTCTTCGATCCGCCGTGGCAGCCAGCGCAGGCCGAGCAGGATCAGCACGGTGGTCACCACTTCCACCACCAGTTGGGTCAAGGCCAGGTCCGGCGCCGAGAACCACACGAATGTAATGCAGGTCATCAGCCCACACACGCTGACCATGGTCAGGGCGGCGAGCCGGTGGTATTTGGCTTGCCAGGCGGCGCCCAGGGCGCAGGCGATCGCCAACACCCAAAGGGTCACGAACACCACCGAACCGGGGATTTTCGGACGGTCACCCCAGCTAAGGCCACTGTTGAGCATGGGGATCATGCCGCCGATCAGCGCCACCAGTACCAATAGGAACAACTGCGGTTGCAGGCGCTTGGTGCTGATGCGTTTTTCGATCTTGCGCACGCCGCGCATCATCACCACCAGGCTGCGTTCGAAGCCGCGCTTGCCGTTGAAATAACTGATCACCGGCGGATATTTGAACCGACCGCGCTTAAGCTGCTTGCGCAGCATCAGGTACAGCACCACACC